>JAFHCF010000082.1:0-7537 GCA_048497495.1 Prosthecomicrobium sp.
GACATAGAGCTGCAGCGTCTTGACCTCGGGATCCCCGAGAAACGCCGCCGGCCCGGTCGCCGACAACACCGAGCCGATCTTGATCGGATCGGCGGCGAGCACCGGCTGAGCCAGGAGCGGCGCGACGAGCGAAAGAGCGGCCAAGGCCGCGCGCATGGAGATCTTCATCGGTTTCCTCACCTGTCGAACGGGACCGGTTCGATGCCGATCCTCGATTTCTGGACGCTCATAATACATTGACCAACCGGTCGGTCAACTATCGTCGACATTGGCCGATCGTCGACGATCGACGGGGCGGATCCCGTCCACGCCATGATCCGCCTCGCCCGGCCCGAGCGCAACGCCGATCCCGGCGCAGCCTCAGTCGATCCGCCCTCCGGCGACCCGCAACGCCTGGCGCAGCGCCTCGCGATCGCCGATGTGATTGGCCAGCACCAGGACCAGCCGGCAGTTCATCATCTGCGCCTCGGCGTCCGTCAGGTCGCGCTGGCTGTCGATCAGTTCCTGATAGAAGCCGTCGGGATCGGCGATGTTGGGTTGGAGCTCGAGTTTCATCGTCTCTCTCCTCAGGCCGCGCAGGCGCGGGCGACCGCACGTTCGATCGCGGCCGCGTCGAAGGCGCGCCAGCGGGCGGCGACATGCTGGTCGGGGCGGATCAGATAGGTGGTGCCGGGTCGGCCGTCGTAGCGCGCGGCGAGAAGACCCTTGGCGTCGACGAGGTCGCGGCCGATCTCCAGCACCGGCACCCGTATCTCGCCCCAGACGACCTCCGTCACCGGCGCCGGCCCGAAGCACAGCACGGTGAAGCCCTCGCCGAGGTGATGCAGCAGCCAACTCGGTTCGCCGCCCGCCGTCACCGGCGCATCGGCGCAGTTGGTGCCGGGCGCCATCGTGCCCTCGAAGACGTCCATGTCGGCCGTGTTGAGCGAGGAGGCGACATAGGGCGTCGGCGTCGACAGCCGCCCGGAGTTGACCAGCGGCCGGGCGAAGGGCTGCTCGGCGGCGAGTTCGAGGACGGCGTTGCGGAAGCGCCGGCTCATCTCGCTCTTCGGCGTGATGAAATCGGTCGAACGGGTCGAGGCGCGCAGATTGTCGTCCGCCGCGAAGGCGCGTTCCTCGTCGTAGGTGTCGATCAGGGCCTCGGGCGCGGCGCCCGCCATCACCAGCTTCAGCTTCCAGCCGAGATTGTCGATGTCCTGGACGCCGGTGTTGGCGCCGCGCGCCCCGAAGGGCGACACCTGATGCGCCGCGTCGCCGGCGAAGAGCACCCGGCCGTGGCGGAAATTGTCGATGCGACGACAGGCGAACTGATAGATCGACACCCATTCGAGCTCGAATTCGGTCTCCGCGCCGAGCATGGCGCGCAGCCGCGGCAGCACGTTCTCCGGCTTCTTCTCCTCGACCGGATCGGCGTCCCAGCCGAGCTGGAAGTCGATGCGCCAGACGTCGTCCGACTGCTTGTGCAGCAGCGTCGACTGATTGCGATGGAAGGGCGGATCGAACCAGAACCAGCGTTCGGTCGGAAAGTCCGCCTTCATCACCACGTCGGTGATGAGGAAGCGGTCCTGGAAGAACTGGCCGGTGAACCCCGCCCCGACCATGGTCCGCGTATCGGAATTGGCCCCGTCGCAGGCCACCACCCAATCGGCCTCCATGGTGAAGACGCCGTCCGGGGTCTCCACCGTCAGGACGACGTGATCCGGCTTCTGCGTCAGCCTGATCACCTTGTGCTTCCAGCGCAGATCGACGGTGTCGAGCTTCTCGCATTCGGCGATCATGTATTCCTCCAGATAATATTGCTGGAGGTTGATCATCGCCGGCATCTCGTGGTCGGCCTCGGGCAGGAGATCGAACTGGTAGCGCAGGTCGTTCTCGAAGAAGACCTTGCCGACCTTCCACGACACCCCCTTGTCGAGCATCGGCCGAGCGCAGCCGAGCCGGTTCCAGATCTCCAACGGCCGCTTGGCGTAGCACACCGCGCGGCTGCCGATCGACACCGTGTCGTTGTCGTCGAGCACCACCGTGGCGAGGCCGCGCCTGCCGAAGTCGAGGGCGGCGGTGAGCCCGATCGGGCCGGCGCCGATCACCACGACCGGATGGCGGACGACGCGACCCTCGGCCTGCTCGGTGGATCGGCGATAGGCGAACTTGGGATAGCTGTAGGTCTTCGACATGGCGGATCCCCCCCGAGGGACGGCCCACCGTCGCCGGACAGACATGTCCGGTCGCGGCTGGCTCGTTGTCGTCTTGCGGTGATCGGCGGCGTCAGGTGCCGCCGAATTCCTTCTCGTGCAGCCAGGCGGTGTGGCGCGGCGGCTTCTTGGTCACCGCCCATTCGTCGACCATCTCGTGCGCCACCGCCTTCATCCTCGCCATCTCCTCCGGCGTCGTCGTCCAGGCGGCGAGTTCCAGCCGGTGGCCCGACGGATCGAAGAAGTAGATCGACTTGAAGATGGCGTGATCGGTCGGCCCGACCACCTCGATCCCTTCCGCCGCGAGCCGCGCCTTGACCTTCTCCAACACCTGGAGGTCGGCGACCTGGAAGGCGATGTGCTGGGTCCACTCCGGCGTGTTGGGATCGCGCCCCATCGGCGGCGAATTGGGCAGCTCGAAGAAGGCGAGGATGTTGCCCATGCCGGCATCGAGGAAGATGTGCATGTAGGGATCGGGCGCCTTGGTCGAGGGCACCCTGTCCTCGGCGATGGCGCCGATCAGCTCCATCTCCAGGATGCGGCCGTAGAAGGCGACCGTCTCCTTGGCGTCCTTGCAGCGAAAGGCGACGTGGTGGAACTTCTCGACGATCATGAGCGGCCTCCCTCGCGGATCTGACGTCCGCTGCGACAATTGGTAACGTCTGTTACTAATCGTCGCAAGCGCCGACCGCGCCTCGCCCCGGTTTCGTTCGCGATACGAACACGACGGCTCTCATTTCCGCCGATCGTGGCGCGGCGGGGATTGCGGAGACGCCGACCTCGGCCCGATAGTGCGGGGAACATCCGAGGCGCCGACCATGGCGCGACGGAAGCGCGAGACTCGACCGGCCTGATGGTAACGGGTGAAACCGTCTCGGGAGTGACGATGAACCAGGACGAGAAGAGCCGGTCCGAGGCCGGCGCGGCGGGCGAGCGCCTCGACGGCGACGGCTTCGACCTGACCCGCTTCTTCCCCTACCGGCTCGCGGTCTTCGCCGAGCGGGTGTCGATGGCGGTGTCTCAGCTCTACGCCGATCGCTTCGACCTCTCCCGCGCCGAATGGCGGGTGCTCGCCGCCCTCGGCGCCAACCGCACCATGGCGGCGCGCGACATCGGCCCCTATTCGACCCTCGACAAGATGCAGGTCTCTCGCGCCGTCGCCCGTCTGGTCGAGGCCGGACTGATCCGCCGCGAGGCGGACGCGACCGACCGCCGCGCCAAGAACCTCAGCCTCACGCCGACGGGCGCGGCGCTCCACCGCAAGATCGTGCCTCTGGTGCGCGCCCGCGAGGACTATCTGCTCGGCGCCCTGGATCCGGCCGAGCGCGCCCTGCTCGAGCGTTTCATGCGCGACGTCCAGGCCCGCGCCGACGGATTGATCGAGCGCGGTTGAGCCTCTCGCCGCACCCCGCCACGAGCCCCCCGTGACGGGCGCCGCGATCCCCCGGCGGGGTCGGCCGACAGAGGGGAAGTACTTGCGACGAAGTCCCTTCCCCCCTTGACCGGCGAAGGACGGATCGTGCCTACTGAGCTCCGCATGACGGTTTCATGACGAAGGGGCCGTCGGGTCTGCGTCCGCGCAGGCTGCGGAAATCGCAAGCTTTCATCCGACACGAAAGTGTCATCACTTGGTTGTAGCCAACCCCGTCGGGCACCGTTCGCATCGCTGCCCGCCGAGGGTCGACGCGGATCGGCCCGCTCGGGGTTCCGAAGGTAAGGGGTGTCGCACCGATGAAGACCAAACATGCTCTGATGATTTCCGTGGCCGCCGTCGTCGTCGTGGCCCTGGCCGCTCCCGCCGGTGCCGCGTCGATGGACGAACTGGTCGCCGCCGCCAAGAAGGAAGGGCAGTTGACCGTCATCGCCCTCCCCCACGACTGGTGCGGCTACGCTGGCCTGATCGAGGGCTTCAAGGCCAAGTACGGCCTCACCGTCAACGAGCTCAACCCCGACGCCGGCTCCGGCGACGAAATCGAGGCGATCAAGGCCAACAAGGGCAACAAGGGCCCGCAGGCCCCCGACGTCATCGACGTCGGCCTGTCCTTCGGCCCCACCGCCAAGGCCGACGGCCTGATCCAGCCCTACAAGGTCTCGACCTGGGCCTCGATCCCCGACAGCGCCAAGGATGCCGACGGCCATTGGTACGGCGACTACTACGGCGTCCTCGCCCTCGAAGTGAACAAGGACATCGTCAAGACCTCGCCCACCGACTGGTCCGACCTCCTGAAGCCCGAGTTCAAGAACGCCGTGGCGCTCGCCGGTGACCCGCGCGCCTCTTCCCAGGCGATCCAGGGCGTCTACGCCGCGGGCCTCTCGGCCGCCGGCGGTGACGCCGCCAAGGCCGGCACCGCCGGTCTCGAGTTCTTCTCCAAGCTCCACAAGGCCGGCAACTTCGTGCCCGTCATCGGCAAGGCCGCCTCGCTGGCGCAGGGCGCCACCCCGATCATCATCCGTTGGGACTACAACGCGCTGGCCGACCGCGACACCCTCAAGGGCAACCCGCCGGTCGACGTGGTGATCCCCAAGTCCGGCATCGTCGCCGGCGTCTACGTCCAGGCGATCTCGGCCTTCGCGCCCCATCCCGCCGCCGCCAAGCTGTGGATGGAATATCTCTATTCCGACGAGGGCCAGATCGGCTGGCTGAAGGGCTACTGCCACCCGATCCGCTTCAACGATCTCGCCGCCAAGGGCAAGATCCCGGCGGATCTGCTGGCCAAGCTGCCGCCGGCCGACGCCTACGCCAAGGCCGTCTTCCCGACGCTCGCCGAACAGGGCGCCGCCAAGGAAGTCATCACCAAGCAGTGGGACAGCGTCGTCGGCGCCAACGTCACCAAGTGATCGATCGCGCCGCCGGCATCCCCGGCGGCGCTCGACCACCGAAACCCACCGCGCGCGCCCTCCAAAACGGCGCGCGCGTCTTCGCCGAACCCGGGGGGGCCGACGTTTGTCGCTGGACCAAAGTGCCGCACCATCGCGAGGACCGAGCGGTCTCCGCCTGCCCTGGGCCTGGATCGGCGTCGCGCCGTTCTTCCTCTTCGCCGCCCTCTTCCTGGTGATGCCGACCGCCATCCTGGTCGTCGGCGCCTTCCAGGATGGCGACGGCAACTTCACCTTGAAGAACATCGCCGACCTGTCGCAGCCCTCGATCGTCGCCGCCTATTGGATCTCGATCCAGATCTCGGCGGCCTCGGCGATCGGCGGCGCGCTGATCGGAGCGTTCCTCGCCTATGCGGCGGTCGGCGGCGGCCTGCCCGCCTGGATCCGCCCGACGCTTATGACCTTTTCCGGCGTCGCCTCGAATTTCGCCGGCGTGCCGCTCGCCTTCGCCTTCCTGGCCACCCTCGGCCGCACCGGCCTCGTCACCTGGGCGCTGACGACCTTCCTCGGCTTCAACATCTATGCCAGCGGCTTCAATCTCCTGAATTTCTTCGGGTTGACGCTGACCTATCTCTATTTCCAGATCCCGCTGATGGTGTTGATCCTCACGCCCGCCCTCGACGGGCTGAAGAAGGAATGGCGCGAGGCCTCGTCGATCCTCGGCGCCTCGACCTTCCAGTACTGGCGCTGGATCGGCCTGCCCGTCCTGTGGCCGAGCCTGCTCGGCGCGACGCTGCTGCTCTTCGCCAATGCCTTCGGCGCGGTCGCCACGGCCTATGCCCTGACCGGCTCGTCGCTCAACATCGTCACCATCCTGCTCTACGCCCAGATCCGCGGCGACGTGCTGCACAACCAGAACCTCGGCTACGCCCTGGCGCTCGGCATGATCCTGATCACCGGCGTCTCCAACATCACATACATCTGGCTGCGCGGGCGCGCCGAGAGGTGGTCGCGATGAAGAAGTCGACGCTCGGCCCGTGGCTCGCGGTGATCCTCGGCGCCGCCTATTTCCTGATCCCGCTGATCGCCACGGTCGAGTTCTCGATGCGGATGAAGCGCGGCGTCTATTCCTTCGAGGCCTATCGCGTCGTCCTCGGCGATGCCCGATTCCAGGCCTCGTTCTCCTATTCGGTGGCCCTCGCCCTGGTGACCATCGCCATCGGCGTCCTGCTGATCGTGCCCACCGCCTATTGGGTGCAGCTGCGCCTGCCGAAACTCCGGCCGGTCGTCGAGTTCATCACCCTGCTGCCGCTGGTGATCCCGGCGATCGTCATCGTCTTCGGCTATCTGCGCATGTACAATTCGCAGAGTTGGCTGCCCTTGACCGACAGCCGGCGCGGCACCGACCTGCTGCTCGCCTTCGGCTACGTCACCCTGGCGCTGCCCTACATGTACCGCTCGGTCGACACCGGCCTCCGGGCGATCGACGTGCGCACCCTGACGGAAGCCGCCGAGAGCCTCGGCGCCGGGTGGGGCACCATCCTGTTCAAGGTGATCTTCCCCAACATCCGCTCGGCGATCCTGTCGGGCGCCTTCCTGACCTTCGCCATCGTCATCGGCGAGTTCACCTTCGCCGCCCTTCTCGACCGTCCGGCCTTCGGGCCGTACCTCCAGCTCATCGGCGCCAACCGCGCCTACGAGCCGGCGGCGCTGGCGATCATCGCCTTCGTGGTCACTTGGGCCTGCATGGGCCTCATCCAGGTCTTCGGTGCCGCCCGCGGCACCCGGTCGAAATGAGTACGGAGATCCGATGACCTTCATCGACATTCGCGGGCTGAAGAAGTGCTTCGGACCGACCACCGTCGTCCACGACTTCGACCTTTCGGTCGAGCGCGGCGAATTCGTCTCCTTCCTCGGCCCCTCGGGCTGCGGCAAGACCACCATCTTGCGGATGATCGCCGGCTTCGAGAGCGTCACCCAGGGCTCGATCTCCATCGCCGCCACCGAGGTCGCCCACCTGCCGCCGGCCAAGCGCGACGTCGGCATGGTGTTCCAGTCCTACGCCCTCTTCCCCAACATGACGGTGGCGCAGAACATCGCCTTCGGCCTGCGCGTCGCCAAGAAGGGCGACGCCGAGATCCGCGCCCGCGTCGCCGAAATGCTGCAGCTGATCAAGCTGCCCCACCTCGGCGACCGCTACCCCTATCAACTCTCCGGCGGCCAGCAGCAGCGCGTCGCGCTCGCCCGCGCCATCGCCGTCAAGCCGCAGGTCCTCCTCCTCGACGAGCCGCTGTCGGCCCTCGACGCCAAGATCCGCGTCTCCCTGCGCGAGGAGATCCGCTCGCTGCAGAAGGAACTCGGCATCACCACGATCTTCGTCACCCACGACCAGGAGGAGGCGCTGTCGATGTCCGATCGCATCGTCGTCCTCAACGAGGGCCGCGCCGAGCAGGTCGGCACCCCCTTCGAGGTCTACAACTTCCCGCGCACCCGCTTCGTCGCCTCCTTCGTCGGCACCCTCAATATCC
>JAFHCF010000083.1:0-5834 GCA_048497495.1 Prosthecomicrobium sp.
CGCGCGGCTCGACGCCGCGCGAGGTCGGCGCCTGTCTGGTGATGCGGCCCGACGGCGGGTTTTCCGGCACCATCGGCGGCGGCGCCTTCGAATGGCGCCTGCTCGCCCGCGCCGGCCGCGCCCTGATGAGCGGCACGCCGCGCGTGGTCTTCGAGGAGGTGGTGCTCGGCCCCGACCTCGGCCAGTGCTGCGGCGGGCGGGTCACCGTCCTGATCGAGAATTTCGACCACGCCGATCTCGATACCGCGCGACGCCTGGCCGGCGCCGAGGCGGGCGGCGCCTTCACCACCACGGGCGTGGTCGCCGACGATCGCATCCGGCGCACCCTCGTCGACGATTCGGCGCTGGAGCCGGGTCTCCAGCCCGACGGCGGGTTGGTCGAACGCTTCGGCGAGGATCCGCGCGAGCTTCGACTCTTCGGCGCCGGCCATGTCGGCCGCGCCCTGATGTTGGCGCTGGCGCCGCTGCCGTTCCGCGTCGCCTGGATCGACGGGCGCGCCAACGCTTTCCCGACGGCGACGCCGCGCAACGTCGACTTGCACGCGCCGGCCGATCCGCTGACCCTGGTCGCCTCGGCGCCGGGCGGCGCCTTCGTCCTCGCCATGACCCACGACCACGCCCTCGACTTCGCCATCGTCGATGCCGCCCTGCGACGCGCCGACCTGCCGTGGATCGGGGTCATCGGCTCGCAAACCAAGCGTGCCCGATTCGTGAGCAGGCTGACGGAAATCGGGCACACGGTCGCCGCGACTCGCCGTATGGTCTGCCCCATCGGCGTCGTCGGGCCGCGATCCAAGAAGCCGGCGGTGATCGCTGCCGCGATCGCGGTCGAACTCCTGGTCGCCGATGAAGTGGCACGGAATACGCATGGGGGAACGCGCGTGGCGCTCGGCGCCGCCGAGCGGGTGCGAGAGGAGTGGGCATGAACGCGACCGTGACCGCCGAGGGCGGCTCCCCGACGGCCGATCGGGCCGCGCCCGAATTCCTCGTCGAGGCACGCGGTCTCGTCAAACGCTTCGGTGCCTTCACCGCCAACGACCACGTCGATCTGTCGATCCGCCCCGGCGAGATCCATGCGCTGCTCGGCGAGAACGGCGCCGGCAAGTCGACCCTGGTGAAGATGCTCTACGGCGCGCTGCAGCCGACCGCCGGCACCATCCTCTGGAAGGGCGAACCTGTCACCATCTCCGATCCGGCGCGCGCCCGCGATCTCGGCATCGGCATGGTGTTCCAGCATTTTTCGCTGTTCGAGGCGCTGAGCGTCACCGAGAATATCGCGTTGGCGCTCTCCGGCTCGCGCGACATGGACGAATTGGCCGAACGCATCGCCCGGGTGTCGCGCGACTACGGCCTGCCGCTGGAGCCGCGCGCCGTCGTCGCCGATCTGTCGGTGGGCGAACGTCAGCGCATCGAGATCGTTCGCTGCCTGTTGCAGGAGCCGGAACTCTTGATCATGGACGAGCCGACGGCGGTGCTCACGCCCCAGGAGGCCGACCAGCTCTTCCTGACGCTCGAGCGCCTCGCCGGCGAGGGCTGCGCCGTGCTCTACATCTCCCACCGGTTGGAGGAGGTGAAGCGGCTCTGCCACGCCTCCACCATCCTGCGCCACGGCAAGGTGGTCGACCGCGTCGATCCCTCCAAGGAGACCGCCTCGAGCCTCGCCCGCCTGATGGTCGGCGCCGACGTCCACGCCATCCGTCCCAAGCACGCCCGCGTCGCCGGCCCCACCCGGCTCTATGTCGACGGGCTCGACCTGCCTGCCAACGGCCCCTTCGCGGTGGCGCTGCGCGGCCTGTCGCTGGAATTGCGCGCCGGCGAGATCCTGGCGATCGCCGGCGTCGCCGGCAACGGCCAGTCGGAACTCTTCGACGCGCTCTCCGGCGAGCGCCGCGCCGACCGCGATCGCGCCGTGGTGATCGACGGCACCTCCTGCGGCACCCTCGGCGTCACCGCCCGGCGCGGCCTCGGCGCCGCCTTCGTGCCGGAGGAGCGCCTCGGCCACGGCGCCGTGCCGGCCTTCCGCCTCTCCGAGAACGTCGTCCTGACCCGCGACAATCTCTTCGCCGACGCCGCCCGCCACCTCCTCGGCTTCCTCGACTTCCACCGCGCCGATTCCACCGCCAAGCGGGTCTCCGAGGCCTACGACGTGCGCAAGGGCAAGCCCGACCCGGAAGCCCGCTCGCTCTCCGGCGGCAATCTGCAGAAGTTCGTGGTCGGCCGCGAACTCGATCGCAAGCCCGGCGTCCTGGTGGTCAACCAGCCGACCTGGGGGGTCGACGCCGGCGCCGCCGCCCTGATCCGCCAGGCCTTGATCGACCTCGCCGCCGACGGCGCCGGGGTCCTCGTCATCAGCCAGGACCTCGACGAGATCTTCGAGATCGCCGACCGCATCGCGGTGATCTCGCGCGGGGTCCTGTCGCCCGGCTACGACGCCCACGTCATGACGCTCGAGAAGGTCGGTCTGCTGATGGGCGGCGCCCACGGCGGCTCCGAGCACATCGAGGGCGCCCTCAAGCTTCGGGAGGCCGACGGCCGTGCGTATTGAGCTCGAGAAACGCTCCGAACGCTCCAAAGTGATGGCCTGGGCCTCGCCGCTGATCGCGGTCCTCGCCACCATCGTCACCGGCGGCCTGATCTTCGCGGCGATCGGCATCCCGCCGTTGAAGGGCCTGTGGATCTTCTTCCTCGAGCCCTTCTCGTCGCTGTGGTCGATCGAGGAACTGGTGGTCAAGGCGACGCCGCTGATCCTGATCGGCGTCGGCCTGTCGGTGGCCTATCGCGCCAACGTCTGGAACATCGGCGCCGAGGGCCAGTTCACCGCCGGCGCGATGATGGGCTCGCTGGTGCCGATCTTCTTCAACACCTGGCAGTCGCCGGCGACGCTGGTCGCCATGCTGGTGCTCGGTATCCTCGGCGGCATGATCTGGGCGGCGATCCCCGCCTACCTCAAGATCAAGGCCGGCGCCAACGAGATCCTCGTGTCGCTGATGCTGGTCTATGTCTCGCAGCTCCTGCTCGACTGGCTGGTGCGCGGCCCCTGGCGCGATCCCCACGGCTACAACTTCCCGAAGTCCGTCTCCTTCGAGGGCTGGCAGACCATGCCGACCTTCGGCGAGGGCCGCCTCAACCTCGGCATCGTGCTGGCGATCGCCGCCGCGATCGCGCTCGCCGTCCTGATGCGGCGGACGCTGAAGGGCTTCGAGGTCCGCGTCCTCGGCGAGGCGCCGCGCGCCGGCCGCTTCGCCGGCTTCTCCTCCGACCGCATGGTGGTCTTCGTCTTCCTCCTGTCGGGCGGCCTCGCCGGCCTCGCCGGCGTCGTCGAGGTGGCCTCCACCGTCGGCCAGCTCCAGCCCAACATCTCGCCCGGCTACGGCTTCACCGCGATCATCGTCGCCTTCCTCGGTCGGCTCGATCCGATCGGCGTGGTGGTGGCGGCCTTCATGCTGGCGGTGAGCTACCTCGGCGGCGAGGCGGCGCAGGTGGCGCTCGGCATCTCCGACAAGGCGGCGCGGGTCTTCCAGGGCGTGCTGCTGTTCTGGGTGCTCGCCTGCGACACCCTGATCCTCTATCGCCTGCGCTTCGTCGCCGGCCGACCCGCCTCCCGGGAGGGCGCCGCCGGATGACCAACGACATGCTGCTCTCGGTGCTGCTCACCATCGTCACCGCCTCGACGCCGCTGCTGCTCGCGGCGCTGGGCGAGCTCGTCTCCGAGCGCGCCGGCGTCCTCAACCTCGGGGTCGAGGGCATGATGGTGATGGGGGCGGTCGCCGGCTTCGCCGTGGCGCTCACCACCGGTTCGCCCTATCTCGGCATCGTCGCGGCGGCGATCGCCGGGGCGCTCCTCGCCGTGCCCTTCGGCGTCCTCACCCTCAATCTCGTCGCCAATCAGGTGGCCACCGGCCTCGCCCTGACGCTGCTCGGCCTCGGCCTGTCGGGACTGATCGGCGAACGCTTCGTCGGCCAGCCCGGTGTCCGCCTCGCCAAGCTCCACATCCCCGGCCTCACCGACATCCCCTTCGTCGGGCCGGTGCTCTTCGGCCAGGACGTGCTGGTCTACCTGTCGCTGGTGCTCGCCGCCGTCGTCTCCTGGGTGATCTTCCACACCCGCGTCGGCCTGATCCTGCGCGCCGTCGGCGACAATCACGGCTCGGCCCATGCGCTGGGCTACTCGGTGATGCGGGTGCGCTGGGGCGCGGTGCTGTTCGGCGGGGCGCTCTCCGGCCTCGGCGGCGGCTATCTGTCGCTCGCCTACACGCCGCAGTGGATCGAGAACATGACGGCGGGCCGCGGCTGGATCGCGCTCGCCCTGGTGGTGTTCTCGTCCTGGCTGCCGGGCCGACTGGTGATCGGCGCCTATCTCTTCGGCGCCGTCACCATCCTCGGCTTCTTCGTCCAGGGGCTCGGCGTCGGCGTGCCGGCACAGCTCTTGTCCTCGCTGCCTTATCTCGTCACCATCGCCGCGCTGGTCGTCATCTCGAGGCGACGCGGCAAGGCCAGGGCCGACACGCCCGCCTGTCTCGGTCAGCCGTTCGTGCCGGATCGATGAAGCTTCGGCATGCGCGCCCTTCGCGGTCGGGCGCGCGCGCCGCTCAGATTTCGTACCGCCCGCATCCGATGGAGGAAGCACATGAAGAACAGGTCCGCGCTCACCCGCCGTGACGCGATGGCGAGCGCCGTCGCCGGTTCACTGGCACTCGCGCTCTGCGCGAGTCTCGCCGGTCCGGCCGCCGCCGCCGACAAACTCAAGGCCGCGTGGGTCTACGTCGGCCCGGTCGGCGACTTCGGTTACTCCTACCAGCACGACCAGGGCCGCAAGGCGGTCGAGAAGGCGCTGGGCGACAAGGTCCAGACCACCTTCGTCGAGAACGTGCCGGAAGGCCCCGACGCCGAGCGCGCCATCGAGCGCCTCGCCCGCGACGGCAACCAGATGATCTTCACCACCTCCTTCGGCTTCATGGATCCGACCCTCAAGGTCGCCAAGAAGTTCCCGAACGTGAAGTTCGAGCACGCCACCGGTTTCAAGCGCGCCGACAATGTCGCCACCTACTCGGCCCGCTTCTACGAGGGCCGCTACGTCATCGGTCAGATCGCCGGCAAGATGACCAAGTCGAACACCATCGGCTACATCGTGTCGTTCCCGATCCCCGAGGTGGTCTCCGGCATCAACGCCTTCATACTCGGCGCCCAGTCGGTCAACCCGAACGTCAAGGTCAAGATCATCTGGGTGAACTCCTGGTACGACCCGGGCAAGGAAGCCGACGCGGCGAAGGTACTGATCGGCCAGGGCGCCGACATCCTGACCCAACACACCGACTCCACCGCGCCGCTGCAGGTGGCGCAGGAGAAGGGCATCCTCGGCTTCGGCCAGTCCTCGGACATGGCCAAGTTCGCCCCCAAGGCCCAGATCACCTCGATCGTCGACGACTGGTCGCACTACTACATCGGCCGGGTGAAGGCCGCCCTCGACGGCTCGTGGAAGGCGATCGACACCTGGGACGGCATGAAGGAAGAGGCGGTGGTCCTGCCGCCGATCGCCAACGTGCCCGACGACGTCAAGGCGATGGCCGAGAAGACCGCGGCGGCGATCAAGGCCGGCACGCTCAAGCCCTTCGCCGGCACCATCACCAAGCAGGACGGCACCACGGTCAAGGATCTCGACGACGGCGCCATCCTGTCGATGAACTGGTACGTCAAGGGCATCGACGACAAGCTGCCGCAGTGACGAAGAGCCGGGTGGGGCGGGCCCCTTGATGGGCGCCCAGCCCCTCGACGAAGCGTCCCAGCGGCGAAGGCGCTCTCCTCCGGTCCTCTCCCCCCTCGTGGGGGAGGGACAG
>JAFHCF010000084.1:0-14978 GCA_048497495.1 Prosthecomicrobium sp.
CCGCGCGGGGCGGCGGCGGCGCGGCGGCTGATCGACGCGGCGATCGCCGAACCCTTCATGATCGCCGGCACCGAACGCTTCTGCACCGACTTCATCGGCGCCTGCGGCGGCGCGGCCTACGTCAAGACCGGCGCGGAAGGGGTGTTCTGCGCCGCCTTGCCGGGCCTCGGGCTCGGTCTCGCGGTCAAGTGCGACGACGGCGCGGCGCGGGCCGCGGAAGTGGTGACGGCGAGCCTCGTCACGCGACTGCTCGGGCGCGCCGAGGACGACGGGTTCGAGCGCTTCCTGCGCCCCACGATTCGCGACTGGAACGGCGCGACCGTCGGCGGGCTCAGGGCCGCCGACGGTTGGCTCGATCGTCTCGACGCTCGAGGTCTCAACGCTTGAGGTAGATCCCGGCGCTTCCGCTCGTGCCGCCGACCGGGATCGACTTGGCCGAACTGTCGAGCGTCCAGTTGACCTGGTTCACGGTCAACGTGTCGAGCACCAGGGTGAGGTTCTCGGAGCCGACGCTGGCGCCGCTGTTCAGGGTCAACTGGCGGCTCGGCAGATAGATCAGGCCGCTCATCGTCGCGCCATCGGTCGCGTTCATCGAGAAGCCGGTCTTGCCGAGACCACCCGCCTCATACATCAGAAGATTGGCGTAAGTACCCGAGGTCGGAGCGCTGAGGTTGAGCTTCACCGTGCCATTGTACTGAATGTAGGACGAGTCGGGGAAATAGAAGGTGACACCGTTGCCGTTCCAAGTGCCGCCGTTGGCGTTTACGCCGCCGCCCTTGATCACGTAGACGCCGGGCTGGAAGTTGACCGTCGGAGAGTTGTTGAAATTGATCCAACCGCAATAGACACCGGGCCATGCGGTATAGGTTCCGCCGTTGACGTTGACGTTCGAGTAGGTGCAGGAGGAGGACGCCGGCGTCGGCAACGTCCCGGCGAACGGGTCGGAGGCGGTGGCGCATCCCTTCGTCAGGTTGGGATGGGTGCCGCCGTTGTCGATCACGTTGGCGCCGGCGACGCAGATCTTCTTGGTCGACAGCGTCGTCGAGGCGTTGAAGGTCGCCGCCGGGTTGCCGGTCGACTTGACGTGAACTTGGCAATTGGGCGCGTTGATCGTCGCGCCGCTGTTGAGCAGCAGGCCCGGGGTCGCCGAGGTGTTGAGCAGCAAGATGCAGACGTTGTCGCTGGACGCCTTCACGACCGCCGTGGCGGTGGCGCTCACCGGCAGCGACGATACCGCGAACAGGTTGGCGAAAGCGGTGTCGACGGCGCCGCTGGCGATGCCGACATAATTGCCGTCGGCGCCCTTGGTGAAGCTGCTCGAGGAGAGCGTGAAGTCGGTCGTCTTGACCGAGGACGACAGCATGGCGCCGGCGACCGTCGTCCAACCGGCCGTCCCGTCCTGGGCGCCCGCCAGAACGGACGCATCGATGGCGGCTTGGAGATCGCTCTTGGCCGCCGCGGCCCGGGTGTAGTCGACCGCGATGCCGATCGCCAATATGAAGGGAACCGCCGCCAGGGCCGCGATCAGCGCGACATTGCCGGATTGATCGTTCCCGAGCCTCCGCAGGCGCTCGAGCAAGCGCGCGACGAGCGTGGGAGCGGACAGGCGAGAGGTGAGCATCGGTGGTTTCGTCCCGTTTCGAACCGAGGCGCGGACGCCCCATCCGTGGGATCGTGCGGTATATGCACTAAATGCACTGTAAAAAATTCGGATGAATTGTAGCTGTCCATCGAATATGGAAAAAATCAGAAAATCCTCATGGAATCGATCGATTGCGATCGATCGTCAGATGGGCCGGAACGGGGATGCCGCCGAGCGCCAGATCGCCGGTCGCCGCCTGCCCCCAGCGATAGCCGACGACCGCGCCGCCACGGGTCGCCTGAAAGATGTTGCCGGAGATCACCGCCACCCCGGCCTTCTCCACCACCGAAACCATGACGCCGACCCCGGCCTCGCGCACCACGTTGCCGGTGATCGTCAGGTTGCGCAGATATTCGCCCCACCCGGCGAGAATGCCGCACAGCGGCGCGCCCTCGATGACGTTGCCGGTGACGGCGGTGTCGGCCTCCACCGCGATGCCGTAGCCGAAGCCCGGCAGGCCGCCGGCATAGGGGCCGGTCGAACGCAGATTGCGCACGATGTTGCCGGAGACGGTGGCGAGTCGCCCGCCTTGCATGAAGTTGACGACGGAGATGCCGTTGGCGGCGCCGTCGACGATGTTGTTCGCCACCACCGCGCCGGTGAATTCGAACTCGACGTAGAGCGCCGTCTCGCCCGAGCGCAGCACCTCGTTGCCGATGATGCGGACGTTGGAGCCGCCGTTCACCCGGATACCGGAGAAGGCGCAGTCGCCGACGCGATTGTCGGTGATGGCGACGTCGTGGGCGCGGAAGACGTTGATGCCGTTGCCGACCTGACCGGTGCCGCCCGACTTGGCGCGGATCCGCTCGACCCGATTGCCGGAGACCACGGCGCCGTCCTCGCCCGGCGTCGAGCGATGCACCAGGATGCCGCCTTCGCCGCAATCGGAGACGGTGTTGTCGGCGATGGTCAGCCCGCGACCGTCGCGGGAGAAGAGGCCGTGGCTGCCGATCGCCGCGATGGTGCATGCCTCGATGCGGCCGCCGCAGCGCTCGGCGAGGAGGCCGATGTCGCCGGCGCGTCCGACGATGCAGTCGAGGACCCTGAGATCGGCGACGTCGGCGAAGGAGAGGAGCCCCTGCGCCGGCCCGCCTGCGCGGTTCTGCCCGTCGAGGGCGAGCCCCGAGAGCACGATCCGCTTGGCGCCGCGCCCCGACAGGATCGCGCCGTCCGCCCCGAGCACCAGGGTCGTCATGCCCGGCGTGCCGTGGATCCGCGCCCCGTCCGGCACCGCGACCGGGCCGATGCGATAGGTCCCCGGCGCCAGCACGAAGGGCCGCTTCTCGGCGACCGCCCTCGCCAGCCCGGCGCGGAAGGCCTCGGTCTGGTCACCCCGGCTCGGCGCGAGGTCCGCCCCGACGACGGCCGCGCGGGCGCGTGGCGCGAGCAGCAGGGCGAGGGAGGCGAGGAGGAGGGCGCGGCGATCGATCAACGGGAACCTCTCGAATGGCGGCATACGGCGATCATGCCCGTCCGATCGCCGCGAGGCGAGGATTTCCCGCGATCATGGTTGCGGCGAAGGCGGGGTTACCGACGCCTCGACACCGCGATCGGTGCACGATCGACGCCTCGAGATCGCCGCGGGTGAAGCGCCTCCCGCGTTCGGTCCGTCGCGATCACGGATCGGCGGCAGGCGCGAGACTCCGGCGAGGAACGCGCGGGGCAGGGCGGAAGGCTTCGTCGCCGATCCCCCCGCCTCAGATCCCCAGGACCCCGGCGATCTCGTCGACGGCGAGCGAGGCGGAGACCGCGCCTTCGCGCACGCCGGTCTCCAATTCGCCGAGGCGATGGGCGATCTTCGGGTCGTGGCGCAACGCCTGCATCACCCGGTCCTCGAGCATCGACCACATCCACGACACCTGCTGGGTCCGCCGCCGCTCGGCGAACTCGCCGGTGGCGGTCAGTTTGGTCCGGTGGGTCTCGACCTGGGACCACATCTCGTCGAGGCCCTGATTGGCGAGGCCCGACACCAACACCACCGGCGGCGACCACGCCGCGCTCTTGGCCGCCATGATGTTCAGCGCCGCGCGATATTCCGACGCCGCCTGCCGCGCCCTTGTGGCGTTGTCGCCGTCCGACTTGTTGACGGCGATCATGTCGGCGATCTCGAGCACGCCCTTCTTGATCCCCTGCAACTCGTCGCCGGCGCCGGGCAGCATCAGCACCAGGAAGAAGTCGACCATGCCGGCGACGGTGGTCTCCGACTGGCCGACGCCGACGGTCTCCACCAGGACGACGTCGAAGCCCGCCGCCTCGCACAAGAGCATCGTCTCCCGCGTCTTGGCGGCGACGCCGCCGAGCGTGCCCGAGGACGGCGAGGGGCGGATGAAGGCGTTGCGGTCGACGGCGAGCCTGGCCATCCGCGTCTTGTCGCCGAGGATCGAGCCGCCGGTCCGCGTCGACGACGGGTCGACGGCGAGCACCGCCACCTTGTGGCCGGCCGCCGTCAGGTTGGCGCCCAATTGATCGATCGTGGTCGACTTGCCGACGCCGGGCACCCCGGTGATGCCGACCCGGTGGGCGGTGCCGGTCATCGGCAGCAAGGCCTGCACCAGGGCGCGGGCCTTGGCCTGATGCTCGGGCTTCTTCGATTCCACCAGGGTGATGGCGCGCGCCAAGGTCGAGCGGTCGCCGGCGACGATCTTCGCCGCCAGGTCCTCGATCGACACGTCGCGGGCGGCGGCGACCGGGGTCGAGGGCGCGATCGGCGGCGTGGTCGAGACGTCGCCGGCGGCGTCGACCGAGACATGAGCGAGCCCGTCGGTCGGGGCGGAGAAGGTGGAGGAGGTCATCGACGGCTCCTGCGGCGCGCCGGCGCGGGGTCGACGCGCCAGAAGGGACCACCCGCCGGTTCAGGCCGAGACGAGCGGACGGGATCCCCTCGTCGGTTCAGATCGGGACGAGTGGATGAGATCCCCTCGTCTGTGCCACCATCACGCCGGCGGTGTCCAGATGATCCGTTGCAGCATGCCGGTTTCGAGCACGTCGCGCGGCGGCAGCGACGGCGACATCGCCGCCTCGCCCTGGAACGAATAGGTCAGCGTCACGTTGGCCGCGCCGCGTGACCTGCAGATCGCCATGCCGAGCCACAGGCCCGACCCGATGCGGCAGGTCGAGGGATCGGTGCGCGCCTCGCGGAGGCTCATGCCGGGCCGCTCGCCGGCCGGGCCGACGACATGGTGGGTGACGCCGTGGATCTGGGCGATGCGACCGCCCGAGCCGAGGATGTGCAACACCTGGATCCGGCCGCCGTAGGCCTCCTTGAACAGCACCAGCGCGTCGGTTGTGGTGTTCTCGAGCCCGATGGTGACGTTGCCGGTGGTGTAGCCCGGCATCTGGGCGAGGATCGCCTTGGACGAATAGGGCATCGCCGCAGTGATCGGCCCGGCCCCTTGCGCCGTGATCTCCAGAAAGGTTTCGCCGGTCGCCTGGAAGGCGGGCGCCGAGGCGCCGCTGCGGAAACTGTCGCCGGTCGGTCCGCCGCAGCCGGCGACCAGTCCGGCCACGATCGCGCTCGTCGCGAGTGTTGCCGCCGTCTTTCTCGTCATCGTGGTTCAGCCCCGAATCGAAAGGAAAATCGGACCCCCCGGCGATAGGCCGTCCGGTCCCGCCTGTCCACTTCGCCGCCGATCACGGCGACACGGCGGCAACGTGGCGAAGAGCGAGAGCGACGACGTGGCGAAGAGCGCGAGCGACGACGTGGACCGCTCTCCGCAATCATGCGACTTTCGCAGCGGGCGGAAGGTTCGTATGAGACGCGCGGTTCGATTACGCGAGGTCGGAGCCACTCGATCGATGGGCGCCGCCGCGCTGCCGGCCCGCCTCGCGACGCGGGACGGGAGCGCCCGAGTGGCGGAAATCGGGCCGGAGGTTTCGCAATGCATCAGGAGACCATCGCCGCCGCCTCCCGAGGTAATCGCCATTCGGGCGGCGGCGGCGGCTTCGCCGCCCTCACGGTCGGCTCGATCGGCGTCGTCTACGGCGACATCGGCACCAGCCCCCTCTATGCCCTGCGCGAATCGTTGCGTCATCTCCACGGCGGCGATTTCGTCCGTACCGAGGTCCTCGGCGTCGTCTCGCTGCTGATCTGGGCTCTGGTCGTCGTCGTCACGTTGAAATACGTCCTGTTTCTCATGCTCGCCGACAACAAGGGCGAGGGCGGCACCCTGTCCCTGCTCGCTCTCATCGAGGGCGCCATGGGCCGGCGCTCGCCCCTGGTCTTTCTCCTCGGCGCCGCCGGCGCGGCCCTGTTCTTCGGCGATGCGGTGATCACGCCGGCGATCTCGGTGCTCTCGGCGGTCGAGGGGCTCGAGGTCCTGATACCGACGGTGGAACCTTGGGTGATCCCGATCACTCTGGTGGTCATCGCCGTGCTCTTCATCGTCCAGTCGCGCGGCACCGGCGCCGTCGCCGTCTGGTTCGGGCCGATCATGCTGGTCTGGTTCACCATCCTGGCGGCCTCCGGTTTCGTCCATATTCTCGACGACCCCGGCATCGTCGCGGCCCTCGACCCGCGCCACGCGCTGCGCTTCCTGGCGCAAGCGCGCGGCCTCGCCCTGGTGGTGCTCGGGTCGGTGTTCCTGGCGGTGACCGGCGCCGAGGCGCTCTACGCCGACATGGGCCACTTCGGCCGCAAGCCGATCCGCCTCGCCTGGCTCGCCGTGGTCTTTCCCGCCCTGGCGATCCACTACCTCGGCCAGGGCGCCTTCCTGCTCGCCCACCCGGAGGCGATCGACAATCCGTTCTTCCAGATGATGCCGCCCTGGGCGCTGGTTCCGGTCTTGATCATGGCGACACTCGCCACGGTCATCGCCAGTCAGGCGGTGATCTCGGGAGCCTATTCGCTGACCCGCCAGGCGGTGCGGCTCGGGCTCCTGCCGCGCTTCGAGGTCCGCCACACCTCGGAGACCCAGCGCGGCCAGATCTACATGCCGCGCATCAATCGCCTGCTGTTCACCGGCGTCGTGCTTCTGGTCGTCGCCTTCCGCAACTCCTCCAACCTCGCCTCGGCCTACGGCATCGCCGTGAGCGCGACGATGCTGGTCGACAGCGGTCTCGCCTTCGTCATGTTGCGCACCGTCTGGGGTTGGTCGCGGTGGGCCAGCCTCGCCCTGGTGCTGCCCTTCTTCTCGGTGGAGGCGGCCTTCCTCGCCGCCAATTCGCTGAAGATCGTCGACGGCGGCTGGCTGCCGCTCGGCCTGTCGTCGACCATGGTGTTGATCATGTGGACCTGGGCGCGCGGCAGCCGGATCGTCTTCGAGAAGATGCGCCGCGAGAGCGTCTCGCTCGCCGATCTGGTCCGCATGCTGGCGCGCAGCCACCCCTTCCGGCCCGAGGGCACGGCCGTCTTCCTCACCCTCGATCCCGAGACCGCGCCCACCGCCGTCCTGCACAACCTGAAGCACAATCAGGTCCTGCATCGCCAGAACCTGATCCTCAACGTCAAGACGGCGCGCACTCCCTTCGTCGACGACGACGAACGGCTCCACATCGAGGTTTTGAGCGACGACTTCACCCTGGTGATCGTCAATTTCGGCTATGCCGAGACCCCCGACATTCCGCTGGCGCTGACGCTCCTGCGCAAGGAGGGGATCAAGTACGACATCATGAAGACGACCTTCTTCGTCGGCCGCCGTTCGTTCAAGCCGTCGGCGCGCTCGGAAATGCCCTACTGGCAGGACATCCTCTTCGTCCGCCTCGCCCGCGAAGCCTCCGACGCCACCGACTTCTACCGCATTCCCTCCGGCCGTGTGGTCGAACTCGGACAGCAGATCAACGTGTGAGAGCCACGGCCGCGATGTCGGTGCGGGTGAAGTCGCAGTCCTTGAAGAGCAGCGGCCGCCCCCGCGCCTTCGCCGCCGCATAGGCGAAACAGTCGCCATAGTTGAGCGCCGCCGGATGAAAGCCGCGTCCGTAGCGCAGGAAGGCCTCGCGCGCGATCCGGCCTTCCTCGAGGGTGACGGGGAGGATCTCGATGGCGAGTTGCTCGATGGCATCGTCGGCCGCCCGCAGCAGCCTCGCCCCGCCCTTGCGGGTCATGGTGATCGTCAGCTCGAGGTGATTGGCGGCCGACATGGAGACGAGGTCCGCCGCCAGGATGGCCTTCTCGAAGGCGTCACTCTCCGGTTCGGACAGGATGATCGCGGCGACCGCCGAGGTGTCGACGATCATCGCGGCAGTCCGTCTTCATCGTACATGTCGTCGTCGAGTTCCTTCAAGGTCGGCATGCGATCTCCGAAATACGCGCGGACGTCCTTCTGGAGTTCGCGGATCTTGGCCATACGCTCCTCGATGTTCGTCCGGCGCATGTCCTCCAGCCGCGCCAGCCGCTCCTCGAGCGCCTTGGTCACCGCCTCGGTCAGGCTTTCGCCGGTGCGGGCCGCGAGCCGCTTGGCCAGTTCGTAGGTCTCGGGTCGCTTGATGTTGAGCATGGTAGACACCTCGGTTCCCGTCTACCATAGCATCGGATCGAGGCGGTCGCCACCGTCTCCCCAAACGCCGAAGGCCCACCACGATCTCTCGCGGCGGGCCTTCGAATGTCGTCGAACGGCGTCAGATCACTGCGCCGCCTGCGCCGGGACGTAGCCGAGCTTGGCGTTGAGGTCGGCCAGGAGCTTCACCGCCGCGTCGGCGATCACCGTGCCCGGCGGGAAGATCGCCGCCGCGCCGTCGTCGATCAGCGCCTGGAAGTCCTGGGGCGGGATGACGCCGCCGACGACGATCATGATGTCGCCGCGACCCTCCGCCTCGAGCGCCCGCTTCAAGGCCGGCACCAGCGTCAGATGGCCGGCGGCAAGAGACGACACGCCGACGATGTGGACGTCGTTCTCCACCGCCTGCCGCGCCGCCTCTTCCGGTGTCGCGAACAGCGGCCCGATGTCGACGTCGAAGCCGAGGTCGGCGAAGGCCGAGGCGATCACCTTCTGCCCCCGGTCGTGGCCGTCCTGGCCCATCTTGGCGACCAGGATGCGGGGACGGCGACCGTCGTTCGCCTCGAAGTCCGAGACCAGCTTCTGAACCCTCTCCACCGCGTCGCTCATACGGGAGACCTCGCGCTTGTAGACACCCTGGATCGAGCGAATCTCGGCCTTGTGGCGGCCGAACACCTTCTCGAGCGCCAGCGAGATCTCGCCGACGGTGGCCTTGGCCCGCGCCGCCTTGATCGCCAGATCGAGCAGGTTGCCGCCGGCGGTCGCCTGGGTGGTGAGCTCCTCGAGCGCGGCTTGGGCAGCCGCCTCGTCGCGCTCGGCGCGCAGACGCCGCAGCTTCTCGATCTGCGCCGTGCGCACCGCAGAATTGTCGACCTTGAGCACGTCGATCGCCTGTTCGGTGGTCGGCTTGTACTTGTTGACGCCGACGACGGTCTGCGAGCCGGAGTCGATCCGCGCCTGGGTCTTGGCGGCGGCCTCCTCGATCCTGAGCTTCGGGATGCCGGCCTCGATCGCCTTGGCCATGCCGCCCAGCGCCTCGACCTCCTCGATGTGGGCCAGCGCCTTGGCGGCGAGCTCGGCGGTCAGCCGCTCGACATAGGCGGAGCCGCCCCACGGGTCGATGGTGGCGCAGGTGCCGCTCTCCTGCTGCAGCAGGATCTGGGTGTTGCGGGCGATGCGGGCCGAGAAGTCGGTCGGCAGCGCCAAGGCCTCGTCGAGCGCGTTGGTGTGCAGCGACTGGGTGTGCCCTTGCGTCGCCGCCATCGCCTCGATCGCGGTCCTCACCACGTTGTTGAAGACGTCCTGGGCGGTCAGCGACCAGCCGGAGGTCTGGCTGTGGGTGCGGAGCGACAACGACTTCTCGTTCTTCGGGTGGAAGTTCTCCTTGACCAGCTTGGCCCACAGGAGGCGCGCCGCCCGGAGCTTGGCCACTTCCATGAAGAAGTTCATCCCGATCGCCCAGAAGAACGACAATCTGGGCGCGAAGGCGTCGACGTCGAGACCCACGGCGAGGCCGGAACGGATGTATTCGATGCCGTCGGCGAGCGTGTAGGCGAGTTCGAGATCCGCCGTCGCCCCGGCCTCCTGCATGTGATAGCCGGAGATCGAGATCGAATTGTACTTCGGCATGTTCTTCGACGTATAGGCGAAGATGTCCGAGATGATGCGCAGTGAGGCGGTCGGCGGGTAGATGTAGGTGTTGCGGACCATGAACTCCTTCAGAATGTCGTTCTGAATGGTCCCCGAGAGCTTCGACTGGTCGACGCCCTGCTCCTCCGCCGCGACGATGTAGAGGGCGAGCACCGGCAGCACCGCGCCGTTCATCGTCATCGACACGCTCATCTGGTCGAGCGGGATGCCGGAGAACAGCGTGCGCATGTCGTAGATACTGTCGATCGCCACGCCCGCCATGCCGACGTCGCCGGTCACCCGCGGGTGATCACTGTCGTAACCGCGATGGGTGGCGAGATCGAAGGCGACCGAGAGGCCCTTCTGGCCCGCCGCCAGATTGCGGCGATAGAAGGCGTTGGAGTCCTCGGCGGTCGAGAAACCGGCATATTGGCGGATCGTCCAGGGCTGGTTGACGTACATGGTCGGGTAGGGGCCGCGCAGGAACGGCGCCAGGCCCGGCCAGGTGTCGAGAAAGTCGAGACCCTCGAGATCCGTCGCGCCGTAGACCAGCGCGACGTCGATGTCCTCGGGCGTCGTCCAGACGGTGGCGCCTTCCGCCGAGGCCGGCACGGCCACGGTGGAGAAGGGGAGGGAAGTGAAATCCGGGATGCGGCTCATGGGCCCAGTCCTCGTCTTCGTCTGGCGAGCCCGCGTCGCGCGTCGGCTCGCCTTTCAGGATATCACGTCGATCCGGCAGACGCCGAGATCGACGAACGTTCGCGTGAGAGCGACCGGAGCCGCTCCGGCGGCACGATCAGGCCCCGAGCCTGTCGAGCGCGGCGGTGAGTGTCGCCACCACGTCGACGCCGACGTGGATGAAGCCGTCGACCCCGGCCGCCGTGTAGGCCGCCGCCGCCTCGGCATCGACCGGCTTGCCGGCGAGATAGAGCGGTTCGGCGCCGGCGCGCTTAAGGGCCGTCGCCGCCTCGACCGCCTGTTCGGCATAGATCGCGTCGGAGGAACACAGGATCGCCGCCTTGGTGCCCGAGGCCGCGAAGGCTTCGACCAGATCGTCGAGTGAGGCGAAGCCGTCGTTGGTGAGCGCCGCGATGCCGCCGGCCTCGAAGAAGTTCTTGGCCCAGGTCGCTCGTGCCGTGAAGGAGGCGATCCGCCCGAGATTGGCGAGGAACACCTTCGGCCGGACACCAGCGGCGTCGGAACGGTCGCGCAAGGCCTCGTAGGCCTCGCCGAGCCCACGCGGCGTGAAGGCGGCGACCTCCTCGACCGTCGGCGCGGTTCGCGCCTTGGGGGGCGCCACGTCCATCACCGCCGGGACGGTTTCCGCGACGTTGGGGAATTCGGAGACGCCGGTCACCGGTTCGCGCCGTTTGGCGATCGCCTCCTGCCGCCGCTTCGCCGTCGTCACCACCTGAGCGAGGAACGAGCCGGAGCGCAACGCGGCGCCCATGCCGCCTTCCGCCTCGATCGCCTGGAACAGGCTCCAGCCGAGTTCGGCGAGTTGGTGGGTCTGGGTGTCGACGAGCCCGGACCCGGCGGCCGGATCGGCGACCCGGTGCAGGTTCGATTCCTCGATCAGGATCGACTGGGTGTTGCGCGCCACCCGTCGGGCGAAGGCGTCGGGCAGGCCGACCGAACTGGTGTAGGGCAGCACCGTGAGGGAGGCGCAGCCGGCGACGCCGGCGGCGAAAGTCGCCACCGTGGCGCGCAGCATGTTGGTGTCGGGATCGTGCCGGGTCATCATCCGCCGCGCCGTCTCGGCATGGATGCGCGGCGCCGCCGGTGTCACCCCACAAGCCTGCTGCACCCGTGCCCACAGGTAGGTCAGGGCGCGCAGCTTGGCGATGGTGCGGAACTGGTTCTGGTCGGCGACCGCGGTGAAGCCGATCCGGGTCACGGCTTCCGCCAGGTCGAGGCCGGCCGCCTCGAGAGCGCGCAGGTAGGTGACGGCGGTGGCCAGCAGCGCCGCCAGTTCCTGCGCTTCCGATGCTCCGGCGCCGTGCCAGACGCGGCCGTCGGCCTCGAGCACCGTGCCGCCGAAGGTCGCGGCCGTGGTGGCGGCGGCGCCGATCGCCTCCTCGAGCGTGGCGGCGAGCCGGCCGGTGGCGGCGAGCTCGCCGATCGGGTCCTGGATCAGGGCGAGATCGACGGTCTTGCCTTGGGCGGCGGCGAAGTCGGCGATCAGTCCGGCGACTTCCGCCGTCCGCCGCCCACCGTCGACGCGGATCGGGATCAGATCGAGATGGACGCCAGCGAGGAGATTGGCGACGCAGCCGGCGCAGGAGACGGTGAGCCCCCAACCGTTCGCATTCGGGCTTTCGGCGAGGACCAGGTCGAGGCCGGAGGCGCCGCCCGCGAGGTCCTCGAGAATCTGGAGGTTGGCGGTCTTGTTGCCGGGAATATCGATTCGCGCCATCACCGCCCAGGGCTGTCCGGCGGTCCGCGCGCCCAGCGCCACCGGCGCCTCGCTGCGATCGTAGATCGGCTCGATGACGATGCCGTCGAGAGTCGTCGTCTTCAGGCGCTCGAAGGGGACGGTCTTCAACGCCTTGGTGGCGGCCGCCACCCAGTCCTCTCGGCTCCGGGCGTCGAAGGATTCGGTGAAACGCTTGATATCGGTCTTCACGCTGAACTCCCCTTGATCTTCGGTCGGTCGAACCCGTCGATCGTGCCGCTTCAATTCCGTCGGCGTGGCGTGACACGCACTCGAACGCTCCTGCGGGCAGAGCGGGCGCGCCACCCGTCGGGGCGCCGCCGAGCGGAAACTAGTCCAACTACAATGCCACCAACATCCGTACTCCATCATGCTATGGTCGTACGTGGTAATACGAGTACAGGAAAAGGGGTGCTATTTACGGTTCGTGAAAATGCTTGGAATTGGCGTATGTTAGCGATGAACACCGGGGCCGTCGCGTTCCATACCTTCATTCTGTGATATTTCTCATATACTTGGGCGCCGAACCCGGTGTATCGAGACCGGGGAGCCCCTGCGGCGAGGCTCCTCATTCGGTTCGATCTGGTTCACGACACCGTCAGAATCGACAATTGATTGAATATGAGCGTTGTCCACATTGGGGTCTCGAATCGCGGAGTGAGTGTGACCCAATGGATCAGGGAGTAGATGACGGCATTTATTCCGCCGCAATCCAACTCTCGACGGTGGGAGAAGCCGATCGAGTCCTCGACCTCTTCGAGCGGGGGTTGCGGCGCTATGGGGCGACACACGTTCTGCTGACCGGCCTGCCGCTGCCACATCGCCCGGTCACCAAGCTCATCTTGCGGATCGACTGGCCCGATCGGCGCGGCGGCGGACACGTCATCGACGTCGAGAACGACGATTGCCTGTTGGCCTGGTGCATGTGTGCCCACCGCCCTTTCGTCGTGCGTCACGGGGCGCTGCAGATGGTCATGCCGAGCCTACCGGCGTTGGGCCACACCACCATCGTGTCCGATCTCGTCGCTGCCGCCGGTGGTGACGCCGCCGAGGTGATCGCCATACCGATCCACGAGTTGCGGCCCTATCAGGGCTGCGTGGTGATCGCCGGCCCCAAGATGGCGACATCCCCCTCGGCGCTCGCGGGGCTCGAATATTATTGCCTTGCGGGCTTCAGGGCCCTGATCGCGACCCGCCGTATCGACGCGGCGCGGCCGGGCGATCTGTCCGAGCGCGAGCGTCACGTGCTCCAACTGACCGCCGTCGGCAAGACGGCATCGGAAATCGCCGAGGTTCTGGCGATCTCCCAGCGCACCGTTCATGCCCACCTGCAGAACGCGTCCGACAAGATGAACGCCTCCAACAAGACCCACACGGTCGTGGAGGCTCTGCGTCACGGCCAGATCAGGCTCTGAACGACGAAGTCGCGCGCCTTCACGCCCGCCACCGACGACCCCCGCCGTCCTCGGTTCCGAGGCGGACGCCGGCACGCGCCGCGGGCGCGCCCGAGGCGACACGAAAAAACCCACCCGCTCGACCGTCTCCGGTCGCCGCGAGTGGGCTCTGTCGGGTGCCGTGGACGGGAGGATCCCGCCTCAGTAGGTCATCACCGCCGGCAGGACCTTGGCCTGCTCGATCCAGTCGGTGACCGCCTTGAGGGTCGGCAGGGCGCGCACCAGCTCCTTCGCCTCGTTGACTTCCGTCATCTTGGCGAGGAGGTTCTCCGGATTGCGATGCTTGAGTTCCTTGACCGTGTCGACACCGGCGGCCTCGAGCAGGTCGGAATACTCCTCGCCGACGCCCTTGATGCGCATCAGGTCGGCCTTGTTGGTCCAGTCGAGGATCAGGCTCTCGTCGATGCCCGTCGCCGCGGCCAGCGCCTTGCGGCCCTTGGAATCCTTGCCCATGTCGAGGAGCTTTTCCACCGTCGTGGCGCCGGCGGCGGCGAGCTTCTCGGCGTAGACCGGGCCGATGCCTTCGATCGTGGCGATGTTGGCCATTCTCATTTCCTCCGAAGACCGCGCCGACGATGAGCCGCGGGCGGCAAAATCAAGTTTCAACTACGATTTGAACGCGAAATCCGCGATTCTTCAATACCCCCGTGGCGCTCGACGCATGTCGCGTTCACGCCAGGAAGCGGCCGATCCCGGGGATCCCCGCCACCAACTCGTCGACGACCTCGTCGCCGGCGCTGGCGCGCAACTGATCGACCAGACCGCCGGCCAGCGACTGCACCTGGCTCATGTCGAGCCCGTCCTTCTGGAGGGTGCCGAGCATCGCCATGGCGGTGCTCATGCTGCCGCCGTCCGAGCCGCCCATCAGGCTGCCGAGAGCCCCGGCGATTCCGCCGCCGCCCATCAGACCGCCGAGGGCGCCCATCAGGCCGCCGCCCGAGGTCTCCACCGCCGCCGCCTCGGCATGCGCCGCACCCGCCGCCGCGACCTCGTCGAAGCCGGGCACGTACTGCTTGATCTGGTCGACGTATTCAGCCGGCGCGTGATTGGCGATGAAGTCGACGATCATGGATGTCGCCTTGTGGGCGAGATCCGGCGCGATGCCGACCTGAGCGGCGATGTTGTCGATCATTTCCTGCATGATGGTTCCCCGTTGGTCGTATCGGGCGGGCCTCGGCCCGGCCCGATCGTCGCGTCCCGCCCGAGGGTCGTTGTCTCGACCTCTGTCCGGTGGTGTCGCGGTTTGAATTCCGACCGTCTCTCCCCACCGCTTCGTGATTCGCGCAAGACACGCGGATCACACGCGAACTGAAGAGCGCGGACCATCCTCCGCCTCGACGTACCCGAGGCAATTGACACCAGCGCATTGCGAAACTCAAGCCGGCGCG
>JAFHCF010000085.1:0-51614 GCA_048497495.1 Prosthecomicrobium sp.
CTCGCCGAGCCCGGAGGCCCCACCCGTGACGATCGCCGCCTGTCCCTGAACCCGCATGGTCTGTCCTCTTCTCAGATCGTTTCGAAGGCCATGGCGGTCCGCTCAGGCCCCGGCGTAGAGCCCGGCGATCTCGGTCGCGTATTTCTGCTGAATGTTGGAGCGGCGCACCTTCATCGTCGCCGTCACCTCGTCGTCGTCGTGATCGAGTTCCTTGGTCAGGAGATGGAACCGGCGGATGTGCGACACCTGGGCGAGGCTGCCGTTCGCCTCCGCCACCTCGCGCTCGATCAGTTCGCGCACCTTCGGGTTCTCGACCAGGCTTCGGAAATGGGTGAAGGCGATGCCCTGATCCTCCGCCCAGGTCGACACCGTCTCGAAATCGATCTGGATCAGCGCCGAGACGTATTTGCGCGCCTCGCCGATGACGATGCATTCCTTGACGAAGGGGCTGGCCTTGACCGTGTTCTCGATCTCCGACGGCGACAGGTTCTTGCCGCCGGCGGTGATCATGATGTCCTTGAGGCGGTCGACGATGCGGAATTCGCCGTCCACCTCGGCGACGACGTCGCCGGTGTGCAGCCATCCGTCGACGATCGCCGCCGCCGTCGCCGCCTCGTTCTTGTAGTAGCCGGCGAAGACCACGTCGCCGCGCACCAGGAGTTCGTCGAAGGCGCCGCGCCTGAGCTCCACCCCGGCGGCCGCCGAGCCGACCGAACCGGCCGCCAGATGGTCGAGCCTCTGGGCGGTGACCAGCCCCGAGGTCTCGGTGGCGCCGTAGACCTCGACCAGCGGCACGCCGAGGGTGCGGAACCAGCGGACGATCTTCGGGCTGATCGGCGCCGCCCCGGTCATCGCGATCCTCGCCCGCCTGAGACCGATGAAGTTCTGCAGCGACCGGAAGACCAGCCAATAGGCGACGGCGAAGGTCAGCCGCTGGCGCGCCGTGCGCTCGGCCGGCGGCACCGTGGCGAAGGGCTCGCAGGCGGCGAAGGCGGTGTCGAACAGGCGGCGGCGCAGGCCCCCCGCCTCCATCAGCTTGATGTGGATCGACGACGCCAGCTTCTCCCAGATGCGCGGCACGCCGAGGAAGATCGACGGCGCCACCTCCCGCAGATCCTCCTGGACGGTGCGCAGGCTCTCGCCGAAGTCGATGCGGCTGCCGAGGTAGAGCGGCGCCATCGTCGTCAGCATCTGCTCGGCGACATGGCACAGAGGCAGGTAGGAGAGATGGGTGGTGTCGGCATCGAGGCCGAGCCGCTCGACCACCGCGATCGCCTCGCCGCGCAGGTTGCGCCAGCTCAGCATCGCCCCCTTGGGCCGCCCGGTCGAGCCGGAGGTGTAGATCATCAGCCCGACGTCGTCGAGCGTCTGGCGGGCGAGGCGTTCGTCGATCAGCGTCGGATGATCGGTCCGGGCGGCGCGTCCCAGGTCTTCCAGCGCGGCGAAGGAGATCACGAGATCGGGCGCATAGGCCCGCATGCCCTTGCTCTCGATCACCACGATGCGCTTCAGGAGAGGCAGCTCGTCGCGCCGCTCCAAGACCTTGTCGACCTGTTCCTGATCCTCGCAGACGACGATCTCGGTGTCCGAATGGCCGAGCACATAGGCGACCTCGACCGCCGGCGACGTGACGTAGACGCCGACCGTCACCGCGCCGACGAGACCGGCGCCGAGTTGGGCCAGCACCCATTCGACCCGGTTCTCGGAAAGAACGGCGACATGTCCCTTCTCACCGAGCCCGAGCGCCGTCAGGCCGAGGCCGACGTGGCCGGCGCGGGTGTCGTAGCCGGCCCAGTCGAGCGGCTTCCAGATGCCGAACTCCTTCTGCCGCAGAGCGGTGCGCGTCGGCTGCCGTTTCGCCTGCGCGCGCAGCATCTGCGGCAGCGTGAGTTCGGGAAAGGTCATGGTCATGGCGATCCTCGAGGCTCACGAGAGCCAGCGCTTGCGGCGCTTGTAGTGTTTGATCTCGCGGTAGTTCTTTTCCTCGCCGCCCGAACCGCCGAGCCCGAGGTAGAACTCGCGCACGTCCTGATCGCGCATCAGCTTCTCCACCGGCCCGTCGATGACGATCTTGCCGGTCTCCATGATGTAGCCGGAGTGCGAGACCGCCATGGCCACCGCCGCGTTCTGCTCGACCAGCAGCATCGAGACGCCGCGTTCGCGATTGATCCGGGCGATGATGATGAAGATCTCCTCGGTGAGCTTGGGCGAGAGCCCCAGCGACGGCTCGTCGAGCAGAATCAGCTTCGGGTCGGCGATCAGCGCCCGGCCGATGGCGAGCATCTGTTGCTCGCCGCCGGAGAGATAGCCGGCGCGCCCCGACCGCCGCTCGAACAGGCGCGGGAAATACTCGTAGACGAGATCGAAGGGCGGCTTGCCCGCGTCCTTGCGCCCCGAGCGGGCGAAGGTGGCGGCGACGAGATTCTCCTCGACGGTGAGATCCTCGAAGATCCGCCGCCCCTCCATCACGTGAAAGAGACCGCGCCGCACCAGACCGTGCGGCGTGAGCTCGGAGACGGGCGTTCCGTCGAAGGTGATGCGCCCGGCGGTGACCGCGCCGTCCTCGAGCTCCAACAGGTTGGAGATCGCCTTGAGCGTCGTCGACTTGCCGGCCCCGTTGGAGCCGAGCAGGGCGACGACCTCGCCGCGCGAAACGGTGAGCGACAGACCGCGCAGCACCTGGACCGTGCGGTTGTAGACCACTTCGATGTTGGCGATCTCGAGGATGGCGTCGGTCATCGGCCGGTCACTTTCCCAACTGGATCCAGTCCGAGTCCGCCACCATGGTCTTCTTGGCGGCGTCGTAACGGTAGATCCGGCCCACCGGGATCGAGTTGCCGGTGATGGTGATCGGCGTGCCGATGATCCCACCGGTGTCGAAGTCCTTGATGGTGTTGAGCGCCGCCTTGAGGTTGGCGCCGTTGAGCTCCTTGCCGGCCTCGAGCGTGCGCTTGGCCGATTCCAGGAACAGCATGGTGGTCAGGAAGCCCTGGATATAGGGCGTCGTCTGATACTCCGGCCGCATGGCCCGGATCTTCTCGAGCATCGGCGACTTGCCGTCGGTGTCGTAGTAGTAGCGATAGGGCATGACGCCCATGAAGCCGTCGGCCGCGGCGCCGACCTTGCCCCAGATCGAGTTGTCCATCGACCAGAAGGTGCCCATGAACTTGGTCTTCAGCCCGAGCTGCTTGGCCTGGTTCATGAATTCCGGCAGCGGTGCCAGCACGTAGCCGTGGAAGATGGTGTAGTCGGGATCGGCGCGACGCAGCTTCAAGACCTCGGTGGAGACGTCGACGCTGGTCGGCGGCGTGGCGATCTTGACCACCACGTCGAGCCCGAGCTTCTTGGCCATGGCCTCGCCGGGGGCGATCGGATCGCGGCCGAACTCGGTGTCGGAATTGACGAAGGCGATCTTGGCGCCGGGCTTCACCTTGGCGATGTGCTGCAGCAGGATGCCGACCATTTCCGAATAGTCCGGCCCCGCCATGAACTGGTCGGAATAGACCTTCGGGTCGTTGAGCTCGGTGGCGAAGGAGGCGCCCGCCATCATGATCGAGCCGAGACGGTTGAGTTCGGGATTGATCGTCTTGGCGAAGGCGGTGCTGTCGCCGTAGTAGAGGTTGACCTTGTTCTGGCTGGTCAACTTGTTGAACACCGCCACCGACTGGTCGACCTTGTAGGCGGTGTCTTCCGCCACGTAGGTGACCTTGCGCCCGGCGATGCCGCCGGCGTCGTTGACGATCTTGATATAGTCCTGGATGCCGGCATGGATGCCGATGCCGGCGAAGGCGAAGACGCCGGTGAGCGGGATCGATCCGGCGATGACGATGTCGTCGGCGGCGCGCGCCGGCGCTCCGGCGAGGAGCGTGCCGGCGGCGAGCGACAGGGCGAGGGCCGTGCGTCTGGTGATGCTCATGGGTTTCCTCCGAGTTTCTTCTGTTCGTCGGGTATGCGTGTTCCCGTCGGCCGCGCGGCGCGCGCGGCCGAACCCGCCGGGCCTCAGGTCTTGAACGGCCACAGATGGAAGAAGCGGCGGATGCGGCGCCAGATCTCGGCGAGCCCGTGCGGCTCGAAGATCAGGAAGCCGATGATCAGGCCGCCGAAGACGATGGTGCGCACCGGCGACAACAGCGCCACCGCGTCCGGCAGGATCGGTGACAAGAGGCCGACGGCGATCTTCAGAACCTCCGGCACCATGGTCATGAACACCGCGCCGAGGATCGAACCGAGGACGGATCCCATGCCGCCGACGATGACGGCGGCGAGGAAGAAGATCGAATAGACGAAGGGAAAACTCTCCGGCGTCACCACCCGGAAGAAGTAGGCCCAGAGCCCCCCCGCCACCCCGGCGTAGAAGGACGACAGCGCGAAGCTGGTGAGCTTGGTGCGCAGCAGCGGGATGCCCAGCACCTCGGCCGAGATGTCGCGGTCGCGCACCGCGATGAAGGCGCGGCCGATGCGGGTGCGGAAGAGATTGGCGGCGCCGAGCACGCCGAGGAAGGCGATCGGCACGATCAGGAAATAGAGCGAGAACGGCCGGGCGAGCTCGATCCCGAGGATCGTCGCCGGCGGCAGCGACAGGCCGGCGACCCCGTGGGTGACGGCGTTCCAGTTGGCGAAGACGAAGTGCAGGATGAAGGAGGCGGCGATCGTCGCGATGGCGAGATAGAGCCCCTTCACCCGAAGCGACGGGATGCCGACGAAGGCGCCGACCGCCGCGGTGATCGCGCCGGCGGCGACCAGATTGAGCAGCACCGGCGTGCCGAGGCGGGTCTCCGCCACCGCCACCGTATAGGCGCCGACGCCCATGAAGGCGGCCTGGCCGAGCGACACCAGGCCGGTGAAGCCGGTGACGATGTTGAGCCCGGTCACCGAGATCACGTGGATCGCCACCAGGCAGGCCATGTAGAGCCAATAGTCGCCGGCGACGAAGGGAAAGACCGCGCAGGCGACGACGAAGCCGGCGAGCCAGAGGCGTTGCGTCGTCGTGTCGAAGAGTGCCTCGTCGGCGGCGTAGCTCTGTCTGGCCGTGGCGATCCGCATCTCAGAGCCTCTCGATCTCGACCGTGCCGAACAACCCGTAGGGCCGCACCATCAGCACCGCGATCAACAATCCGAAGGTGGTCAGGAGCTTGTACTCGCCGCCCAGGAACGTCCCCGCCCAGGCCTCGATCAGCCCGACCAGGATGCCGCCGATCAGCGCGCCGGCGACCGAATCGAGGCCGCCGACGATCACCACCACCAGCGCCGAAAGGCCGAAGACGCCCATCGACGGCGAGATGCCGCCGACCGCGCCGACCAGGATTCCGGCGCCCGCCGCCGCCACGCCGGCGAAGACCCAGGCGAGCGAGAAGACGCGCGGCACGTCGATGCCGCAGGAATAGGCCGCGCCCTGGTCGGTCGCCGTGGCTCTGAGCGCCACGCCGCCGCGCGAGACACGGAAGCCGAGGATGAAGAGGGCGATGACCGTCGCCGCCACGCAGAAGCCGATGACGATCTTGCGCGACACGTAGGCCGGCCCGAGGAACACCGGAGTGGTGCCCATGAACTCCGGCAACTGGGTCGGCGCCGCCCCCCAGATCAGTTCGACCGCCCCCACCAGCACCGAGCCGAGGCCGATCGTCACCATGAACACCGAGATGGCGCTCTCGCCCAGCATCGGCCGGATGATCGTGCGCTCGACCACGGCGCCGAGCAGGCCGCCGCAGGCCAGCGCCGCCGGGATCGCCGCCCACCACGGCAGGCCGAGGCCCGCCGTGAAGGAGAAGAAGGCGTAGGCGCCGATCATCAGCATCTCGCCGATGGCGAGGTTGACCACCCGCGTCGCCTTGTAGATCAGCACGAAGGCGAGGCCGGTCAGCGCCAGGAGCGCCCCCGAGCCGATGCCGGCGAGCGACACCTCGAGGAAGAACAGCCAATCGAAGCCGCTCATGCCGCCGCTCCCTTCGCTCGCGCCTCGTTCTGGATCTCGCGGCGCAGCGCCTCGACGTCGCCGGAGCCGAGATAGGCCCGGATCACGTCCTCGTTCGACGTCACCTCGGCCGGCCTTCCCGCCGCGATCACCTGGCCGAAGTTCAGCACCACGACATGGTCGGAGAGGTCCATCACCAGCCCCATGTCGTGCTCCACCATCAGGATGGTGATGCCCCATTCCGCCTTCACGTCGAGGATGAACCGGGCCATGTCCTCGGTCTCCTCGCGGTTCATGCCGGCGACCGGCTCGTCGAGCATCAGGATCTTCGGCTTCATGGCGAGCGCCCGCGCCAGTTCGACCCGCTTGCGCAGGCCGTAGGCGAGCGAGGCGACCGGCTGGTTGCGGATGTGGTCGATCTCGAGGAAGTCGATGATCTTCTCCTCGACCTCGGCCCGGAGCGCCATCTCCTCGCGCTCGGCGCGGCCGAAGTAGATCAGCGCGTCGAGGAGCGAGGTCTTCATGTGGGCGTGGCGGCCGAGCTTGATGTTGTCGAGAACGGTCATGCCGCGGAACAGCGCGATGTTCTGGAAGGTGCGGGCGAGGCCCAGTCTGGCGCGCTCCGGCGGATGAAGGTGGCCGATATCCGCGCCGGCGAAGCGGATGGCGCCGCTCTTCGGCCGATAGAAGCCGGAGATGCAGTTGAACATCGACGTCTTGCCGGCGCCGTTCGGCCCGATGATCGCCGTCACCGAGCCCTCGGGGACGGAGAACGAAACGTCGTTCAGCACCTTGAGGCCGCCGAAGGCGAGCGACAGGCCGTCGACCGTCAGGATCGGTTCGCCGTCACGGGTCATCGTCCGCCCACGCCTCCGCTGCGCGCCCGTCCCGACCCGGCCGTCGTCGAAGGTCTCGTCCCGATCTCGCGACCGGTCGCCTGCATCGCGTTCATGTCGCCTCCCGGCCCCGCTGCGTCGCTTGTCGCGCTCTCGGGGCATCGACCGTCGTTGCGTTCAGATCTCCCCCGGCGGGGACAGTGTGCGTGCGTAGATGCGTTCCACCGGCTCGTCGAGATCGCGTCCGGCCTTCTCGAAACCCTTGCGCCAGTCGGTGAGGTGGCGGCGCATCCAGGTCCGCGCCTGCGCGGCGTCGCCGGCCTTCAGCGCCTCGAGGATCGCCCGATGCGCCTCCTGCATGCGCGGCGCGCCTTCCGGCACCCGGCGGCAGACCAGCTCGGCGGTCGGAAAGAACAGCAGGCTCGCCGGCTCCCGCGCCAATTCCAACACGCGGTTGCCGCTCGCCTTGGCGATCAGGGCGTGGAAATCGGTGTCGAGTTCGCTCAGCCGGACCGGATTGTCCATCACCGCCTCGGCTGCGGTGAGATTGCGCTCCATCGCCTCGAGGATCTCGGGCGACGCCTTGGCCACGGCCTGCTCGACGCTGGCGATCTCCAAGGCCAGCGAGGCGTCGTAGAGTTCGCGGAACGTGACCTCGTGCAGGATCATCGCCCGGCTCATCCGCGACGACAGGCGCGAGTAGCGCGGCAGACTGGCGTAGAGCCGGCGGTCCGGACCACGGCTGACCAGCCCGCTCTCCTCGAGCGCCCGGATGCCCTCGCGCACCGTCGAACGATTGACCCCGAACTGCCGGCCGAGTTCGATCTCGGTGCCGATCGCGTCGCCGGCCCGCAGCCGTCCGGTGACGATCTCGCGCTCGATGGCGTCCGCCACCAGCCGGTAGGCGGAGGGAACCTGGATCTTGTCGAAGCGCTCGCCGGCGCTCGTCGTCATGGCGGAACCCTCATGGCCGAATGTCGTGCGAAGGAGTTTCCGGGGTTTGTCGGACAAAGTCAATACAATCGATTGGAGAAGATCGAGGTCCCTAGAACATGGCCGAATTTCACGGCTCAGCTATCGCTCCCACGAGCCTAGAGGATTGTCCGACAAAGGGTGTGGCAGCGGAATCCAGCCTCGCGATGCCGTCGATCAGCCCCGGGCGCCGGTGACGGCGCGGGCGATGACCATCCGCTGGATGTCGCTGGCGCCCTCGTAGATCTGGCAGACGCGGACGTCGCGATAGATCCGCTCGACCGGATAATCGGCGAGATAGCCGTAGCCGCCGTGGATCTGGATCGCGTCGGAACAGACGCTCTCCGCCATCTCCGAGGCGAAGAGCTTGGCCATCGAGGCTTCGGTCAGGCAGGGCAGCCCCGCCTCGCGCAGGGCCGCGGCATGATGCACCATCTGCCGCGCCACCTCGATCCTCGTCGCCATGTCGGCGAGGCGGAAGGCGACGGCCTGATGCTCGACGAGCTTCTTGCCGAAGGTCTCGCGCTCGTTGGCGTAGTCGCGCGCCGCCTCGAAGGCCGCCCGCGCCATGCCCACCGCCTGGGCGGCGATGCCGATGCGCCCGCCCTCGAGGTTGGATAGGGCGATCTTATAGCCCTCGCCCTCGGCGCCGAGCCGGAGGTCGTCGGAGAGCCGCATTCCCTCGAAATGGATCTGGCAGGTGTCGGAGGCGTGCTGGCCGAGCTTCTTCTCCACCGTGCCGACGGTGTAGCCGGGCGTGTCGGTCGGCACGATGAAGGCGGTGATGCCCTTCTTGGCCCGGCTCGGATCGGAGACGGCGAAGGCGATGATCACCTTGGCGGTCGAGCCGGAGGTGATGAACTGCTTGGTGCCGTCGAGCACCCAGTCGCCGCCGTCGCGCCGCGCCCGCGTCGCCAATGCCGAGGCGTCGGAGCCGGCCTGCGGCTCGGTGAGCGCGAAGCCGCCGATCCACTCGCCGCTCGCCATCTTGGGCAGGAAGCGCGCCTTCTGCTCTTCCGTGCCGAACTTCAGGATCGGCATGCAGCCGACCGAATTGTGGACGCTCATGATGGTCGAGCACGCCCCGTTGCCGGCGGCGATCTCCTCCAGCGCGATGGCATAGGCGAGCTGTCCGGCATTGGCGCCACCCCATTCCTCCGGCAGGAGCATGCCGAGAAATCCGGTCTCGCCCATCGCCGCCAGCGCCTTGGCCGGGAAGCGATGCTCGCGGTCCCACACCGCCGAATGCGGCTTCAGCCGCCGCGTGGCGAAGTCGCGGGCCATGTCGCGGATCTGGATCTGCTCTTCGGAAAGGATCATCGGGTCACCTCGACGACGGGGGAGGGCTCACAGACTACGCGAGATCAGTTCCTTCATGATCTCGTTGGTGCCACCGTAGATCTTCTGCACGCGGCTGTCCGCGTGGAGCCGGGCGATCGGATATTCCATCATGTAGCCGTAGCCGCCGAACATCTGCAGGCAGGTGTCGACGATCTCGCACTGTTTCTCGGTGGTCCACCACTTGGCCATCGAAACCGTCGGCACGTCGAGCCGCCCGGCGGCGTATTTGGCCACGCAATCCTCGACGAAGACCCGTCCGATCCGCGCCTCGGTGGCGCATTCGGCGAGCTTGAAGGCGGTGTTCTGGAAGCGGGCGATCGGCTGGCCGAAGGCGGTGCGCTCCTTGGTATAGGCCCGCGCCAGATCGACCGCCCGATCGATGAAGCCGACGGCGCCGATCGCCAGCATCAGCCGCTCGTAGGGCAGTTGTTCCATCAGTTGGGCGAAACCGCGGCCCTCCTCCGCGCCGATCAGCGCATCGAGCGGCACGCGGCATTCGTCGAAGAACAGTTCGGCGGTGTCCTGCGCCTTCTGGCCGAGCTTCTCGAGATTGCGGCCGCGGCGGAAGCCGTCGAGCCCGTCGGACTCGATGCATAGCAGCGATATGCCTTTCGAGCCCTCGCCGCCGGTCTTGGCGACGGTCATCAGGAAGTTCGCGTTGATGCCGTTGGAGATGAAGATCTTCGAGCCGGAGACGCGCCAACCGTCGTCGTCCCTGACCGCCCGCGTCTTGACCGCCTTGAGGTCGGACCCGGCGCCCGGCTCGGTCATGGCGATGGCGCCGATCAATTCGCCGGAGGCGAGCCTCGGCAGCCAGCGGGCCTTCTGGTCCTCGCTGCCGTAGGCCAGCACATAGTGGGCGGCGATCAGGTGGACATGGATGCCGAAGCCGGTGATGCCGAGCCGGCCGAGCAGGTCGAACAGCACCGCGTCGTGGTGGATCGAGCCGCCCGAGCCGCCGTATTCCTCCGGCAGCGAGATGCCGAGAATGCCGGCCTCGCCCGCCTTGCGCCAGAACGAGGTCGGCACGATCCGCGCCTTCTCCCACTCCGCCTCGTAGGGCAGATACTCGGTCTCGAGGAAGCGGGTGAGACTGTCCTCGAGCAGGGTGAGTTCCTCGGTCCACCAGATCGGACGATCGGCCATGGAGGCCTCCTTCAGAACGAGATGCCGCCGCCGACGATCAGGATCTGACCGCTGACGTAGTTCGATTCCGGCGCGCAGAAGAGATAGACGCCGTCGGCGGCCTCCTCGGGCGTCCCGGCGCGACCGAGCGGGATCATGCCCTTGAAGGTGTCGACCACGCGGGTCGGCATCCCCACCGCCACCTCGTGGCCCTCGACCATGATCGTCTTCTTGATGTCGGAGGCCTCGGTCAGCCGGGTCTCGATCAGGCCGAAGGCGACGCAGTTGACGTTGACCTTGAAGCGCCCCCACTCCTTCGCCATCGCCTTGGTGAGGCCGATGACGCCGGACTTGGCCGAGGCATAGTTGGCCTGGCCGACGTTGCCGCCGGTGCCGGCGACCGACGAGATGTTGACCACCTTGCGGAAGACCTCGCGGCCCTCGGCCGCTTCCTTCGCCGCGCGGACGCGGATCGGCTCGGCGGCGGCGCGCAGGATGCGGAACGGCGCCTTGAGGTGGACGTCGATCATCGCGTCGAACTGGGCGTCGCTCATCTTGGGCAAGAGGCTGTCCCAGGTGTAGCCGGCATTGTTGACGATGATGTCGATCTCGCCGAAGGCCTCGAGCCCGGCGCCGACGAAGCGTTCGGCGAAACCGTCCTCGGTCACCGAACCGACGACGGCGACGGCCTCGCCGCCGCGCGCCCGGATCTCGGCCGCGACGGCCTCGGCCGGCTCGGCGTCGAGATCGTTCACCACCACCCTCGCCCCCTCGCGGGCGAGCTTGAGGGCGACGGCGCGGCCGATGCCGCGACCCGAGCCGGTGACATAGGCGACCTTGCCGTTGAGATGGGCCATGGGGTTACGGAACCTTCGACGGGGAGGGGAGGGCGACGACCGCGACGCCGGCGAGCTTGATCTCCCCCGCCTGGTCGGCGACGACGAGATCGAGCGTGGCGCGGCGTTCGCCGGCGACGTCCGTGAGGTCCGCCACCGTGCCGCGACAGGTGAGCCGGTCGTGGACGCGGGTGATCGCGGAAAAGCGGGTGGAGAACGAGCGCAGGGCGGTGATCGGGAAGGTCGCCGTCAACAGCCGGCCGAGTTCCGCCATCACCAGCATGCCGTGGGCGAAGACGTCCGGTTGGCCGACCGAGCGGGCATAGTCGCTGTCGATGTGGATCGGGTTGTGATCGCCCGAAGCGCCGGCGAAGAGGGCGAGCTGCGCCCGCGTCACCGGCGCCAGGTCGAGCGGCGTCAGCGCGTCGCCGACGGCGAGATCATCGAGGGGTTTCATCGGGCCTCCGTCGCGGCGGGGTTGCGGACGACCAACACGGTGGTGAGCTCGGCGACGGCGTCGCCCTTCGCGTCGGCGACCGCCGTCTCGCGCACCACGAAGGCGAGCGCCCCGCCCTTCTTCTCGAAGATGTCGGCGATCCGCGCGGTGAAGGTCAGCGGCTCGCCGGCATGGGCGACGCGATGGTAGGTGAAACGCTGTTCGCCGTGCAGCAGATGGGCGAAATCGATGCCGAGGCGGTCGAGAAAGGCGAAGGGCTCGGGCTGGTCGAGTTCCATCGAGAACAGGAAGGTCGGCGGCAGCGGCAATCCGGGATGGCCGGCGGCGCGGGCCGCCGCCTCGTCGGTGAAGACCGGGTCAGTCTCGCCGATGGCGCGGGCGAAGAAGCGGAGACGCCCGGTCTCCGCTTCCACCGTGAAGGGCTCCAGGGTCAGCCCGATCAGCGATCGATCGATCATCGGTTCGCCCTCACCCGGCGCGGTAGAGCGTGACGACGCAGGCGCCGCCGATGCCGATGTTGTGCTGGAGCGCGACGCGGGCGCCCTCGACCTGACGCGGCCCCATCCGCCCACGCAACTGGCCGGTCAGCTCGAAACACTGGGCGAGCCCGGTGGCGCCGAGCGGATGGCCCTTGGAGAGGAGCCCGCCCGAGGGATTGGTGACCACCTTGCCGCCGTAGCCGTTGTCGCCGTCGACGATGAACTTCTCGGCGCCGCCCTCCGGGCACAGGCCGAGAGCCTCGTAGGTGATCAACTCGTTGGCGGTGAAACAGTCGTGCAACTCGGCGACCCGGATGTCGCCCGGGCCGATGCCGGCCTCCGCGTAGACCGCCGCCGCCGCCGCCGCCGACATGTCGTAGCCGACCACCTTCATCATGTCGTGCGAACCGAAGGTCGAGGCCGAGTCGGTGGTCATCGCCTGAGCCGCGATGGTGACGCGGGCGTCGATCCCGTGACGGCGGGCGAAGGCCGGCGATACCAGCAGCGCCGCGCCGGCGCCGCAGGTCGGCGGGCAGCACTGCAGGCGGGTGAGGAGGCTCGTCACCGGCGGCGAGGCCATCACGTCGGCGACCGTGACCTCCTTGCGGAAGATGGCGCGCTCGTTGTGGACCGCGTGGCGGGAGGCCTTGGCGCGGATCATCGCGAAGGTCTCGGACCTGGTGCCGTAGCGGCGCTGGTGTTCGATCCCGGCACCGCCGAACATCTTCGGCGCCATCGCCACGTCGCCGTCATAGGCCGCCTCGTCGGTGGCGCGGTTGAAGAGATCGAGCGGCCCGGGACGATCCGTCCAATGTTCGACCAGCGCGCCGGGGCGCATCTGCTCGAAGCCGAAGGCGAGGACGCAATCGGCCTGGCCCGAGGCGACGGCGTTGCGGGCGAGCCACAGCGCGGTGGAGCCGGTCGAGCAGTTGTTGTTGACGTTGACCACCGGGATGCCGCTCATGCCGACACCGTAGAGGGCGCGCTGGCCGGACGTGCTGTCGCCATAGACATAGCCGGCGTAGGCCTGCCGCACCGCCTCGTAGCCGAGACCGGCGTCGCCGAGCGCCATGCGGATCGCCTCCGCCGCCATGTCGGTATAGGCGGGGCTCTCGCTCGGCTTGACGAACCTGGTCATGCCGACACCGGCGACGACGACATCGGTGCTCATGGAACTACCTCTTGGAAAGGGTCGAGAAGGACCCTCCGCGATCGGCGACGGGGCGCCGCCGATGGGGCGAAGGGGCGGCCACGACGGGAAACCCGGCCATCGGCCGGCGTCGTCGAACGAGCGGAGGGGTGAAATCGCGCCGGCGCGCCCGGTCGATGGCGACGGCTCCGACTTCCCTCCTCATGCGAAACGGCGGATCCTCGAACCTCCCCCGTCGGGTGGCGGCGAGAGGACCGTCCGGTCCGTCTTCGTGTTTGTCCGACAAACAATCCCACCGGTGGGTTACATTGTCAATCGCCGGAGAACGGGTAGGATCGTCGCGGCCCGGGCCCGGCGCGAAGCCGGCTCGAGGGCGCGACCGGAAGGACGAGAGCCAGATGAGGGATCGCGATCCGCGCGAGGGAATCGATGACGGCGAGGCGAGGGGGAGCGAGGCCGTCGACGCCCGGAAGGAGGCCCGCCGGGCCAAGCGTCTGGCGGTCCTCGAGACCGGCGCCCGCATGTTCAATCGCCTGGGCTACGACCGCACCAAGCTCGACGACATCGCCACCGAACTGTCGGTCTCCAAGCGCACGCTCTATTATTACGTGAAGAACAAGGACGACATCCTGTTCCAGTGCAACATCCTCGCCTACGAGGCGATGGAGCCGGCGCTCGCGGTCTGCGCCGATCACTCGATCCCGCCGCTCGACCGCATCCGCATCCTGCTCGGGGCCTATGTCCGCCTGCTCGCCAACGACTTCGGCGCCTGCCTGGTGCTGACCCCCGGAAACCTGCTGGCGCCGGAGAGCGCCGCCGTGCTGCGCGGCAACCGCCGGCGCCTCGACGATGCCCTGCGCGCCCTGATCGAGGAGGGGCAGGCCGACGGATCGATCGCGCCGCGTTTGCCCAAACTCGTCACCGCCGCCCTCTACGGCGCCTTCAACTGGCTCCCCCATTGGCGCTCGCCGGAGAAGTCGCCGCCCTACGAGGAGATCGGCGAGGCATTCCTCGATCTCGTCTTCGAAGGCCTGAAGACCTCGCCCCACGGCGCCGATCGGCCCGGCCGCGAGGCGCGCGGATAGAGGTCGCGCCTCGCGCGCCCGCGGGAGCGCGCGATCAAGTAAGGTCGTGGGCCGCGGCGACGTGCAATCCCTCGTGATCGTCGGCGACGACGAGGCGAACGCCGCGCCGCCTCCGTCGGCGAGCGAGCGCCGGAACAGGCTCGAAGACCTCGGTTTCCGGCGCGCCGAAGACGATCCTCGGGCGGACGAGGCGCTCACCTCGGCGGTTCGGCGGAGCCGCCGCAGCCGCTTTTGTCATGTTAGTGTCATGCATTCACAATATTCGTCTCCCGGAGTTACGGGGAGCTCGTTGCTCGCTGCTCGACCGATAAAACGGAGGAATTCCATGTCGAAGTATCTTGCTCTTGGTGCGGCCGTCGTCGTCGCCATGGCCTCGTTTGGCGCTCAGGCCCAGACCCGCGATCAGATCCGCATCGTCGGCTCTTCGACCGTCTATCCCTTCACCACCGCGGTCGCCGAACAGTTCGGCAAGACCTCGGGCTTCAAGACCCCGGTCGTCGAGTCCACCGGCACCGGCGGTGGCATGAAGCTGTTCTGCGCCGGCGTCGGCGCGGGTCATCCCGATGCGACCAATGCGTCCCGTCGCATGAAGACCAGCGAGTTCGAGAGCTGCCAGAAGAACGGCGTCAAGGACATCGTCGAGATCAAGGTCGGCTTCGACGGCCTGACGCTCGCTCATTCCAAGGCCGCGCCGGCGATGAAGATCACCATGGCGCAGTTCTTCCTGGCGCTCGCCAAGGAAGTCCCGGGCGCCGACGGCAAGCTCGTCGCCAACCCGAACAAGATGTGGTCCGACATCGACAAGTCGCTGCCGTCGATCAAGATCGAAGTCCTCGGCCCCCCGCCGACCTCCGGCACCCGCGACTCCATGCACGAACTGTTCATGGAAGCCGGCGCCAAGACGATCCCGGCGATGAAGGATCTCGCCAAGGCCGACGTCAAGGCCTTCGACAAGGCCTGGAAGTCGCTGCGTGAGGACGGTATCTACGTCGAAGCCGGCGAGAACGACAACGTCATCGTCCAGAAGCTCGAAGCCAACAAGAACGCCTTCGGCGTGTTCGGCTATTCCTTCCTCGAGGAGAACGCCGCCAAGCTCCAGGGCGTCGCCATTGACGGCGCGGTGCCGACCTACGAGTCGATCGCCGGTGGCAAGTACAAGGGCTCGCGCCCCCTCTTCATCTACATCAAGAAGCAGCACGTCGGCGTGATCCCGGGCATCGACAAGTTCGCTGCCGAGTACGTGTCGACCAAGGCTTTGGGTGAGGACGGCTATCTCGCCTCCAAGGGTCTCGTGACCCTGCCGAAGGCCGAACTCGCGACCGTCGTCAAGGCGGTCACCGGGATGACGCCGATCACGGCCGACGTCCTGAAGTGACGAGTTGAAGGAGTGGGCGCGCGGCTCAGACGGTCGCGCGCCCATTTCCTCCCGGATCTCGGACGCACTCGGTGGACGTTCTCATGATCAATCTCTACCTCCTCGTCTCCGCGGTCCTGGTCGTCGCGGGCTATGTCGCCGCCAGTCGGCGAGCGACCGGTTTCGCCGCCGCCGACTGGAAGGACGTCCATTCTCGTCCGGTCTATCACGGTCTCTTCACCGCCTCGTTGATCCTGCTGCCGATGATCGCGGTCCTCGCGGTCGGCATTCCCCTGGCGAACAACCATGCGATCCAGGCCGCATATTCGGCCTTCCCGGCGGAAGAGATCGCCGACGTCAACCGTCGCGGCGCGCTGTTGCGCGACGCCATGATGGTGGCGGAGGGGCAGTTCGTCGGGAAACCCGGCGTGGCGCTGAGCGCCGCCGGCGATGCCTATGCCTATGCCCGGACGTTCGGCGACTGGCTCCTGCTCTTCGCCGGTCTCGCCGTCGGTCTGGCGGGCGGCGTCTGGGCCTACTCGCGCCTCACGGTCTTGTTCCGGGCGCGCAATCGGTTCGAGGACATCACGCGTGCGTTGCTCATGGCGGCCGCGGCCGTCGCCGTCCTGACGACGGTCGGCATCGTCCTTTCGGTTCTGTTCGAGAGCCTCCAGTTCTTCGCGAAGGTGCCGGTGTTCGATTTCCTCTTCGGCCTGGAGTGGTCGCCGCAGACGGCGATCCGGGCCGATCAGGTCGGGTCGTCGGGTGCCTTCGGCATCGTGCCGCTGGTCACCGGCACCCTGCTCATCACCATGATCGCGATGCTCGTCGCCGGTCCGATCGGCCTGCTCGCCGCGATCTACATGGCCGAATACGCCAGCCCCGGGGTTCGCGCCGTGGCCAAGCCGATTCTCGAGATCCTGGCGGGCGTCCCCACCGTCGTCCTCGGCTTCTTCGCCGCGCTGTCGGTCGCGCCCTGGGTGCGAGAGGCCGGTCAGGCCGTGGGGCTCTCGGTCGCCTCGGAATCCGCCTTGGCCGCCGGTCTGGTCATGGGCATGATGATCATTCCCTTCGTCTCCTCCCTCTCCGACGACGTCATCAACGCGGTGCCGCAGTCGTTGCGCGACGGTTCCTACGCGATGGGGGCGACCAAGTCGGAGACCATCAAGAAGGTGGTGTTGCGCGCCGCGCTGCCGGGCATCGTCTCGGCGATGATGCTGGCGATCTCGCGCGCCATCGGCGAGACGATGATCGTCGTCATGGCCGCCGGCCTGGCCGCCAACCTGACCTTCAACCCGCTCGAGGCGGTGACCACCTTCACCGTCCAGATCAAGACGATCCTGGTCGGCGATCAGGAGTTCGACAGCGCCAAGACGCTGGCGGCCTTCGCGCTCGGCCTGGTGCTCTTCTTCTTCACGCTCACGCTCAACGTGATCGCCCTCAAGATCGTCAAGAGATATCGGGAACAATATGACTGACGCGACCTTGAGCGGTGCCGCTCTCCGCCGGATGGACTTCAACTCCGACGCCGCCAGGGCGCGAGTGAAGCGCCGTTATGCCGCTGAAGCCCGGTTTCGCGCCTATGGCGTCGCCGCGCTCGTGGTCACGACCCTGTTCCTCGTGGTTCTCCTCGCGGACACGTTCATCAAGGGTGTTCCCGCCTTCTGGCAACATACGCTGGACCTCGAGGTGGCGGTCACGGCCGCCGACGTCGACCCCTCCGGCAGCGGCGATCCCGCGACGCTGCGGGGCGGTGACTTCACCGCGATCGCCCGCAAGGCGCTGACCGACCGGTTCCCCGAGGTGACCAAGCGGCAGGATCGCAAGCTGCTGTTCGGGCTCCTGTCCTCCGGCGCCCCGGACCGGCTGCGCGAGCAGGTGGTCGCCGATCCCTCGCTCGTCGGCAAGACCGTCTCGACCCGCATTCTCTTCTCCGACGACATCGACCTCTACTTCAAGGGGCACGGCACGGATATCCGGGAACGCTCCGGCCGAGGCACGCTGTCGCCGGTCCAGAACGGCGACGCCGTCACCATCACCTCGACCTCCAACGACTTCGCCGACGAACTCGTCGTGATCAAGAAGCAGGTCAAGGTGCGTGCCGACAAGCTCAAGGACGAGGCCGACAGGCTCGCGGCGATCACGCTCGACATGACGTCGCGGGCGCGCGCCATCGAGATCGCCATCGAACCGGCGCGTCGAGCCGGGGATACCGCGCTGGTTGCTCGGCTCGAGACCAACCTGGCCGCGCTCACGAGCGAGGCCAGCGCTCTCCAGAGCAAGGTGACGGAGGCGCGCGAGACGTCGCAGACCCTCTTCCGGCGCTTCGACGACCCCAAGGCGGCCGAACCGCTAGATACCGGGATGCCGTCGTTGCTGGTGCGCTTCGGCACGGGCCTCCTGAAGATCGAGAAGCTGGGCGACACCCGTGTCGACGGGCGTATCCTGCTGCCGCCGGCCTCCTGGAGCGACGTCGGGCCGAAGGACTGGAGTCTCGTGACCTTCGCCACGCCGGAAGGCAATCGCCGCGTCGGCGATCAGGAAGTGGCATGGCTCGAACGGCTCCGGGTGGAGGGCGTCGTCGGTCGGCACTTCAACACGACCTTCTTCACCTCCGGCGACAGCCGCGAGGCGGAACTGGCGGGCATCCGCGGCGCCCTCGTCGGCACCGCGCTGACCCTGCTCGTGACTTTGGCGATCTGCTTGCCGCTCGGCGTCGCCGCCGCGATCTGGCTCGAGGAATTCGCGCCGAAGAATCGCCTCACCGAGGTGATCGAGGTGAACATCAACAACCTCGCGGCGGTTCCCTCGATCGTGTTCGGTCTCCTCGGCCTCGCGGTGTTCCTGAACTTCTTCGAACTGCCGCGGTCGGCGCCGGTCGTCGGCGGCCTGGTGCTGGCCCTCTTGGTGATGCCGACGATCATCATCGCCTCCCGTGCCGCATTGAGGGCCGTACCGCCCTCGATCACCGAAGCGGCGCTGGGTGTCGGGGCCTCCAAGCAGCAGGCGATCTTCCATCACGTCCTGCCGCTGGCGATGCCCGGCATCATGACCGGCACGATCATCGGAATGGCGCACGCGCTCGGCGAGACGGCCCCGTTGCTGATGATCGGCATGGTGGCGTTCATCGTCGACGTGCCGACCTCGGTCGCCGATGCCGCCACGGTTCTGCCGGTGCAGATCTACCTCTGGTCCGATCTTCCCGAGGTCGCCTTCCAATCGAAGACCGCGGCGGCGATCATCGTCCTGCTGGGTTTCCTCTTCGCCATGAACGGAGCCGCGATCTGGCTGCGCAAGAAGTTCGAACGGCGCTGGTGATCGGCGCCACATCGAGTCCGCGCATCCGTTTTTCGACCCCAGATATTGGAGACCTCCGATGGATACCCACGTTTCCAACGCAACGAGGCAAGTCGTGCAAATCAAGCCAAAGGTTATCGCTCGCGACGTCAATGTCTACTACAGCGAAAAACAGGCGTTGAAGAGCGTTTCGGTGGAGATCCCCGAGAAGAGCGTGACCGCTTTCATCGGTCCCTCCGGCTGCGGCAAGTCGACGTTCCTGCGTTGCATCAACCGAATGAACGACACCATTCCGATCTGTCGGGTCGAAGGTGAGATTCTGGTCGACGAGCAGGACATCTACGATCGCTCGCTCGACGTCGTTCAGCTTCGGGCTCGGGTCGGCATGGTCTTTCAGAAGCCCAATCCCTTCCCGAAGTCGATCTACGAGAACATCGCCTACGGACCGCGGATCCACGGAATGGTGAAGAGCAAGAGCGATCTCGACGAGGTCGTCGAGAGTTGCCTGCGGCGGGCCAGCCTCTTCGAGGAGGTCAAGGACCGCCTCAACGATGGCGGCACCAGCCTTTCGGGTGGACAGCAGCAGCGGCTCTGCATCGCGCGCGCCCTGGCGGTCAATCCCGAGGTCATCCTCATGGACGAACCCTGTTCGGCGCTCGACCCCATCGCGACCGCGCGCATCGAGGAACTGATCGACGAGCTTCGCGTCGACTACACGATCATCATCGTGACCCATTCGATGCAGCAGGCTTCGCGCGTCTCGCAGAAGACGGCCTTCTTTCATCTCGGAGAGCTGGTCGAATTCGGCAGCACGAGCGAGATGTTCCTGACGCCGAAGAAGCAGCAGACGAGCGACTACATCACGGGTCGATATGGCTGATCGGTCGCGACCGATCGGTTTGCCTGGGGGCGTCGCGCGAGTGGGCGCATCCCGGGCCGCGATGACGGACGGGCCGTGGGTCGCCTCTTCTTTGAGGCGTGGACCGTCGATGTCGAAGTGGGTTGATGACGTCGATCATGGAGCGAGAGCTTCGACCCTGATCCGCTTCGCACGACATGTGGATCGGGATTGAGCGCTCGGCCGGCAGAGGCAGTCGCCGTCTCTTCGAGCAAATTGGACGAGCATGAATTGCCGGATGTCTCGGCGCGATTGCGTCGACGCGGCTTGTTCATGGGATAATACTGGGTAATCCTCATTTCGAGGAAATCTGGAATCGGCGATTTCAAATTCATGCTTTCGATTTCAGCATGGTACCTGAAATCGGTGCCCACGAAACCGGTCGCGGGCCGTCGTCGGCGCGAAATCTCATGATGTATGCCGAAGCGGAATTCGATTCCGTCCTGGTGAATAGAGGTCCCGCGCTTCGTCGACTTCGCCGCGCCACGGCGATCTCCGCCGCGATCGGCATCGCGAACAGCAACTTCGAATTCGCCACGTTCATCCGGAGCGGGCGACCTCAGCCGTGACGCCAGACCTTCACCGAGGACAGGACGAGGATCGCCGCGAGGGCGGGCAACAGCACCGTCGACGGCACCAGGCCGAGAAACTGCCCCCCCATGAAGCTTCCGACGATCGAGCCCACCGCCATGACGAGGACGAAGCGCCTGTTGCGGGCGAGCGTCGCGAAGGCGCTGTCGCGGCTGTAGCGGGTGAAGCCGACGATCATCGTCGGCAGGCTGACGGCGAGCGACAGAGATCCGGCGAGCTTGATGTCGGCTCCGAACAGCAGGACGAGCGTCGGGATCAGCAACTCGCCGCCGGCGACGCCCATCAGTGAGGCGACGACGCCGATGGCGAAGCCCGCCACGACACCGGCGACCATCTGCCATGGACCGGTCAACACGGCCGAGGCGCCGCCCGCGTCGTGACCGAACAGAAGCGCCGCAGCGATCAGGACCAGTAGGACGGCGATGATCCGAAAGAGGCTCCTCGAGCTCAGTTTGGTTGCCCATCCCGCCCCGAACCAGGCGCCGGCCAGGCTGCCGGCGAGCAGATTGACGATGACCGACCAATGATCGGCGATCGTCGCGAAGGGGACGGCAGCGGCCCGGAACGGCAGCGCCGAGGCGACCACGATCAGGCTCATCGCCTTGTTGAGGATCACCGCCTCCAGCGCCCGAAACTTGAAGGGGCCGATCAGAAGAGGCAGCCGGAACTCGGCGCCGCCGAGACCGATCAACCCGCCGAGAGCGCCGATGAGGGCGCCGCCGGCGAAGGCGGGCACCGGATGCGGCGCCGAGGCAGTATCGATCGCGGCATCGCCGTCGGTCGAGGTCGATGATGAGGCGGATGACGTCGGCATGATCGAACCTCCGAAGCGGCGTCGTACCGATCGGCCGCCGGCGAATTGACACGAAATGATACGAAAAGAGGTGAACCATCCGTCCTTCACATAGCATTCAAACAGAATGAGATGAAAAGCGGCGTTTCGTAAAGCATATCCCGCAAAGTCCCGCTTTCTCATTCGTCGATTTTCACATAACGATATGAAAAGAAGCAGAGTGAGATGAACGAGGGACCGATGGATGATCGCGATGCCCTGACCGTCGACGACGTGGCGGCGATGCTCCACATCGGCAAGGGGACGATCTACGGACTGATCAGGAGCGGCGGCATCGGCCACTACAAGGTCGGCCGCAAGATCCGCTTCACCGAAGCCGACCTGCGCGCCTATGTCGAGGCCTCGAAGAGGGCGATGCGATCACCCGCGCCGGCCGGGCCCGTCACGCTCGACGAGACGAAGTATTTCGATCTGTCGGCCGATCGGCGAAAGGACGCCGGCTTCGTCATCTGCGGTCAGGATCTGGTGCTCGACATCCTGTCCAACCTCATGCGCCATCACGGCGTCATGGCGCTCAGGGCCTACATCGGCAGCTACGACAGCCTGGTCTCGCTCTACCACGACAAAGTCGCCGTCGCGACCTCCCACCTGTGGGACGGGGCGAGCGACGAATACAACATCCCCCATGTCCGGGCGTTGCTTCCGGGCATCCGCTGCACGATCGTGAACATCACCTATCGGACGCAGGGGCTCTATGTCGCCAAGGGCAACCCCAAGAGCATTCGATCGTGGAGCGACTTCGGACGGACCGACATCCGCATGATCAATCGGGAGAAGGGCGCCGGCTCCCGCGTCCTGCTCGACGAGAACCTGAAGTTGCTCGGCTTCTACGGCAGCCGCGTCGCCGGCTACGACGACGAGAACCAGTCGCACCTCGCCGTCGCCAGCGCCGTGGGGCGTGGCGAGGCGGACGTCGCCGTGGGGTCGGAGAAGATCGGCCATCAGGTCGACAACATCGATTTCGTGCCGATGAAGCGGGAGCGCTACGACCTCGTCGTCAAGACGGAGCAGGTCGACCGGGCGGAGATCAAAACGATGCTCGAGATTCTGCGGTCCCAGAAGTTCCAGAACGAATTCAGGAGTATCGGCGGGTACGACATTTGCGACATGGGTCGGATCGTTCACGAGACGTGACGACGGGCCGAAGGTGGGCCGGTCGGGGTGAAGGTCTTCCCCATCCCGTCGCACCTCCTTCCTCGCATTGTCGTCAGAATTCCAGATCGCCCTCGATCGCGGCGATTCCGGCCTTGGCGCAGACGTCGTCGGCCTCGCCGCCCGGCGCGCCCGAGACCCCGATCGCGCCGACCATCTGGCCCGCCGCTTCGATTGGGAGCCCGCCCCCGATCATCACCACGCCCGGTAGCGACATGATGCCCTTCTCCGGCGAATCCACCCGACCGACGCGCGACGCGACGGTCGTCGTCGCATCGCGCCAGCTCGCGGCGGTTCGCGCCTTGCCGGCGGCGGCCTCGAGCGTGTGCCAGCCGGCGAAGCGATCACGGAGCGTGACGATCGGCAATCCGGAGGGATCCGACACGGTGATCGTCGCCTGCCATCCCCGGTTCCGGCATTCGGCCTGCGCCGCCAGAGCCGCCTTCAATGCGGTTTCGGGAGAGAGAATACGCCGCGACCAGGTCGCCTCCTCCGCGAAGGCGCCATCGGCCGAGATGGCCAGAAGGAAACCCATCGTGACGACAGGAATGATGGCCGTCCTTCGTTTCTTCATTTCTTGCTCCCGGCAGCGGTTCGATTTCCTCGAGGCTAGTCGAGGCGCGGCGAGATTGCGAGCCCGACACCCGCCAGAATCGAGATGGCGGCGAAGAACCGGCGTGAAACTCCTCCGAATCCGGATCCGGCGAGCCTCGACACGCCATTTCGCCGCGGCCGGCGTGTGGCAGGTCTCGGCATCGCGAAACCAGAACCACAGCCCCGGACTTGCCACCGATGCCCCGAGGAGCGCCCCCCGGGAGCAGCGGATCGGCCGCTCCGAAGAACAGTCCCGCCCGTGCGGCCGCGAGGCCGAGGACGGCGGAGCTTTCGGTCATGCCGAGGATGAAGGACGAGCCGGAGCGCCATCCCCGGGCCGAGGAGGACGACGAGGACAACCACCTGCCGCGAACCGAAGGCACGCGGGCGCCTCATCGATTCCATTCGCGTCTCGACCCCGTCGAGCGCCTCGACCCACGCCGGGCCGGGCGGCTCAGGAGCGCTTCGGCGCCACCGCGCCGTAAAGGGCGACGAGCGCCAGTCCGCCGGAGAACAGCACGTTCCACCCGGCCATGGAGAGGCCGAGGATCACCACGGCCGGCACGTCGCAGGGCACGACCGGATTGGTCGCGAGACGCGCCATCAGGTCGGCGGCCGAGGTCATGGGCACGGCGGCCCCGTCGGCGCAGACGTCGGGACCGGCCCACCAATGCCATTCGACGCCGGCGTGATAGGCGGCGATCGAGCCTCCCCAGATCATCGCGAGGCCGAGCCCGACACAGCCGGTCCGGCTCACCCACGACGGCAGCCGAGCCGAGGTGACCGCGACGAGGAGGCCGAGCGGAACGGCGACGTAATAGGGGGGACGTTGCGCGTAACAGAGCGAACACGGCGCCAGCCCCAGGCCATACTGGGCGAACCACGCGCCGCAGATCGCGACGATCCCGCCGATGGCGATGACGATCGCCGCGGCCCTCGCCGGATCGCGGGCGAGCGCCCCCGAGGTGAAGAAGCGCGACAGCCCATCACCAGCCATGGCGTTCACGCCAGCCAACCGGGGATGTCCTCGGCCTTGGGCAGGCCGCCGGCATGGACGACCTTGCCGTCGACGACGATACCCGGCGTCGAGGCGATGCCGAAGCCGGCGATGGCCGCGTAGTCGGTGACCTTCTCGAGCGCGATCGCCACGCCCAACCGGTCGGCCTCGGCCTGCACCATCTCGGCGGTCGTCTGGCAGCGCTTGCAGCCGGGTCCGAGGATCTTGACGTCTTTCATGGTGGATCTCCTTGAGTTCGCCTTCAGACGAAGAGCGCGTTGAACAGGAAGCCGACGGCGAGGATGCCGAGGCCGACGACCGCGATGAAGACGGCGATCAGCTTGGTGGTCAGCACCTTGCGCAGGATGATCATCTCCGGCAGCGACAGGGCGATCACGCTCATCATGAAGGCGAGAACGGTGCCGAGCGCCGCTCCCTTGGTGATCAGCGCCTCGATGATCGGGATGATGCCGGCGGCGTTGGAATACATCGGGATACCGATGACGACGGCGGCGGGAACCGACCACCAGGCCTCGCGCCCCATGATCGAGGCGATCAGATCGACCGGCACATAGCCGTGGATGAAGGCGCCGACGGCGATGCCGACGATGATCCACATCCAGACCTTGCCGACGATGTCCTTCACCGCCTCGATGCCGGCGCGGATGCGATCGACGACGGTGACGGTCTCGACCGGCAGGTCGATCGCCCCGGCGCGGACGTTGCGGACCCAATCCTGAAGCCAGCCCTCGAGGTGCAGGCGGCCGATCACCCAGCCGGAGACGATGGCGACGCCGAGGCCGAAGCCGAGATAGGTCAACGCCACCTTCCAGCCGACCAGCGCGAACAGGAGCCCGAGCGCCACCTCGTTGACCATCGGCGCGGCGATCAGGAACGAGAAGGTCACCCCGAGCGGCACGCCGGCGGAGACGAAGCCGATGAAGAGCGGCACCGCCGAGCACGAACAGAACGGCGTGACGATGCCGAGCGAGGCGGCGGCGATGTTGCCGATCCCCTCGCGCCGTCCGGCGAGCAGGGCGCGGGTGCGTTCGGGCGAGAAGAAGCTGCGCACGATCCCCATGGCGAAGACCACCAGGGTGAGCAGCATCAGGACCTTGGGGGTGTCGTAGACGAAGAAGGCGACCGCGTCGGCGGCGTGGCTTCCCGGCGCGAGCGGCAGGGCGGCGACGATTCGATCGGCGGCCGGCTGCAACAGGCCATAGACGAAGAACCAGACGGCGACGAAGACCACCGTCCCGGTGACCCAGAGTGTGGTGTTCGGCCGGGTGGGGCCCCTCGGCGCGGGCGCGGAGCAGACCTTGGTGGAACAGGCGTCGGTCATGCGGCTTCCTCTTCGTCGGCGTCGCGGGCGGCGACCGGCAATGCCAGGACGGCATCCACGACCGCGATGACCTTCGGGTCGAGCCGTGGCTTGCGGCGATAGCGTACCCACTGGGCGTCGCGCCGATCGGCGACGAGACCGGCGATCTTCAGCGCCCCCATGTGCCGCGACATCCGCGACTGGCTGGCGCCGAGCTTCCCCATCAACTCGCAGACGCAGTGCTCTTCCCCGTCCCACATGAGGCGGAGCGCCTCGAGCCGGGTCGGGTCGGACAGAGCATTCATCAGGTCGGTGGGGTTCATCGGATCATCATCATTTTTTGCGCTAATGCGTTCATGCGCATAACTTGAACCGATCATGCGCCTTCGTCAATATCGGGGGAATGCGGAGGGCTTGCCAAATGATCGATAGTTCGGATATCGTCGATATATGGATGAAAAAAGCGCCCTTCTCGCCTTCGCGGCACTCTCGCAGTCGACCCGTCTCGAGGTGTTTCGGCTGCTGATGCAGTTCGAGCCGCTGGGGCTTCCCGCCGGCGACGTCGCGCGGCGGCTCGCCGTGCCGCAGAACACGCTGTCCTCGCATCTGGCGGTCCTGGCTCGCGCCGGCCTGATCATGGCCGAACGACGGAGCCGGTCGATCATCTACCGCGCCAGCGTCGATGGTCTCGGCGACCTCGTCGATTTCCTCACCCACGACTGCTGTGGTGGCAACCCGCAGGTCTGCGCCGCCCTCGCCCCAGTCGTATCGCCCTCCACTGAAACTCCTCACGCCGACGAGGTTCCCCATGGCTGATCGCATCTACAACGTGCTGTTCCTGTGCACCGGCAACACCGCCCGTTCGATCCTCGCCGAGAGCATCCTGAGGAAGGAGGGCGCTGGGCATTACGCGGCGTTTTCCGCGGGGAGCCATCCCAAGGGGATCGTCAACCCCTTCGCTCTGAAGGTGCTCGAACGGGGCGACTATCCGCTCGAGGGCCTGCGCTCGAAGGGTTGGGAAGAGTTCGCCGCCCCCGGCGCGCCGGTGATGGATTTCGTCTTCACCGTCTGCGACAGCGCCGCCGGCGAGGCCTGCCCGGTCTGGCCGGGTCAGCCGATGACCGCGCATTGGGGCATCGAGGACCCGGCGGCGGTCGAAGGCGCCGACATCCAGAAGGAAGCGGCCTTCGTCACCGCCATGCGCTACCTGAAGAACCGTATCACCGCCTTCACATCCCTGCCGATCGCCAGCATCGACCATCTGGCGCTGGGCAACAAGCTGCGCGAGATCGGTCGCCTGGAAGGCGCGACCGACGCGCGGGGAGGCACCAAATGAGCGCCGTCTCCCAGAAGCTCTCGTTCCTCGACCGCTGGCTGACGTTGTGGATCTTCGCCGCGATGGCGCTCGGCGTCGCCATCGGCTGGTCGGTGCCCGGCGTCGAAGGGTTCATCAACTCCTTCCAGGTCGGCACCACCAACATCCCCATCGCGATCGGCCTGATCGTCATGATGTATCCGCCCTTCGCCAAGGTACGCTACGAGGAGCTTCCCGACGTCTTCCGCGACCGCAAGGTGCTCGGCCTGTCCTTGGTGCAGAACTGGGTGATCGGGCCGATCCTGATGTTCGCGCTGGCCATCATCTTCCTGCCCGACAAGCCGGAATACATGGTCGGCCTGATCCTGATCGGCTTGGCGCGGTGTATCGCCATGGTGATCGTGTGGAACGAACTGGCCAAGGGTTCGACCGAATACGCCGCCGGCCTGGTCGCCTTCAATTCGATCTTCCAGGTGCTGTTCTACAGCGTCTACGCCTGGGCTTTCGTCACCGTGTTGCCGCCGCTGTTCGGGCTCTCCGGTTCGGTGGTCGACGTCTCGATCGGCCAGATTGCCGAGAGCGTCTTCATCTATCTCGGCATTCCCTGCATCGCCGGGGTGCTCACCCGGGTGATCATGCTGCGCTTCGTCTCGAAGGAGTGGTACCACTCGACCTTCGTGCCGAGGATCGGGCCGCTGACGCTGGTCGCCCTGCTCTTCACCATCGTCGTGATGTTCTCGCTCAAGGGCAAGCTGATCGTCACCATCCCCTTCGACGTGGTGCGGATCGCCATCCCCCTGTTGATCTACTTCGTGGTGATGTTCGCGCTGTCCTTCGTCATGAGCCGTGGCATGGGCACCGACTATCGCCGCTGCACGACGCTGTGCTTCACGGCGGCGAGCAACAACTTCGAGCTGGCGATCGCCGTCGCGGTGGCGGTCTACGGCATCGACTCGGGCGTGGCCTTCGCCGCGGTGATCGGGCCGCTGGTCGAGGTGCCGGTGATGATCGCCCTGGTCAACGTCGCGCTGTGGACGCGAGGGCGGTATTTCCCCAAGGAACAGGCCGCCTGAGCCGCACCCGAACCCTCGCGCCGTCCCGGCCGAACGTCGCCCCTCGTGAAGGCGTGACGTTCGGCCGTCGATCGATCCTCTCGACCGGGAACCCGCCGTCATGAACGTCGTCGTCTACCACAATCCGAAATGCGGCACGTCGCGCAACACCCTGGCCCTGATCCGCCATGCCGGGATCGAGCCGGAGGTGATCGAATATCTGAAGACGCCACCGACCCGCGCCGAACTGGTCGAGCTGATCGCGCGGATGGGCGTCCCGGTTCGCGCGGTGATCCGCGAGAAGGGCACACCCTACGCCGAACTCGGCCTCGCCGATCCGACGCTCTCCGACGACCGACTGATCGACGCGATGATCGCCGATCCGATCCTGATCAACCGGCCGATCGTCGTCACCCCGAACGGCGTTCGGCTGTGCCGGCCGTCGGAAGCCGTGCTCGATCTGCTGCCCGAAATGCCCACGGCCGAGTTCCGCAAGGAGGACGGCGAGTTGGTGGTCGACGCGAACGGTCGTCCGGCCCCCAAGGGCTGAGACTTCGCCGCCATCGGCGGACATGAGCGGCGAACGACGCGGATGATCGCGAACCGGTTCGCCATCCCGACCAGCGCCCATCCGAGGACTACCGACGATGCCGTCCGATCTTCCCAACATCGATGCGAGGTTGCTTGCCGCGCCGACGGCGGATCACCTCGCCGTGGCCACGCCGGCGACCCATCCGCCGCGCATCCTGTTGCTCTACGGCTCGCTCAGGGAGCGCTCCTACAGCCGCCTGCTGACCTTCGAGGCCGAGCGTCTGCTGCGGTACTTCGGCGCGGAAACGCGGGTGTTCGATCCCCATGGCCTGCCGCTGCCCGACGGCGCGGCGGTCGACCATCCCAAGGTCCAGGAATTGCGTGACCTGATGGCATGGTCGGAGGGTCAGGTGTGGACCAGCCCGGAACGCCACGGCGCCATGAGCGCGGTACTGAAGGCGCAGATCGACTGGGTGCCGCTGGCGCTCGGCGCCATTCGGCCGACGCAAGGGCGCACGCTGGCCTTGATGCAGGTCTGCGGCGGGTCGCAGTCCTTCAACGCGGTCAACCAGATGCGCATCCTCGGCCGCTGGATGCGGATGATCACCATCCCCAACCAGTCGTCGGTCGCGAAAGCCTTCGAGGAGTTCGACGAGGCCGGCCGGATGCGGCCGTCGTCCTACTACGACCGGGTGGTCGACGTGATGGAGGAACTGGTCAAGTTCACGCTCCTCACCCGCGATCGCTCGGACTACCTCACCAGCCGCTACAGCGAACGCAAGGAAGCGGCGGAAAAACTCGAAGCGCGACTGGCGCTCGCGGCGGTGCGATGAGACCGACGGCCCGGGACGGCGGCGCATCGGGCCGTCGCGGAAACGCCGATTTCTCGTCCGCGTCGGGTGCATGAGAAATCGGCCTGACGCCGGCGCGACCGGCCGGATCACCTCGACGGGGTGCTGGCCGCGCGGCGGATCGCCGCAAGGCACCGGGATGATCGCCGCGATGGCTCGAGAGCCGATCGACGGCGGCGGTCTCCGGTTCAATCCGAGACGAATTCGGCGGTCGTCACCCTCAGATGCGGTCCGACGTTCTCATCCCTCACCTCGGGCTTCGTCGTATCGACCGGCCGCTTCCATCCGCCGCCGAGTGCCTTGGCGAGGGCGACGTGATCGGTGGCGATCGCCACCCGGCTCTGGATCAGCGTGTCCTCGGCCGAATAGAGCGAACGCTCGGCGTCGAGCACGTCGAGGAAGCTGGCGCTGCCGCTCTGGTAGAGTGCCCGCGACAGGGTCGCGGCCCGACGATACTGGTTCGCCGCCTCCGTCAGGCTGCGGGCGCGACTGCGTTCCTTCGAGATCGAGACCAGCGCGTTCTCGACGTCCTCGAGGGCGTCGAGGACGCTGCTGCGCCAAGCGATCAGATTTTGATCGCGTACCGCCGCCGCCTCGTCGCGGGCGGCGATGAGCTTGCCCCCTTCGAAGATCGGCACGTTCACCGAGGGGCCCCAAGACCAGGCGATCGTCGAGGCCTTGGCGAGATCGCCGACGCGGGTGGCCGAGGTCGTGATCGAACCGGACAGGCTGATGCTCGGATAGAGCGCCGCCTCGGCGGCGCCGACCTTCGCCGTGGCTTGCGCCAGCCGCCGTTCGGCGGCCCGCACGTCGGGGCGGTTGGTGAGCACATCGGCCGGCAGGCCGGCGGGCAGGCTGCGGCGCGGCGAAGGGATCGATCCGCCGCGGGTCATCTCGCCGACGAGGGTGCCCGGCGCGCGGCCGGTCAGGATCGACAGGCGGTGCACCGTCTGGGCCAGCGTGGCTTCGAGGCTCGGGATCTGGGCTTCGGTGGTCGCCGCCTGGGCATTGGCCTTGGAACTGTCGACCGCCGATGCCGAACCCGCCTCGTACTTGGTCCGCGTGAGGCCGGCGGTCTCGCGCTGCGACCTCGCGGTGCGCCGCGCGAGTGCGATGCGGGACTGATAGCCGCGTGCCTCGATGTAGTTGGAGGCGACGTCGCCGACGAGCGTCAGCAGGGTCGAATCGAGATCGTCTTGCGTGGCGACGACGCCGGCGGTCGCCGCTTCGAGCGAGCGGACGTTCGCGCCGAAGAGATCGAGTTCCCAGCCGGCGTCGAAACCACCCTGGAAGAGGTTCGACACGCGCGAACCGCTGGTCGTCGCCGAGGCGACCTTCTGCTGGCGTGTCGCCGATGCCGATCCGTCGAGGGTCGGCAAGAGCCCGCCGATCGCCCCGCGACGCGATGCCCGAGCCTCGCGGATCTTCGCCTTGGCGGAGGCGACGTCGAGATTGCCGGCGACGGCCTCCTCCATCAGGCGGTCGAGCACCGGATCACGCAGATCGCGCCACCATTCGCCGAGCGCCACCGTCGTCACCGACTTGCCGTCGACGGCCCGATACCACCGTGCCGGTACGTTCGTGGCCGACGGAGCGAGGTAGTCCGGCCCGACCGCGCATCCGCCCAGGATCAGGAGCGAGACGAGGAGGCTTGCGACTTGCGTCGAGCGGCGGCGTCCCCGAAAAGGGCGGCGACCGGAGCCGGTCGACCGGTCGAGGGCGATGGAACGAGTCATGTCGGGGACCCTTGGCGATGGGCGGCGGTCTTGGCGGAGAAGATCCGGCGCACGGTGACGAAGAGGAGCGGGATGAAGAACACGCCGAGGACGGTGGCGGCGATCATGCCGCCCATGACGCCGATGCCGATCGAATTCTGCGCCCCCGAACCGGCGCCGGACGCCACCGCCAGCGGGGTCACGCCGAGAATGAAGGCGAAGGAGGTCATCAGGATCGGCCTCAGTCGTCGGCGCGCGGCATCGAGCGTCGCCTCGACGAGGGCTATGCCCGCCGCCTCCCGTTCCTTGGCGAATTCGACGATCAGGATCGCGTTCTTGGCGGTGAGTCCGATCGTGGTGAGCAGGCCCACCTTGAAGTAGACGTCGTTCGCCTGTCCGAAGAGGAGCGCCGCGGCGAGCGCCCCGAAGATGCCGACCGGCACGGCCAGCATGACGGCGAAGGGGATCGACCAGCTCTCGTAGAGGGCGGCGAGGGCCAGGAACACGACGAGGCCGGAGATCGCGTAGAGCGTGGTCGCCTGGTTGCCGGAGAGCCGCTCCTGCGCCGATAGCCCGGTCCATTCGTGCGAGAAGCCGGGCGGCAGGGCGGCGACCATGGTGTCGATGACGTCCATGGCGGTGCCCGAGGAGACGCCGGCGGCGGTCGATCCCTGGATCTCCACCGACGCCTGACCGTTGTAGCGTTCCAACCGCGGCGAGCCGTGGGTCCAGTGCGTCGACAGAATGGCCGCGAAGGGCACCATCGTGCCGGCGCCGTTGCGCACGTACCAGCGATCGAGGTCGCGCGGTTGCATGCGGAAGTCGGCATCCCCCTGGAGATAGACCGACTTGACGCGTCCGCGATCGATGAAGTCGTTGACGTAACCGGAGCCCCAGGCGGTCGAGAGCGTCGTGTCGATGTCGGAGAGCGAGACGCCGAGGGCGCTCGCCTTCTCCTGATCGACGTCGATGGCGAACTGCGGCGTGTCCTCCTGGCCGTTCGGTCGGGTTCCGGAGAGCCGTCGATCGGCGGCCGCCGCGCCGAGGAGGCGGTTGCGCGTCTCGATCAGCTTTTCGTGCCCGGCGCCGGTGGTGTCCTGGAGATGGAAGTTGAAGCCCGACGACGAGCCCATGCCCTGGATCGCCGGCGGCGTCAGGGCGAAGACCTGGGCGTCGCGGATCGTCATGAAGCGCCCCATCGCCCGTCCGGCGATGGCGTGGGCGGCGAGATCGGCGCGTTTGCGCGAGGCGAATTCCTTGAGCCGGACGAAGGCGAGACCGACGTTCTGACCCTGGCCCATGAAGGAGAAGCCCGAGACCGTCATGACGCCCTCGACCCCGTCCTTCTCGTTCTGCAGGAAGTGGTCGGAGACGTCCTTCAACACCCGCTCGGTTCGATCCTGCGTGGCGCCGACCGGCAGGTTGACGAGGGTGATGAGGATGCCCTGATCCTCCTCGGGTAGGAAGGAGGAGGGCAGGCGGGTGAAGAGCACGCCGATGCCGACGACGATCAGCGCGAAGACGAGGAGGAAGCGGCGCGAGCGACCGAGCACCCCGCCGACCGCCGCCTCGTATCGGATGGTGGTGCGGTCGAAGGCGCGGTTGAACCAGCCGAACGGCCCCTTCTGGGTGCCGTGGTCGGCCGCCGGACGCAGGATCGTCGCGCAGAGCGCCGGCGTCAGGATCAGGGCGACCAGCACCGAGAGCACCATCGCCGCGACGATGGTGATCGAGAACTGGCGATAGATGACGCCGACCGAACCGCCGAAGAAGGCCATCGGCACGAAGACCGCCGAGAGCACCGTGGCGATGCCGACGAGCGCTCCGGTGATCTCCGACATCGACTCGATCGTCGCCTCGCGTGGACCGAGGCCCTTCTCGCGCATCACCCGCTCGACGTTCTCGACGACCACGATGGCGTCGTCGACGAGCAGGCCGATCGCCAGCACCATGGCGAACATGGTCAGCGTGTTGATCGAATAGCCGGCGACCGCCAGAACGCCGAAGGTTCCGAGGAGCACGACCGGCACGGCCAGCGTCGGGATCAACGTGGCGCGGATGTTCTGCAGGAACACCAGCATGACGACGAAGACGAGCACGATCGCCTCGATCAGGGTCTTGACCACTTCCTCGATCGACAGGCGCACGAAGGGCGTCGTGTCGTAGGGGTAGACCACCTCGACGCCCTGGGGCAGCGTCACCTTCAATCGGTCGATGGTGGTCTGAACGGCCTGGGCCGTGGAGATCGCATTGGCCCCGGAGGCGAGCTTGATCGCCAGACCCGCCGCCGAATTTCCGTTGTAGTGCGACAGCGAGTTGTAGCTCTTGGCGCCGAGTTCCACCCGGGCGACGTCGTCGAGGCGAACGAGCGAACCGTCGGTGGCGCTCTTCAGGATGATGCCGCGGAACTGCTCCGGGGTCTGGAGCCGGCTCTTGGCGGTGATGGTCGCGTTGAGCTGTTGGCCGGCGACCGTCGGAAGGCCGCCGAGTTGCCCTGCCGACACCTGCGTGTTCTGAGCCTTGATCGCGGTGGCGACGTCGCCCGGCATCAGGGCGTATTTCACGAGTTTGTCCGGATCGAGCCAGATGCGCATCGCATAGTTCGACCCGAAGAGCTGGGTTTCGCCGACACCGGGCACCCGCTTCAGCGTGTCGTTCAGCGAGGAGTCGACGTAGTCGGCGAGGTCGTTCGTCGAGAGCCGGCCGTCGGTGGAGACGAAGGCGACCACCATCAGGAAGCCGTTCGACGTCTTGTTGACGGTGACCCCGTTCGACTGGACCACCTGCGGCAATTGCGAGGTGACGAGTTGCAGTTTGTTCTGCACCTGCATCTGCGCGACGTCGGCATCGGTCCCGCTCTTGAAGGTGAGCGTGATCGAGGACTGGCCGGTCGAGGTCGAGGTCGAGGCCATGTAGTCGAGATTGTCGACGCCGGTCATGCCCTGTTCGATGACCTTGGTCACCGAATTTTCCACCGTCTGCGCGTCGGCGCCGGGATAGGTCGCCGAGATGCCGATGGTCGGCGGCGCGATCTGCGGATACTGCGAGATCGCCAGCATGTACACGGCGAGCAGACCGCCGAGCATCACGGCGATCGCCAGAACCCAGGCGAAGATCGGCCGGTCGATGAAGAAGCGCGACATTGTCTACTCCTCACTCGACGCGGCCGGCGTCACCGCCGCGTGACGCCACCATCGGAGAGGGCAGGGCGCCCTGACGACGTTCTCGCACCTCGCCGGAGGTCTCGTCGATCGTCACTTCGATCGCCTGAACCTCACGACCGGCGCGGGCGTTCTGAAGCCCTTCGACGATCAGCCGATCGCCGTCGGAGATCCCCTTGGCGACCAACCAGTTGTTGCCGATGCCGGCGCCGATCTCGATGACCCGCTCCTCGACCTTGCCGTCCGCGCCGACGAACCAGGTGACGGGCTCGCCCTTGGTGTTGCGGGTCACCGCGCGTTGCGGCACCAACCAACTGTTCTCGGCGATGCCCTCCTCGACCGTCGCCCGGACGTACATGCCCGGCAGAAGGACACGGTCGGGATTGGGGAACTCGGCGCGCAGCGTGTAGGTGCCGGTGGTCTCGCTGACATTGGCCTCGGAAAAGGCCAAGCGTCCCGGAAGCGGATAGATCGAGCCGTTCTCGAGCCTGAGCCGGACCTTGACGTTGTCGCCGGAGATCTTCACCCGGCCGGCCTCGATCGCCTGGCGCAGATCGAGGAGACGCCGGCTCGACTGCGTGATGTCGACGTAGATCGGTTCCAGGGTGCGGATCGTCGTCAGGATCGTCGTCTGGCTGGCGGTGACGAGGGCGCCGGGGGTGAGCGTCGACTTGTCGATGCGACCGGAAATCGGCGCGGTGATCCGGGTGTGCTCGAGGTTGATCCGCGCGGTGGCCTCGTCCGCCTGGGCGACCGCGACGGCGGCCTTGGCCTGCGCGAGCGTGGCGAGCGCGTCGTCGAGATCCTGCTTGGCCACCGCGTTCTGCTTGGCGAGGTTCTGATAGCGCTCCATCTTGGCCTCGGCGCTCGGGACCGCGGCCTCCGCCTTCTGGCGCGTGGCGACGGCGCTGTCGAAGGCGGCCCGATAGGTGGCCGGATCGATCAGATAGAGCGGATCACCCGCCGCGACCTCGCCGCCCTCCTTGAAGTAGCGTTCCCTGATGATGCCGCCCACCTGCGGGCGCACCTCGGCGACGAAGGAGGCATTGGTGCGGCCGGGCAGTTCGGCGGTGATCGCCACCGACTGCGGATGGAGCACCACCACGCCGACCTGCGGCTTCGCCGCCCCGGGCGGCATGCCGGTCGTCGCCTGGTCCTTGCAGGCGCCGAGCGAGGCGGCGAGAAGCAGGGCACCGACGAGAGCACTCCGCCCGGCTCGCCGTCGCACGGCCGATCGAATGGGACCGGACGAGGGATGGCGGGAAGAGACGGGTGTGGGAAGATCGCGGGGGCGTTTCATGGGCCTCAGTCTCGTGAGAGGGCGGCGACCGGATCGAGCAGCGCCGCCCCGTGGGCGGGCAACCAGCCGAAGACTACACCGATAAGGGTGGAACAGGCGAAGGCCGCGACGATCGTCGTCGCCGAGTAGACGAAGACGAAGCTCGAGCCGAAGACGGCGAAGGCGAGGCCGGCGGCGAAGGCGACGGCGACGCCGAGGACGCCGCCGATCAGGCAGACCAGCACCGCCTCGGTCAGGAACTGTTGCAGGATGTCGGAGCGCCGGGCGCCGACCGCCATGCGCACGCCGATTTCCTTCACCCGTTCCGACACCGACACCAGCATGATGTTCATCACCCCGATGCCGCCGACCACCAGCGAGATCACCGCGATCGCGGCGATCAGCAGGGTGAGTGTCGCCGTCGTCGCGGTGATCGTCTGACGGATGTCGTCGGTGTTGAAGATGAAGAAATCCGTGGTGCCGTGGCGGCGGGTGAGAAAGGCCGTCGTCGCTTCTTGCGCCAGCGAATTGTCGACCTCGTCGGCGACCCGCAGCAGGATCGAGCGCAGCGAGGTGTCGCCGAGGAAACGCACCTGCACCGTGGAATAGGCGAGGAACACCGAGAGGTTGCCGCTGGCGCCGAAACCCTGCTGCTTCTGGGTGACGCCGATCACCGTGCAGGGAACCTTGCCGACCAGGATCACTTCGCCGATCGGGCTGGCGCTGGTGTCGGCGAAGAGGGTCCTGGCGGTGTTCTCGTCGATGACGACCTCCTGCGACATGGTGCGTGCCGCGCCCGCGTCGAAGAAACGACCGGTTTGCAGCTTGGTCGCCTTCACCGAGAAGTAGTCGACCCCGACGCCGTTGACCAGCGCGCTCGCCTCGATCGAGCCGTAACGCAGGGTGGTCGATGTCGAGACGGTCGGGGTGACGCCCGCCGCATAGGTCTCGCGGGCCAGCGCCTCGGCGTCGGCGAGCACCAGGGTCTTGATCTTGGCCGAGCGGACGTCGCCGAAATCCTTGCCGGGGAAGATTTCCAGCGTGTTGGTGCCGAGACTCGAGATGTTGGAGAGGACCTTCTGCCGCGACCCCTCGCCGAGCGCCACCATGGCGACCACCGAGGCGATGCCGATGACGATGCCGAGCATGGTGAGGAAGGTGCGCAGACGGTGGGCGAGCATGGCGAGCACCGCCATGCGGAAGGATTCCTCGAAGCGGGCGAGGGCGGCGCGCAGGGCCCCGACGCTCGCCTGCGTCGCCGCCGGACCGGTGCCGATCACCGCGCCGGCGGCACCGGGCTCGACCTGCGCCGCGGCCTCGCTCGGGCGATCCGAGACGATGCGGCCGTCGGAGATCTCGACGATCCGGTTCGCCCGCCGAGCCACTTCGTGGTCGTGTGTGACGAGGATCACCGTGTGCCCTTCGGCGTTGAGTTCGGCGAGGATCTTCAGCACCTCGTCGCCGGAACGTCGATCGAGGGCGCCGGTCGGTTCGTCGGCGAGCACCACGTCGGCGCCGTTCATCAGGGCGCGAGCGATCGAGACCCGCTGCTGTTGGCCGCCCGACAGTTGTCCGGGCCGATGACCGAGACGATCGGAGAGCCCGAGGCGGGTGAGGATGGCCGTCGCGCGCTTCCGACGGTCCGCGCCCGAGACGCCGGCGTAGATCGCCGGGATCTCGGTGTTGCCGAGCGCGGTGAGTTCGGAGAGCAGATGGTAGCGCTGGAAGATGAAGCCGAAATGCTCGCGCCGCAGTTCGGCGAGTTCGTCCGGGTCGAGATCGGCGGTCGAGCGTCCGGCGAAGCGGTAGTCGCCCGCCGTCGGTCGATCGAGGCAGCCGAGGATGTTCATCAACGTCGACTTGCCCGAACCCGACGCCCCCATGATCGCGATGAACTCGCCGGCGCGCACGTCGAGATCGATGTCGGCGAGCACGGCGACGGTGCCTTCGCCGGCCGGATATTCCCGGCGAACGCCTCGCAGCGAGATGAGCGCTTCGTCGGCCATGTCACAACCCTCCGGGAGGTCCTGGCATCGACGAGGCCTTCGTCTCGGTGGAACGCCTTCCGACGACGACCTTCTCGCCCGCCGAGAGCCCCGATCGGATCTCCACCCGCACCTTGTCGTCGAGACCGACCGTGACCTCGCGCCGGACGGTCGCCCCTTTCGCCCCGACGACCTCCACGGTGCGCTCGCCGCCCGAACCGGCCGGTGAGAGTGCCGCGGTCGGCACCATGACGACGCCCTTGGCCTCGCCGAGGATCACCTTGACCTGCGCGGTCATGTAGGTGCGCAGCGCGCCGTCCGGATTGGGCACTTCGAAGCGGCCGTAATAGTAGATCGCCGAGGAACTCGACGACGACGAGGAGGAGGAACTCGACGACGTCGTGCTGGTCGAGGAGGTGATCGTGCTGTCGGACCTGAGCGAATCCGGTGCCGGATCGAGCGCCTCGAGCCTCGCTTCCCACTTTCGGGCGCGATCGCCGAGGATCGAGAAGACGACCGGTTGCCCGACCTCGACCTTGGGCACGTCGGCCTCCGAGATCTCGGCGCGCACCGTCATGCGGTCGATCCGACCGAGGACGACGATGGTCGGGGCCGATTGCACGGCGTTGACCGTCTGCCCCTCCTGCGTCACCACCAGAAGCACCGTCCCGTCGATCGGTGCGACGATGCGGGTATAGCCGAGATCGACTCGCGCCGTGTCGACCTTCACCTCGGCCTGGGCGATCTGGGCGACGAGCGAGTCGATCTGAGCCCGGGTCGTCTCCACCGTCGCCTTGGCGCTCTCGAAGGCGTCCTTCGAACTCGCCTGCTTGGCATAGGTGGCGGTCTCGCGTTCGAGCACGGCGAGCGCATAGACGAGGCTCGCCTCCTTCTGCCGCTTCTGCGCCCGCACGTCGGCGAGCGCGGCCTCGGCGCTCTTCAGGTCGTTCTCCTGGGTGAGGCTGTCGATGGTGGCGACGAGGTCGCCCGTCTTCACCGTGTCGCCGATCGCCACCTTCATCGCGGTGATGCGGCCCGACGCCTGAGCGCCGACCGCCACGAGACGCACCGGACGCAACGTCCCCGTCGCCTGAACCGTCTGTTGGACGTCGCCGATCGTCGCCTCGGCGACGAGGAGATCGGCGAGCGGATCGGCCGCGGTGCGCGCTCGCCACCACCAGCCGCCGGCGACGATCGCCAGTGCGCCGATGCCGCCGATCATCCAACGCGTGGTGGGCGTCATGCATGTGCTCCCGAACGAGACGGTGGAGTGTGGTCCGATCGCCGAGACGCGCCGGTCGTCGAGCGAAGCGGCGATGCGATCTGCGAGATCGAACGGGCGATCGCGAAGGCGGCTGTGTTTCTGTCCGTTTCCACCGGTGGCGTCACGATCACCTGCCGCCGACCGATCGAGGGAGACGGCTGGCTATTTTAGATACGATGCCGTATCTTTATTCTCGGAAATGGCGTCACTGTCAACCTCGCCCACGGGGCGGCAGGCCGTCGAGGAGGAGCCGACATGCTGGACGGGGACACGGACGGAGCGAGCGCCGCGCCGGTCAAGCGGCCGCGTGGTCGGCCGAAAGTGGCGTCGGACGCCGATCGGCGGGTTCACATCGCCGAGATCGGTCGAGGCATCTTCCTGGAGCGCGGCTTCGGCCGCGCCACCATGGACGAGGTGGCGGTCCGCGCCCGCGTGTCGAAGAAGACGCTCTATCGCTTCTTCGCCAACAAGCTGGAGCTCTTCGCCGCCGTCGTCGAGAGCCATCGCCATTCCATGTTGTCGTTCCCGGACGATCTCGATCACCTCGGGGTCGAAGAGGCGTTGCGAGCGATCGTCCGCTTCGACATCGATGCCGACGAGGATCGCGAACGCCACGAACTGCTCGAAATGGCCTTCTTCGAGTTGGCCGGTCACCCCGAATTGCGGGAGTTGATCTTTCTCCACGGCATCGAGAAGGGCCAACTCGACCTCGCCGACTGGCTTCGACGACAGTCCGCGGTCGGCCGGTTGGTCGTCGACGATGCCGATCTGGCGGCCCGCATTCTGATGGACATGGTCTTCGGCGCCAGTCGTCCGCCGCCGCGACCCGGCGAGGTGGAGGAACCTCGAGCCCGGCGGCGTCGCCTCGAGGGATGCATTTCGCTCTTTCTCGACGGAACCAGACCTCGAACCACACCGCGATAGACCATTCGCGCCGACGATGGCGCCGGCCGCGTCGCGAGATCGGCCGCCGTTCAACTCTTCATGCCGGGCAGGTTCCTTCGCCAGCCCTGGTTCCATGCGCCGTCCGATCCCGCTTCGACGGGATCGGTCTGGGCAAGATTGAGAATTGGAAGACTGTCTTGTCTCCACGCCCGATGACGGCGGGAGCCGCCACCGGCGTCCCGGTCGAACCGCGATCGAGGCGGAGCATTTCTCCGGCGGGTCGGATCCGCCCGCGGTCAGCCGCGGTGGGGCGCGACGCGCACGCCGAGGTCCTCGATCGCCTTCCGGTGGGCCGGATCGACGGCCGAATCGGTCAGGACCGCGTCGAAGATCGAGAGGTCGGCGAAATAGGCCGAGCGGACCCGGCCGAACTTGCTCGAATCGACCACCAGATAGGTCGAGACCGCCCGGCCGATGGCCTCCTGCTTGATCGCCACCTCGTGAAAATTCGAACAGCTGACGCCATGCGTCGGATGCACGCCGCCGGCGCTGATGAAGGCCTTGTTGATGCCGATCCGCTTCAGCACGTCCAGCGCTTCCGGGCTGTCGAACGACGCCGACGAGCGGTGATAGACGCCGCCGAGCAGAACCAGGGCGACGTTGTCGAAACGGCGGACGATCTCGGCGATGTTGATCGCGTAACAGACCACCGTGACGCCCTTGGTATCGGCCAGACGGCGGGCGAGATAGGGCAGGGTGGTGCCGCAGTCGAGGAAGACGGTGTCGCCCGGTTCGATGTGGGCGTAGGCGGCCTCGCAGGCGGCGCGCTTGCCCGCGGCATGGGCCTCGCGTTCGCGGTCGAGGACGTAGTCGGGCTGCGACGAACCGGCCTGGGCCGCGACGATGTGGCCGCCGTGACAGACGAAACGCTCCGAATGGGCGGCGACGTCGCGCCGGATCGTCATTTCCGACACGCTGAGCCGGTCGGCGACGTCGCCGAGCCGCACATAGGACGCGGTTTCGAGAGCCTCGGAGAGCCAATCCACTCGCTGCTTTCTGGGGATGGTCATCGCGCGCTTGCCGTCAGGGTTGGCGATCCGTCGGACACCTGCCGTTTCCGAATGGGCGGGTCGGGGTGTCGCGTCCGGCGGGATCGGAGTGGTCCGGGCTTCACAGGTGAATGTTAATCTGATAACATGACATGTGACAATTGGAACATGTTTCATCGGTCGCAGTTTTCGCGGAGACCCCCATGGACGCCGTCGTCACCGACCTCCACCGCTTCATCGACCACACCATCCTGAAGCCCGACGCGGGCCGCGCGGAGGTTCTGCGTTTCTGCGACGAGGCCCGGGAGAATCACTTCTTCTCCGTCTGTGTCAATCCGCGCTGGGTGCCGACGGTGGCCGCGGCCCTGGCGGGCAGCGATGTCGCCACCTGCGCGGTCGTCGGCTTCCCGCTCGGCGCGACGCCGAGCGAGATCAAGGCGGCGGAAGCCGCCTGGGTGGTGGCGCGCGGGGCGCGCGAGGTCGACATGGTGATCGATGTCGGCGCCCTCAAGGACGGCGACCTCGACCATGTCCGCGCCGACATCGCCGCGGTCGCGGCGGCCCGCGGCGCGGCGCTGCTCAAGGTCATCATCGAGACCTGCCTGCTCACCGACGCCGAGAAGGTCACCGCCTGTCGCCTCGCGGCCGAGGCCGGGGCCGACTTCGTCAAGACCTCGACCGGGTTCTCCACCGGCGGCGCCACCGCCGAGGACGTCGCCCTGATGCGCAGCACGGTCGGCGACGCCCTCGGCGTCAAGGCCTCGGGCGGCGTGCGCACCCGCGAGGACGCGCTCAGGATGCTCGCCGCCGGCGCCTCCCGCATCGGCGCCAGCGCCAGCCTGAGCATCATCGCGGGCTGAGGCCCGCATCCCCCCCACGCTCGACAGGAGGCATCACCCTCAGTCCAGATCGCGATACCCCATAAGAACGATGGTCAACGAACCAAACGAGGAAAACGCAATGAAGAAGCTCTTCGTCGCTATCGCGACGGCCGCCGCGGTGCTCTCGGGCTCGGCTCTCGCCGCCTCGAACGGACCGGTCGATACGTCACAGGTGCGCAAGGACATCGTCTCGAGCGCCACCGGCAAGAAATTCACCATCGCCACCGTGGTCAAGGTCGACGGCATCGCCTGGTTCGACCGCATGCGCGACGGCGTCAAGCAGTACAAGGCCGACACCGGCCACGACACCTGGATGCTCGGGCCGAGCCAGGCCGACGCCGCCGCCCAGGTGCAGATCGTCGAGAGCCTGATCGCCCAGGGCGTCGATGCCATCTGCATCGTTCCCTTCTCGGTCGAGGCGGTCGAACCGGTCCTGAAAAAGGCCCGCGACCGCGGCATCGTCGTCGTCGCCCACGAGGCCTCGAACATCAAGAACGCCGACTACGTCCTCGAAGCCTTCGACAACAAGGCCTATGGCGCCAAGCTGATGGAAATCCTCGGCAAGGCGATGGGCGGCGAGGGCAAATATGTCGCCACCGTCGGCTCGCTGACCTCCAAGTCGCAGAACGAGTGGATCGACGGCGGCATCGAGTACCAGAAGGCCCACTTCCCCAAGATGCAGCAGGCCACCACCCGGCTCGAGACCTATGACGACGCCAACACCGACTACACCAAGCTCAAGGAAGTCCTGACCACCTATCCGGACCTCAAGGGCGTCCTCGGTGGACCGATGCCGACCTCCGCCGGCGCCGGCCGTCTGATCGCCGAGCGCGGCCTCAACGGCAAGATGTTCTTCGCCGGCACCGGCCTCGTCTCCGTCGCCGGCCAGTACCTGAAGAACGACAACATCCAGTACATCCAGTTCTGGGATCCGGCGGTCGCCGGCTATGCGATGAACGTCGTCGCGACCATGGCGCTGTCGAAGAAGGGCGGCGAGATCAAGGCCGGCCTGAACCTCGGCCTGCCGGGCTACACCAGCCTGATCACGCCGGTCGCCGGTCAGCCGAACCTGCTCTACGGGGCCGGTTGGGTCGGCGTGACCAAGGCCAACATGGGCGACTACAACTTCTGATCCGAGCGCGGAGGGTGTCCCGATGGGATACCCTCCGTCTCGGCGCGCCCGTTCCGAGCGGACGGGTCCCGTGTCTTCAACCGGATCAGAGCCCATGTCCGACGTCTTCCTCGACCTGCGCAACATCACCAAGCAGTTCTCCGGCGTCCGCGCGCTCGACGACATCTCGCTCACCATCCGGTCGGGTGAAATCCACTGCCTCGCCGGCGAGAACGGCTCCGGCAAGTCGACGCTGATCAAGGTGATCTCGGGGGTCTATCGACCCGACGCCGGATCGATCGTGATCGATGGCGAGACCGTCTCGCGCCTGACCCCGATCGCCGCCATCCGGCACGGCATCCAGGTCATCTACCAGGACTTCTCGCTGTTCGGGAACCTGACGGTCGCCGAGAATCTGGCGCTCAACACCGAGTTGCAGGAGAAGCGCATCCTGGTGAACTGGGGCCGCGTCCGTTCGATCGCGGCGACGGCGCTCGAACGGCTCGGGGTCGACATCGATCCGAAATCCGAGGTCGACGACCTGTCGACCGCCGGGCGCCAACTCGTCGCCATCGCCCGCGCCCTGATGTCCGACCCGCGCCTCCTGATCATGGACGAGCCGACCACGGCGCTCACCCGCAAGGAGGTCGAGACCCTCTTCCGCATCGTCCGCGACATCCAGGCGCGCGGCATCGCGGTGCTCTTCGTCTCCCACAAGATGCGCGAGATGCTGGAGATCTCCGAGAGGATCTCGGTCATCCGCAACGGCCGCAAGGTCGCCGAGGGCCCGACCTCGGAGTTCGACGAGCCGACGATCGTCCGCCACATGACCGGCCACGACATCTCCTCGGAGAGCTACGTCCGGCACGCGCCGGCGGGCGATGTCCCGCCGCGCCTCGCGGTGGCGAATCTGTCCCTGCCCGGCCACTTCGAGGACCTGTCGTTGGTTCTGAGGCCCGGCGATATCGTCGGCCTGTCCGGCCTGCTCGGCTCGGGGCGCACCGAATTCGCCAAGGCGCTGTTCGGCCTCGAGCCCGGTTTCACCGGCGGGGTCGAGGTCGACGGGGCGCCGATCGTCATCGACCGGGTCGAGACGGCGATCGCCGCCGGCATCGCCTATGTGCCGGAAGACCGGCTGTCCGAGGGCCTGTTCCTCTCCCAGTCGATCGACCGCAACATCCTCGCCACCAGCTATGCCCGGATCGCCACGGCGACCGTGATCGACCGCGCCGAGGCGGCCGAGCTCGCCGCCGCCTCGATCGCGGCGCTGCAGATCGCCACGCCGTCGGGCGCCAGGCCGGTCGGCGAGCTCTCCGGCGGCAATCAGCAGCGTGTCGTGCTCGCCCGCTGGCTGCTCACCGAGATGCGCGTCCTCATCCTCAACGGCCCGACGGTCGGCGTCGACGTCGGATCGAAGGCCGAGATCCACAAGATCATCCGCGCTCTGGCGGTCGAGAAGGGCGTCGCCGTGCTGATGATCTCCGACGACGTGCTCGAGCTGGTGCAGAACTGCAATCGCATCGTCGTCATGCACCGTGGTCGTTTCGTCGATACCCTCGAAGCCGCCGAGATGTCGGAGCGCCGCGTCTCCGACATGCTCACGTCCTTCCGCTGAGGAGGCCCCATGACCCTGTTCCGCAGATCGGAGGTCGTCATCGCGGCCATTCTCCTCGCCGCGATGATCGTCATCGGCCTCGTCAATCCGGCCTTCTGGCAGGTCGACAACCTGTTCTCGCTCCTACGCTCCAACGTCGTCATCGGCATCATGGCGCTCGGCGTGCTGCTGGTCATGCTGTCGGGCGGCTTCGACGTGTCCTTCCCGGCCTTCGCCGTCGCCGCGATGTATCTGACCGTCCACGGCATGCTGCTCACCGGCTACGTCGGGGTCTGGCTACCGTTCCTGGTGGCGATCCTGATCGGCGCGGCCTGCGGCTCGCTCAACGCCTTCTTCGTCTGGAAGTTCAAGATGATCCCGCTGATCGTCACCCTCGGCACCGGCGCCGTGGTGCGCGGGCTGCTGCTCGGCGTGGTCGGCACCTCGATGATCAACATCGACCGCTTCCCGCCGGTGCTGATCGACTTCGCCAAGGCGGAGGTCTTCACCATCACCAAGGCCGACGGCACCCATTCCGGCCTCACCGCGATGGTGCTGATCTATTTCGCCCTCGCCCTCGGCGTCCACCTGATGCTGCGCCACACCATGATCGGCCGCTCGATCTACGCGCTCGGCGGCGGCGCGGAGGCGGCGACCCGGGTCGGCTTCGACCTGAAGAAGACGATCTTCTTCATCTATTGCCTCGCCGGGGCGCTCGCCGGCTTCGCCGGCATGCTCCACTGCTCGATGATCTGGCTCGCCAACCCGCGTGATTTCGTCGGCACCGACCTCGAGGTCATCGCCGCCGTGGTGCTCGGCGGCGCCTCGATCTTCGGCGGGCGCGGCAGCGTCATCGGCACCATGCTCGGCGTCTTCATGCTGGTGATGGTCAAGAACAGCCTGATCATCATGAAGGTCGACACCACCTGGCAACTGGTGGTGGTCGGCTCGATCATCGTCATCGCCACCGCGGCGAGCGCCTGGCGCGATCGCGGCCGCAAGGCTTGAGGGGGAGCGACACGATGGAAAAGCTCGATTTCGACTTTCGCCGTCTGCTCGGCCGCGACGGCAACATCGCCCAGCTCGTGGTGATGGTGGTGCTGATCGTCGCCGTCATGTCGGCGCTGTCGCCGGACAAGTTCCTGCGCTACTACAATTTCGAGAGCATCACCTATCTGTTCCCGGAACTGGGAGTACTGTCGATCGCCATGCTCGTCGCCATGATGACCGGCGGCATCGACCTGTCGATCATCGGCGTCGCCAATCTCTCGGCGATCCTCGCCGGCCTGTTCTTCCATCAGGTGATCGATCGCGCCGCCCTGTCGTCCGGTGGCGGCACCGGCTGGGTGGTCGTCGGCGTCGTCCTGTCGATCTCCATCGGCGCCCTCGCCGGCGCCGTCAACGGCTTCCTGATCACCCGCCTCCGGGTGACGCCGATCCTCGCCACCCTCGGCTCGGGGCAGGTCTACACCGGCATCGCCCTGGTGCTGACCGGCGGCCCGGCGATCGTCGGTTTCCCCGAAGCCTGGGACTTCATCGGCAACGGCAAGCTCCTCGGCCTCGCCGTGCCCTTCCTGCTCTTCGTCGTGATCGCCGGCGGCATCGCCTTCCTGCTGACCCGGACCACCTTCGGCGTCGATCTGCAACTGATCGGCACCAATCCGAAGGCTGCCGTCTATGCCGGTCTCGACCGAGCCAAGATGGTCTTCCTCTCCTACGTGCTGACCGGGGCGCTGGCCTCGATCGCCGGGATCATGCTGTCGGGCCGCACCAACGCGGCGAAGTCGGACTACGGCACCTCCTACCTGCTGCAGGCGGTGCTGATCGCGGTGCTCGGCGGCACCAATCCGGCCGGCGGCAAGGGCAGCGTGCTCGGCGTCTCGATCGCCGTCGTCGCCCTGATGCTGCTCTCCTCCGGCTTCCAGATCCTGCGTTTCTCCAACCACCTGATCGACTTCATCTGGGGCGCCTTCCTGCTCCTGGTGATCGTCGTCAACTCCTACAAGAACCGGACCCGTTGAGGGGCTGCCCCATGTCCACCACAACCGTCGCCCTGCGCGAAAGCCACTTCGGCGAAGCCGAACACGAGATCGTCCGCTCAGGCTCTCTCTCGGCCTCGCTCTTCCGTTACGCCTCGGGGATCGCCGCCGTCCGCCTTTCCAACGATCGCGGCCATCTCGTCGTCCTGCCCTTCTACGGGCAGATGATCTGGGACGCGGTGTTCGACGGCGTCGATCTCGGCATGAAGGACATGTTCGCCGAGCCGCGGCCGGCCGCCGACATCGTCGGCACCTACGGCTGCTTCGCCTTCCATTCCGGCATCCTGCGCAACGGCTGCCCGTCGCCGGCCGACACGCATCCGCTGCACGGCGAGATGCCCTGCGCGCCGATGCAGGCGGCGTTCCTCGAGATCGGCGAGGACGGCGAGGGGCCGTTCCTGGCGATCGGCGGGACGCGCGAATGGGTGATGGGCTTCGGCGATCATTACCTCGCCGCGCCGCGGGTGGTGCTGCGCCCGGGCACGGCGCTCTTCGACATGCAGATGAGCGTGACGAACCTCGCCTCGGCGCCGATGGATCTCATGTACATGAGCCACGTCAACTTCGCCTTCGTCGAAGGCGGCCGCATCGTCCAGCCGGCGCCTTTCGACGCCGCCCACACGGTGGTGCGCTCGGTGGTGCCGGGGCATGTGCGCCCGACGCCCGCCTATCTCGCCTTCATCGACGAACTGGCCCGCGATCCCGCCGCCTCGGCGGTGCTCGACCAGCCCGGACGCTACGACCCGGAACAGGTGTTCTACGTCCGCGGCGTGAAGCGAGGAGCGGACGGGCTCACCCGCTCGCTCCTGGTCCGGCCGCGGGGCGACGCCCTGTCGATCGCCTGGAACCCGGACGACCAGCCGCATTGCGTGCGCTGGATCCTCTGGAACGGCGATCAGCAGGTCGCCGCCTTCGCCCTGCCGGCGACCTGCGAGCCGGAAGGCTATCTCGCCGAGAAGGCGAAGGGTCACGTCCGGGTGCTGGCGCCGGGCGGCGCCGCCCGCTTCTCGGTCCGCCTCGGCCATGTCGACGCGGGCGAGGCGAAGGCCGTCGAAGCCGAAATCGAAGCGTTCCGCTGACAGGGAGGACCGGTGATGTCCGGCAGGATAGCTGTGGTCGGTTCCAACATGGTCGACCTGATCTCCTACGTGATCCGCATGCCCGACCGCGGCGAGACGGTCGAGGCGCCCGACTTCCACATGGGCTGTGGCGGCAAGGGCGCCAATCAGGCGGTGGCGGCGGCCAAGCTCGGCGCCGACGTGCTGATGGTCACCAAGGTCGGCGACGACGCCTTCGCCGACACCACCATCGCCAACTTCCGCCGTTTCGGCGTCGACACCACCTGGGTCGAGAAGGTGCCGGGCTGCTCCTCCGGCGTCGCGCCGATCTTCGTCGAGCCGTCGGGCGAGAACTCGATCCTGATCATCAAGGGCGCCAACGCCCATCTCCTGCCCGCCGACGTCGACCGCGCGGCCGAGGACCTGAAGCGCTGCGACCTGATCCTGATGCAGCTCGAGGTGCCGCTCGAGACCGTCTATCACACCATCGCCTTCGCCGCCCGCAACGGCATCGAGACCATCCTCAACCCGGCCCCGGCGGTGCCGCTCGATCTCGCGAGGATCTCGACCTTGACCTTCCTCACCCCCAACCAGAGCGAACTGGCGCTGCTGACCGGCCTACCGGTCGGCGACGAGGCGGAGGCGATCGCCGCCGCCCGCTCGCTGGTGGCGCGCGGGGTCCGCACCGTCATCGTCACGCTCGGTTCGCGCGGCGCGCTGATGGTCACCGCCGACGCGGTGAAGCACATCCCGCCGGTCGCCGTGACGCCGAAGGACACCACCGGCGCCGGCGACGCCTTCATCGGCGCCTTCGCCCGCTTCTACGTCGAGAGCCGCGACGTCGAGGCCGCCCTCGGCAAGGCGGCGCGCTACGCCGCCGATTCGATCACCAAGCCCGGCACCCAGACCTCCTACGCCACGGCCGAGGAATTCGCCGCCCTGTCGTGAGCGCGAGCGGCGGCCGAGACGCCCATCCAGACCCGCCTCCGCTTCGGTCATGGGCTCGGTCTCAGCGCCCGATCCGCGACAGGACGTCGGCGCCGAGGAAGCGCTCGACGAAGAGCATGAAGACGACCGAGGGGACGAGCAGGATCAGGGCGGTGATCGAGGCGATCTGGTAGTTGCCGCCCATGCCGGCGTTGTAGAGCAGCAGCGGCAGCGTCGTGACCTGGGGCACGCCGACGAAGAAGGTGCCGGTGAATTCGTCGAGCGACTCGAGGAAGACGAAGATGGCGCTGGCGGCCAGCCCGGCCGCCGCGAGCGGCAGCGTCACGTCGCGAAAGACGGCGAGAGGCGAGGCGCCGAGATCGCGCGCCGCGTGTTCGAGGTCGCGGTCGACGGCGGCGAAGGCGGCGGTGGCGATCCACACCGAATAGACCAGCCCGTGGGCGGCGTGGACCAGCACCACGCCGATGTGGGTGCCGGCGAGCCCGAAGCCGTAGAAGATCCGCGCCACGTTGATGTAGATCGCCACCGACGGGAAGGCCTGGGGCAGCAGGAACAGGATCATGATCGCCATCCGTCCCGGCAGGCGCAGTCGGGCGAGGGCGTAGCCGGCCGGAATCGACAGGGCGAGGGCGACGGCGACGGTCGCCAGCGCGATCGAGACGCTGGTGGCGAGCGAGGCCATGGCGTCGCCGGACGGCCGGAAGACGACCTCCCAATACCGGACCCCCCAGGAGATCGGCAGGGCATGGGGGGCGTACCAGCGTTCGGCGAAGGCCCACAGCGCCAGATTGGTGAGCGGCCCGAACACCGCGAAGGCGAGGAGCGCCACCACCGTGGTGCGGCCGAGGAAGCCCAGGGTGGCGGCCCGCCGGAGCGTCGCGCCGATCATCGGGCCTCCTCCCGCATCGTGTGGCGGAGATAGACGATCGCCGCGAGCGAGGCGATGAGATAGGAGACGACGCCGAGGGCGTCCGCCGTGCCGTAGTCGCCGTAGGCGTTGATCCGGAAGGCCATGTCGACGGTGATCAGCGTCGGTTGGGTCCCCGCGACCATCATCGGCACCGACAGCACCGACAGCATCTGCACTAAGCTCAGAGTCGCGCCGACCATCAGCGTCGGCATCACCTGCGGCACCACCAGTTCGACGAGCACCCGCGGGCGCGAGGCGCCGAGATCGCGTCCCGCCTCGATCGTCGCCCGGTCGAGCGAGGCCATCGCCCCGGCCAGCAGCAGGGTGACGAAGGGGATCTGCTTCCAGGCGAAGGTCAGGATCAGTCCGCGCCAGTCGAGCAGGCTGGTGGTGGTGGTCGGATCCGCCAGGCCGAGGGCGACGAAGGCGTTGTTCATCAGGCCGTTCTTGGCGAGGAAGGTGCGCATGCACTGGCTGGCGACGATGAACGGCACGAACAGCGGCCAGCGGTAGACGAAGCGCAGCAGCGCGACGAAGCCCGGCGAGGCGGAGAGCGTCAAGGTGCCGGCGAGCGTGATCGAGACGACGAGAGTGAGCACCGTCGCCGCGCCGATCACCCAGATGGTGAAGACGATGTCGCCGGAATAGAACTCGAAGGCGCGGGCGAAGTTGGCGAGTGTCGGCGCCCGCCCCTCGGCGGTGAGGGCCGAGGCGACCGACAGGCCGAGCGGATAGAGAAACAGCGCTCCGATCAGCGCCAGAGCCGGGGCGACGAGGAGGAAGCCGGGAACGAGAGCTCGGTTCATGGCATCGCCATCGGGGTCCGGGTCGCGGGAAAGATGGCGGGAGCGGACCACCGTCCGCTCCCGCGAGGTCGCGTCGCCTCAGTTGGCGACCTTCTTCTCGTAGGCTTCGAGGATGTCGTTGAAGTAGGGCGCGATCGGGAACGGCTTGCCGTTCTTCGCCAGGGTCTCGGGCGAGATGTCGCCGAAGAGCTTGGCCCAGGCGGCGTCCGCGACCTTGCCCTGGAGATGGCCGGCGTCGATGCCGGGGTACCAGTTGAAGCGCTCGACGATGCCCTTGGCCTGGACGTCCGGGCTGGTGGCGAGCGCCACGAACTCTTCCGCCAGCGCCTTCTGCGCCGTCTTGGCCGGCACCGCGTAATACATCGGCTGGCCCGCCATGCCCGGATCGAGCAGCTTCAACTTCAGCGACGGCGGCAGCTTGCCGTCGGCCATCCAGCTGTAGAACATGTCGACCCACACCGGGCCCATGACGATCTCGCCGCGATTGAGCTGATCGAGGGTGCCGGCGTTGCCGGGGGTGATGACGACGTTCTGGTTGAAGGCCTTGAGCCCGGCGAGCGAACCGTCCCAGGCGGTCTCGATCGACTTGTCGTAGGGGCCCGAGATCAACTTGTCGGCGTTGCCGCCGAAGGCGGAGACCCAGCCGACGGCGAAGGCGACGCCGGACATGCCGCCCTTGATGCCGTTCCAGCCGAACTGCTTGGGATGCTTCTTCACCCATTCGGCGAGGTCGGCGTAGCTCGCCGGCACGTCCTTGACCTGGTCCGGGTTGTAGGCGATCGCCGTCTGCGAATGGAACATCGGCATGACGTAGCCCTCGACGTCGGTGCCGAGGGCATTCTTGGCGCTGTCGCGGGTGGCGAGCTTGGCCGTGGCGATGCGGTCGCGATACTTCTCGAGGAAGCCCTCTTTGACCATCTGGCCGGCCATCTTCTGATGGATGACCAGGACGTCGAAGTCCCAGGCGGCGACGCCGGCGGCCTTCTGGGCGGCGAGCTTCTCGTAGATCTTCTGCGAACCGGCGTCGCCGGGGCCGGTGCCGACCGACACCACCTTCACGCCGGGATGGGTCTTCTCGAACATCGGTCCGAGATAGTCCTTGACGTAGTCGACCATGTTGACGTCACCGGCGGTGACGACGTTGAGAACGGTCTCGGCGCCGGCCGGCGCGGTGACGGCGGCGGTGAGAAGGAGCGCGGCGAGGGAGGAGGAGATGTGTCTGATCATGGGGCGGGTCTCCCGGGGTTCTGTCCCCCGCCCGTGAGCCGATCGGCGATGATCGGCTCCGCGTGCGGGAACGTGTGGAGTTCGTCGAGGGGAACGGCGAGGACGACCGCCTCGCCGGGCGCGGCGCGACGGGACTCCTCGACATGGAAGAGGCCGAACGCGGTCTCGACCTCGTAGCGGTGGCGGCCGCCCGGATAGGCGACCGAGCGGATGCGGCCGGAAAGCCGCAGCACGTCGGAGGCGCCGTCGTCGAAGCCGACCGCGGCGCTGCGGAAGTGGACGGTGCACGGCCCGTCGAAGGGCGTCTCGACCGGGGGTCGCAGGCGGCCACCGTCGGGAAGCGTCACCGAGAGGCCGTCGCCGTCGATCACCCCATGGGCATCGATGGCGTTGTCGGCGCCGAGGAAGCGGGCGACGAAGGCCGAGCCGGGGCGACGCCAGACGTCTTCCGGCGGCCCGTCGCGGACGATGCGGCCGTCGTCCATCACCAGGATGCGGTCCGCCATCACCATCGCCTCTTCCTGATCGTGGGTGACGAGGACGGTGGTCAGCCCGAGCCGGCGCTGCAGGGCGCGGATCTCCGCCCGCATCGTGTGACGGATCTTGGCGTCGAGATTGGAGAGCGGCTCGTCGAGCAGCAGCAGCGGCGGGTCGACGGCGATCGCCCGGCCGAGCGCCACCCGTTGGCGCTGGCCGCCGGAGAG
>JAFHCF010000086.1:0-8497 GCA_048497495.1 Prosthecomicrobium sp.
CGCCTCTCACACCTGCGGCACGATGATCAGCCGTTCGACCGGCGCGCCCTCGACGAAGTGGCGCTCGACGATCTCGTCGATGTCGGCTTCCGTCTTCGGCGCGTACCAGACGCCCTGCGGATAGACCACCATCAGCGGTCCGGCGCGGCAGAAGCCGAGGCAGCCGGTCGCCGTCATGGCGACGCGCGGGTCGCCCAGGCCCTCGACGGCCCGACCGAGCCGCTGCCACAGCGCCTCCGCCCCTTGCGCCCCGCAACTGCCGCGCGGGTGGCCCGGCGGGCGCGACTGGAAACAGGTGAAGACGTGGGTCTGGTAGACCTGCGGAATGTCCAGGCTCATCGCGGGCGGCTCCTCGGTTGTCGCGCGTCGCCCGCCCCATTCAAGGGCCGTGCCGCGCCGCGCCGGACCGGAACGCTTCTTGCTCCGCACCCGCCTCAGGCGGCGGAAATGCTGGAGAAGCGACATGCGCGAGACGAGGGCGGCAGCCCGAGGGCGCCCAGACGGCGGCGGCGACGCGATCGATTTCGGCGACGTGGCGCCGGCCGTGAACGAAATCCTACAAGAGGGTGTGGCGCTCCACCGACACGACCGGGCCGCCGCCGACGCCGCCTTCCGCCGCGCCCTCACCCTCGATCCGACGGCGCTCGCCACCTATTTCTGTCTCTACAAGATCCACACCTACGCCGGCGATCTCGACGCCGCCCTCGACATCGCCGAGGCGGCGCTGCGCGAGGCGGCGCGCCAGACCAATCTCGGGCCCGACTGGACCGCATGGCGCGCCGAGGCGATCACCCTCGACGGCCCCGGCCGCTTCGCCCTCTACACCTTGAAGGCGCTGGCCTTCATCCGCCTGCGTCGCGACGAGGCCGAGGAGGCCGGCCGCGTCCTCGCCCGTCTCGCCGTCCTCGATCCCGGCGACGCCGTCGGCGCCTCGGTGGTGGCGGCGATCGCGCGCGGCGTCGCCGACTGATCCCCCATCAACCGGATCTTCAGATCGATCGGCTAGGGAGATGTCCGGCGCGGTCGCGACCAGACGGTCGGGCGCGCGGCGGGAGCCAGCGATGTTCGTGTTCTTCCACCAGAACGACGTCACCGACGCCCAGGGCGGCATCGAGCGTTACGTCGACACGCTGCTCTCGGCCGCCGGCGGCGACGCGCTGCTGGTCTCCGAGGAGCCGGCGCGCCCGGCGCCGAACCGGCTCGGCCTGCGCCTACCGAAGATCCCGGAGCCGAAATGGATCCCCTTCGCCCTCGCCGTCGTGGCGAACCTGCGCCGTATCCGCGCCGCCATCACGCGCGGCGGATCGCGCCGGGTGCTGGAATTCTCGCGGCCCGAATACGTCGCCTTCGCCTGGATGTTTCCCGGCGCCAGGGTCTTCACCATCCACGGCACCGGCCCGGGCGCCGGCGAGACCGCCAAGCGCCTGATCCACGACATCGCTTGTCGGTTGTTGCCCTGGGTCGCCGATCGGGTCCAGGTGGTCGGCCGCGACGACAGTGGCCTGTCGCCGGCGGTCGTCGCCCGCTTGGGGCCCCGCCTCGCCCACATCGACGCCTGGTACGACGACGTCTTCGCGCCCGCGCCGTTGCCGGTGACGGACAAGACCATCGTCTTCTACGCCGGGCGTATCGTCGAACAGAAGAACCCCGAACTGCTCTTCGCGATCATCGCCGAGGGCAAGCGCCGCTTCGGCGCGGCGATCGAGTTCCGCTACTTCGGCAAGGACGTCGATCGTATCGTCGACGCCGGCCTCGCCGACGCCGTCACCTGCACCGGGCTTCTCGATGCCCGCGGTCTCGCCGCCGCCATCGCCGAATGCCACATGGGGCTGATGTGCTCGCATTTCGGCGAGGGTTCACCCTTCATCGTCGTCGAGGCGCTGGCCTGCGGCCGGCCCTACGTCCTGTCGACCCTGCCGACGCTGACCGGCGCCTATGCCGGCAATCCCGGCGTCCGTTTCGCCGAGGCCTTCACCGCCGACGCCTTTCTCGCCGAGATCGCCCGGCTGCGCGCCGATCTCGACGGCGCCCTGACGCCCGAGACGATCGCGGCGTCCGTCGCCGCGCGCGCCAAGCCGGTCGCTACCCGCGCGCTGCTCGCCGATCTCGCGGCCCTGGCGCGCTGAGCGGCGGCCCCTCTCACCCGGCGACGATGTCCTTGCGGCCGAAGCGGCGTAGCGCCCGACCCAGACGCTTTTCGTCGTCGCGCAACCGGGAGAGCGTCTCGGCGGTGAAGCGGATGTGCTCGGTCGCCACCGCCTCGGCGCGATCGGCGTCTCCCGCGAGCACCGCCTCCGCCGTGGCGACGTGTTGGCCGAGCAGGATGTCGCGCACCCCCGGCGTCATGTAGAGGCGGTGGCGATTGTAGAAGACGTCGCCGCGCAGCATTTCGGAGAAGGCGCGCATGACGTGCAGCACCACCAGATTGTGGCTCGCCTCGTAGATCAGCATGTGCAGATCGGAATCGGCCTCGGCTTCGCTCGTCGGATCGTCGAGCAGGTGCGACGCCTTCATCCGTTCCATGCAGGCGGCGATCTCCTGGTGGTCGAGATCGGTGGCCCGCTCGGCGGCGAGCCGCGCCGCCGCGCCCTCCACCAGCATGCGATACTCGAAATAGTCGACGATCACCTGTTCGTTCGACTGCATCAGGGCGGCCAGAGGCTCGGTCAGCGGCGCCATGAAATGGGCGACATAGGTGCCGCTGCGGGTGGTTCGCAACAGTTTGCGCGCCTCCAACTTGTCGAGCGCCTCGCGCAACGACGGCCGCGAAACCTCGAGCTTCTCCGACAGTTCACGCTCCGAGGCGAGCCGCTCGCCCGGACGCAGCGTCCCCTCGAGAATGAGTTGTTCGATGTGTTCGGCGATGGCGTCCGCCAATTTTGGATTGCGCACCGGATCCACGGCCTCTCTCCCCGTTTTCCCGCGACCGTTCGCCGTCGCGTTCGCGCCCCGGCTCCGTCCAGCCGCGCGCCGCCGGCCGATGGTATGACCTCGATGCCACCTTGGTAAATTGAAAAGACCACGAGTCGGTCGGTTTTCCCGCTCGGGGGTCGGCGACGGGGCGCGAGGCGGCGCGCGCGCCCCCGTCGCCACCCAGAAGAGACCCGCTACGCTCGAAGTAGTTTCGCTCCAGCCCGTCGAACACAGCACAGACAGCGCTTTTGCCACCTTCTGATGAATTCAACAGTCCACATATCTCGGGTATACGGCGTCGACGATTAGTCGAATTGTAACGGTTTCCGGAAGATGATCTCCGCGACGAGACGAGACTTGTTCGATCGCGTTGCCATCGATCAATCTCACGAGCATGACGCGATATAATAATCACTCGCGATAAACAAAAAAACTCAAAGATACGATAAATCGATCCCCATCGGTGAGAATATGAAGATCGAGCGGCGTAATGCCTTCATAATTCGAGCTGTAGCCGGCTATACGATGGCTGCATCGATGTGGATTTTCTTTTCAGACCGCATTCTGGCGGCGATCACCGATCATGAGACGCTGACCGCGCTGTCCATCTACAAGGGGTTGTTTTTCGTCCTGGTGACGGCATCGCTGCTCTGGTTGGCGCTCGACCGCCTACCCCGGGACACTTCCGCGACGCCGACGCGCCGAATGGCGGCCTCATGGGCGCCGATCACCGCCCTGATCGCCGCCGTCGCGGCGGTTCTGATGGTCTCTCACGTCGCCTATCGGGCGCAGGTGGAGGCGATCCGCAAGGATTCGCTGCAACAGCTCCAGGCGGTCGCGGCGCTCGAGGTCAATTCCATCTCCCACTGGCTCGAGGAGCGCCGCAGCAATGTCGACGTGCTCGCCCGCGATTCCGCCCGCCGCCAGATCCTGGAACGTTGGCTCACCACCGCCGAACCGGAAGACGCCGATGCGATCGAGGAAACCCTCGCGGTGGTGCGCGGCAACCACGGCTTCGACGGCGTCGCGCTGATCGACCGTGACGGCCGGCTGCTGCTCGGCGACGCCGAGGCCCGCTCCGACGCGCCCGAATTCAAGGTCGCCGTCGATCGCGCCTCGACCGGCACGGCGGTGCGTTTCCTCGACCTCCACCGCCGGCCCGACGGAACGATCCACATGGCTTGGCTCGCGCCGGTGTTCGATCCCGCCATGGCGCGGGGCAGCCCCCTCGCCATCGCCGTGGTCGACATCGCCGCCGAGACTTGGCTCTATCCGCAGCTCGCCTCCTGGCCGCTGACCAGCAAGACCGGGGAAAACGCCCTGGCGCGCCGCGACGGCGACGGCATCGTCTCCCTGATGGACACGCGCTTCCGCAAGGGCGGCGCGCTCGAGGCGCGCTATCCCCTCACGCGGACCGAGCTTCCCGTGATCCGCCACGTCCGCTTCGGCGAGACCTCGACCACCGGAACCGACTATCGCGGCGAAGTGGTCCTGGCGGCGATGAAGACGGTTCCCGCCACCGGATGGGTCCTGATCGCCAAGATGGACGAGGCCGAGGCGCTCGCCCCGCTCCACGGCCTGGCCACCGGCACCGTCCTGTCGATCATCGTCGTCCTCGCCGTCAGTCTCGGCCTCGCCTTCCTGCTGTGGCAGCGCCAACACCTCGAGGCGGCCTATCGCGAGATCGAGCAGCGCCAACGCGCCCAGGCGGCCGAGCAGCGCTTCCGCTCCACCTTCGAGCAGGCGACGGTCGGCATCGCCCATCTCGACCTCTCCGGTCACTGGATCTGGGCGAACAACCACCTCGCGACCATCCTGGGCTACGACGTGGCGCAATTGATGGAGAAGCCGGTCACCGAGATCCTCCATCCCGACGAGCGGGAGGGCGTGATGCGGTCGTTCGGCCGTATCGCCGCCGGCGAAACCACGTCGATCACCGCGGAACGCCGCGTGCTGCACCGCGACGGATCGACCGTCTGGCTGGCGATCACCTCGTCGCTCATTCGGGAGACGCCGGACACCGTTCCCTACATCGTCGCCGTGGCCGAGGACGTCACCGCGCAGCGGGTCGCCGAGGATGCGTTGAGGGCGAGCGAGGAACGGTTCGAACTGGCGATGCGCGGCGCCAACGACGGTCTGTGGGACTGGGACGTGGCGGCCGGCACCATCTATTTCTCGCCGCGCTGGAAGTCGATGCTCGGCTATGCCCCCGAGGAGATCGGCGACAGCTACGCCGAGTGGGAGCGACTGCTGCACCCCGCCGACCGCGAGGCCGCCGTGGCCGGGGTTCACGACGCGCTGATCGGCCGCACCGAGGCCCTGTGCATCGAATCTCGCATGAAGAGCCGCGACGGCGGCTGGAAGGACATCCTGTCGCGCGGCTTCGCCCTCCGGGCGGAAGACGGGCGCGCCCTGCGCATGGTCGGCACGCACGTCGACGTCACCGACCGTCGACGGGCCGAGGCCGAATTGCGCCGGGCCGCCGCCGTCTTCACCAACACCCAGGAAGGCGTGATCATCACCGACCCGGCAGGTCGGATGATCGACGCCAACCCGGCCTTCACCACCATCACCGGCTGGACCAAGGAGGAGTTCCTCGGCCGCGGCATGCGCGACCTTCGATCCGGTCGCCACGACGCGGCCTTCTACACCGAGATGTGGAACACGATCGAGCACGTCGGCTATTGGCAGGGCGAGATCTGGAACAAGCGCCGCGACGGTGAGATCTTCCCCGAATGGCTGACCATCTCGACGGTGCGCGACGAAGCCGGCCGGGTGATCAATTATCTCGGCACCTTCATCGACATCGGGAAACTCAAGCAGTCGGAGGCCCGGCTCGTCCACCTCGCCCACCACGATCCGCTGACCGACCTGCCCAACCGCGTCCTGCTGCTCGAGCAGATCGACCGGGCGATCGAAGCCGCGTCGGGGAACGGCACCATCGGCGCGGTGCTCTTCCTCGATCTCGATCGCTTCAAGAACGTCAACGACAGCCTCGGCCACGCCGCCGGCGACGAGCTTCTGTGGCTGGTATCGCTACGTCTGCGCGATCATCTCCCGGCGGGCGCCCTGTTGGCGCGGCTCGGCGGCGACGAGTTCGTCGCCCTGATCCACGACATCGGCGAGCGCGAGACGGCCGCCGACCTCGCCCGCACGCTGATCGACCAACTCGATCGGCCCTTCACCCTCACGGAGGGGCAGGAACTCTTCATCTCGACCTCGATCGGCATCAGCCTCTTCCCCGCCGACGGCGCCGTCGCCAACGAACTGATCCAGCATGCCGACGCCGCCCTCTACGAGGCCAAGGCCGGAGGCCGTTCGACCCATCGCTTCTATGTCGAGGAGCTGACCACCACCGCCTCGATCCGCCTCGAGACCGAGGCCGGCCTGCGCCGGGCGCTGGAGCGCGACGAGTTCGTGCTCCACTATCAGCCCCTGGTCACCACCGCCGACGGCCGCATCCGCGGCGTCGAGGCGCTGTTGCGCTGGCGCGACCCGGTGCGCGGCCTGATCCCGCCCGACCAGTTCATCCCGATCGCCGAGGAGACCGGCCTGATCATCTCGATCGGCGAATGGGTTCTCCATCAGGCCTGCCGGCAGATGCGCGAATGGCTCGACGCCGGCCTGCCCCTGGAGACCATCGCGGTCAATCTCTCGCCGCGCGAGTTTCAACGCACCGACATCCTGCGCCGCATCACCGGCGCGCTGAGCGAAACCGGCATCCCGGCGCATTGCCTCGAGTTGGAGATCACCGAAAGCGCCCTGATGGATCTCGGACCGAACGCCGAGAATCGCCTGGCCGCCCTGAAGGCGCTCGGCGTCCGCCTGGCGATCGACGACTTCGGAACCGGCTGGTCGTCGCTCGCCTATCTGCGCCGCCTGCCGATCGACAAGCTCAAGATCGACCGCAGTTTCGTGCACGACATGCCCGAGGATTCGACCTCGGTGGAGATCACCGCGGCGATCGTCTCGCTCGCCCGCAACCTCAAGCTCGAGGTGCTCGCCGAAGGCGTCGAGACGCAGGCTCAGTTCGACGAACTGGTCCGGCTCGGCTGCGACCTCGTCCAGGGCTATTTCTTCGCCCGCCCGCTGCCGGCCGAGGACATTCCCGCGATCCTCGGTCGCGGCAGCCTCGTCGAGAAGAAAATCATTCGCCGGTCGGTCACGACGGCCCGGCGCCGGCGGAAATGACCTCGGCCCGTCGGGCTCCATCTCCCGCGCCGCGTCACCGTCACCAGTGGCCCGACGTCGGATTTTGGTGTTAGGTCTGCGGGTCTCGGCTCGTCATATTGCCTCACGAGTCGGTTCGCTCGGGAGAGAAACGCAGAATGTCCTTGACCAAGGTACTCGTGGCCCAGGGTGGCGGGCCGACCGCCGTGATCAATCAGTCGATCGTCGGCGCGGTGCTGGAAGCCCGCAAGTTCCGCAACGTCGAACTGGTCTACGGCGCCTACCACGGCGTGCGCGGGATCATCAACGAGGATTTCCTCGACCTCACCCAGGAGACCAGCCACAACCTCGAGATGGTCGGCAGCACGCCCTCCTCGGGCCTCGGCTCGACCCGCGACAAGCCCGACCTGAAGTATTGTCAGGAGATCTTCAAGGTCCTCAAGGCCCACGCCATCGGTCACTTCTATTATGTCGGCGGCAACGACTCCTCCGATACAGTGCGGATCGTGTCGGAAGAGGCCAAGAAGGCGGACTACGATCTGCGCTGCATCCACATTCCGAAGACCATCGACAACGATCTGGTGGTCAACGATCACACACCGGGCTTCCCGTCGGCCGCGCGCTTCGTGGCGCAGGCCTTCATGGGGGCGAACCTCGACAACGCCGCGCTTCCCGGCGTCTATGTCGCGGTGGTGATGGGCCGTCACGCCGGCTTCCTGACCGCGGCCTCGGCGCTCGGCAAGAAGTTCCCCGACGACGGGCCCCATCTGATCTACATCCCCGAACGTCCCTTCGTGATGGACAACTTCCTCTCCGACGTGAAGGCGACCTATGAGAAATACGGACGTTGCGTCGTCGCCGTGTCGGAAGGCATCCACGACGAGCGGGGCGTGCCGATCATGACCAAGCTGATGTCCGAGGTCGAGCACGACGCCCACGGCAACGTCCAACTCTCCGGCACCGGAGCGCTCGCCGATCTCCTCTGCGAGGAGATCAAGACCAAGCTCAAGATCAACCGGGTGCGCGGCGACACCTTCGGCTATCTCCAGCGCTCGTTCATCGGTTGCGTCTCCGACGTCGACCAACGCGAGGCGCGCGAGGTCGGCGAGAAGGCGGTGCAATACGCCATGTGGGGCAAGGTCGACGGCTCGGTCACCATCCACCGCACCGGCTTCTACTCGGTCGACTACCAGTTGACGCCGCTCGCCGAGGTCGCCGGCAAGACCCGCCACATGCCCGACGAGTTCATCTCCGCCGCCGGCAACGACGTCACCGACGCCTTCCGCATGTACCTGCGGCCGCTGCTCGGCTCGGGCATGCCCGATGCCTATCGGCTGCGCCTCAATCCGGTGCCGAAGATCCTCGCCTCCGAGTGACGGCGACGAGATCGTGAGACGAAGAAGGCGGCGCACCC
>JAFHCF010000087.1:0-6850 GCA_048497495.1 Prosthecomicrobium sp.
AAGATCGGGGGCACGGAAGATCTGGGGCACCTCGGCCACCGCGTCGCCCCCCCGCCGTCGCGCCTTCCTGGTTCCGAGACGAAACGAACGCCGTTCCGAAGTCCTCGGATCGGCGTTCGTTTCGTTTTCGAGCCTCGGCCTCAAGGGCGGGCGAGGAGATGCTGGAGCATGCCGGAGCGCAGCACCCGTCCGGAGGGGCCACGGGCGATCGCCGGGACGGCGAAGACCTTGATCGGCAGGCGGGCGAGACCGATGCGGGTCGCCTCGACGGCGGCGAGATAGCCGGCGGGATCGAAGCGGACGCCGCTCTTCGGCACGACGGCGGCGGCGAGGCCGGGGCCGCCGGCGGTGTCGGCGATGAGCAGGGCGGCGGCATCGGCGATGCCGTCGATCGAGCGATAGATCCGGTCGAGGGCGTCGAGATCGATGGCGGTCTGGCCGATGCGCACGGTGGTGTCGACGCGCCCGCCGATCTCGAAGGCCGGCGGTTGGGCGGAGACGATGCGGGCGCCGATGCCGGTGGCCATCCAGCCGTCCGGATCGCGCGGGCGGTGGCGGCGTTCCTGGGCGGTGGTCGGCCAGTTGAAGTGCGGCACCATGGCGCCGCGCAGTTGGATCTCGCCGCCGAGGGTGCGGTTCGGCGACATCTGGGAGGCGCGTTGGGCGAGCGCCTTGATGCGCACCTCGACCAGCGGCGGGGCGAACTCGCTCTCGCCGGGGGCGCCGAAGATGCCGAGCGACAGGGCGCGGGGGGCGAGGGGATCGGCGCGGCGGCGGGCCAGCAGGCCGAAGGCGCCGATCACGGCGATGTCGATCACCGTCGAGCCGGCCGGCATCGGCCAATCCCCGTGTTCGTCCTCGCCGATGGCGAACAGCGTCGGTTCGCAGCGATGGGCGGCGAGACGCTCGAGGACGCGGCGGGCGACGCGGACCGGCGCGAGGACGTGGGTGGCGCCGACCTTCTCCGCCTCTTCGGCGAGCCGGTCGGTGGTCAGCGGCAGACCGGTGACCAGGGTGGCGCCGGCGAGCAGCCACGGCACCACGGCGATTCCGATGCCGACCGGGCCGGAGAGGGCGAAGGGCGAGACGACGACGCTGTCGGTGTCGACGCGGCCCTCGAGCAGGCTCATCAGACCGGTGGCGATCCAATGGTTGTGGGAGCGCGGCAGCGGAGCGAGCCGGGTGGCGGCCTCGCCCGTGGCGTCGTCGTCGCCGGGAAGCGACGTGACCTCGACCGTCAGGGCGTGGTCGGCGGGGTTGCCCTTGCGGGCGATCTCCGGCGGCGCGCCCAGGCTCTCGGCCTCGGCGAAGACCATGTCCAGATCGATCAGCCCGTCGGGCACGTCGCCGCCGGCGCCGAAGAGGAAGCGGATCTGGAAGAGCTCGGCGGCGACGGTGCGCAGCCTCTCGCCGTGGAATTCGGTCTCGGTGCGGTTGGCGGTGACGATCGCCTTGGCGCCGACCTGGCGGCAGAGGTCGAGGGCGTCGGCCTCGCGGGCGCCGAGGGGCAGGGGGGCGACGATCAACCCGGCGCGCGAGGCGGCGAGGAAGGCGACGACGGCGTCGCCGGTCGGCGGCATCTGCAACACGATCACCGTATCGGCCTGGAGGCCGACGGCGAGATAGAAGGCGGCGAGCGCGTCGACCCGGACCTGGAGTTCCTTCCAGGTCAGCCGCTCGGCGGCGCCGTTCGTCCACTCGGGGCGATCGGAGAAGTCGATCAGCGCCGGGTGATCGGGTCGGCTCTCGGCGTTCTTGGCGACGATCTGATCGAGAGTGACGCGTCCCCATACGCCCGATGCGGTATGGGTCCGCGATTCGTCTTCCCGCGCGACGATCATTCCTTGCCCCCGTTGCGTGCCCACCAGGCCGGCAGGGTCCAGCCCCAGGCCGGCATGGTGGAGGGATGTTCGATTCGTGTCCAACGCGCCACCCATTGGGCGGGTGCGTGAAAGAGCGGCACCACATAGGCGCCGGAGACCAGAAGCCGGTCGAGATTGCGCGCCGCGGCGACCAGATCCTCGCGGCCGCGCGCCGCGATCAGCGCCTCGACCATGGCGTCGACCGCCGGGCTCGCGACGCCGGGCAGGTTGAGCGAGCCCTCGGTCGCGGCGGCGCGCGAGGTCCAGCGGTTGATCTGCTCGTTGCCGGGCGAGGCGGAGGCGCCCCACGACCACGGCGTCATGTCGAAGTCGAAGGTCTTGCGGCGCATCTCGAACTGGGCGGCGTCGACGTTGCGGATGCGCGCGTCGATGCCGAGGGCGGCGAGGGTGCGCTGGTAGCCGACGGCGAGGCGTTCGAGGTCGCGGGTGGCGACGAGGATCTCGAAGGTGAAGGGATCGCCGGTCTCGGCGTCCACCAGGCGAGTGCCGTCGAGCTTCCAACCGGCGGAGACCAGGAGGCGGAGCGCGTCGCGGAGCACCGCGCGGTCGCGGCCCGAGGCGTCGGTCACCGGCAGGTCCCAGGTACCGTCGAGGACGTCGGCGCGCGCCGCGCCGGGGAAGGGGGCGAGCATCGCCGCCTCGCGGGCATCGGCCGGGCGATGGAAGAACGACAGTTCGGAGCCGTCGAACCAGCCCTTCTGGCGTTGGTAGAGGCCGAAATAGAGGTTCTTGTTGGCCCATTCGAAATCGTAGAGGCGGACCAGCGCCTCGCGAACCCGGACATCGGCGAAGATCGGACGGCGGGTGTTGAGGGTGAAGCCGGTCATGCCCTTGGGCAGGGCGGTGACGAAGGCCTCCTTGACCACTCGGCCGTCGGTGACGGCGGGGAAGTCGTAGTTCTGCGACCAACGCGCCGGATCGCCCTCGGCGAGGATGTCGATCAACCCCTTCTTGAAGGCTTCGAACAGGGTGTTCTGATCGCGGTAGTACTCGTAGCGCAGCACGTCGACATTGTAGAGGCCGCGGCGCACGGGCAGGTCGCGCGCCCAATAGTCGGGGTCGCGGGCGAGTTCGAGCAGACTGCCCGGCTCGGCGCGGGTGACGACATAGGGCCCGGAGCCGATCGGCGGCTCGAGCGTCGTCGCCTCGAAGTCGCGGCCGGCCCAGGCATGAGCCGGCAGGATCGGCATCAGGGCGAGGATCAGCGGCAACTCGCGATTACCCGCGTCGACGAAGTCGAATCGAATCGCGCGGTCGCCGGTCTTCTCCACTCGGACGACGTCCTTGTAGTTCGACCGCATGTAGGGGAACCCCTTCTCGCGCAGGGTCTCCCAGCTGAAGATCACGTCCTCGGGCGTGACCGGGGACCGATCGGAGAATCGAGCCTCGGGCCGGAGGTGGAAGGCGACCGAACGGCCGTCTGCGGCGATGTCGATCGATTCGGCGATCAGACCGTAGAGCGAGAAGGGCTCGTCGAAGGAGCGCTCCATCAGGCTCTCATAGACATTGGTGCCGCCGGAGCCGTCGCGCATGCCGACGGCGGCGTTGCCCTTGATCACGAAGGGGTTCAACTGATCGAAGGTGCCCTGGACGCCGAGCGTGATGCGGCCGCCCTTCGGCGCCTTCGGGTCGGCGTAGGCGAAATGGTCGAAGTCGGGCGGGTAGAGCGGCGCCCCGTGCATGGCGACGGCGGGGCGCGGTTCGGCGCGCGCGGTGCCGGCGAGGCAGAGGGACCCGGCGGCGAGGGCCGTCGCCAGGGCGAGGCCGGTGACGACGAGCGTACCGCCGCCGCGGCGACGCCGCGTCGGTTCGCTCCCTGCCGCGATGGATGCTTCGATCGCCAACTTCGCCGATCCCACTGATTCTGGCCGCCGATGCTATCACGACCGCGCCGGCCGCGGCGTCGACCGAGCGGCATCCTTGCCACAACCTCCAAAGTCCCTCGTCGAACGGCTGGAAATCTGCGAGGCGAGAGGCTATGCATCTGACGTGCGGGCGCGGCGACCACGGTTTCGCCGTGTTCTGCCGTCATCTCGACGCCTCGTCTTTCGGGTTCGCGTCGCGGCCGGATCGTCCCGAGTGGGCGATGCCGCCGTCGGTGGGCGCGATGACGGCGAGACGTGAGGTAGGATTTTCGTCGACCCCCAGGGATCGATCGGACGGGAGGTCGTCCGGGGATTTCGGGTTCGATCTGGTTCGAGGAACGGGATTCCATGGCAAGACGGTCCATTCGCGTGACGACTTCGAAGCTCGAGGCCGCAATCGGTCGCCTCGCCCTCGTCGCCGGCGCCCTCTCGGTGGCCTTGTTCCTCCCGCTCTCGCCCGTCTCCGCTCAGGACTCCGGCAAGCCGGTGCAACTCGGGCCGAAGGCCGCCCCGGCGAAGCCGGCGAAGCCCAAGCCCACCGCGCCGGAGAAGGCGGCGGACAAGCCCGCCGACAAGGCCGCCGCGCAGCAGATGCCCGAGGACCTCTATCCTTGGATCAAGATCTGCCAGAAGGACACCGAGGGTAAGAGCGTCTGCCTGATCGCCAAGGAACTGCGCTCGGCGGAGGGCCAGTTGATCGCCTCCGTGGCGATGCGCGACACCGAGGGCGAGCCGAAGAAGACCCTGCTGATCGCCATTCCGCCGGCGGTGCTGATCCAGCCCGGCATGCGGGTGATGATCGACAAGGCGAAGCCGGAAGAGGTCAAGTACCGGATCTGCTTCCCCAACGCCTGTTACGCCGATCTCGATCTCTCCGATCAGATGGAAAAGGCGCTGGCCAAGGGGACCGTGCTGATCGTCACGGCGCTCAATCTGCAGCAGAAGCCGACCGGTTATCCCTTCCGCCTCGACACGTTCAAGGCGGCTCTGGAGGGACCGGGCGTCGACCCCGCCGGGGCACAGCAGAGCCAGGACCAGCTCCAGCAGGAACTGCAGAAGCGTGCCGAAGAGGCCGCCAAGAAGCTCCAGGCGGCGCAGCCGGTGAAGCCCTGAACCCATTTGAAATGCTGCGACAATCGGACGCGCGATCGACCTCGATCGCGCGTTTTTCTATGTCCGGACAAAGCCTTGCTCCGGCTCGCGCGAGCAACCTTACAGGGAGTTCACTCGACAGTCGGGTCGGGCGGATCCATTCGAGAGGCCGAAGCGGGGGCGTCGGCCAGGTCGTTCGCCACCCGCGAGTCTGCCGCAGGAGGCCATCATGTTTCGCGATCTCGTCAACCGTTACGCCACGCCCTTCACCACCGGCCTCTTCGTGATCTCGCTGGTCTCAGGCATCGCGCTGTTCTTCCACGTCGGCACCGCCGCCTTCCGCGGCATGCACGAATGGCTGAGCATGGTGCTGATCCTGCCCTTCGTCCTGCACGTCTGGAAGAACTGGGCGCCGATCCTGAGCTATCTCAAGCGCGGCTGGCTCCTCTGGCCGCTCGGCGTCTCGCTGGTGGCGGCGCTGGCCTTCGCCATCCCGGGCATGCTCGAGGTGGGTGGCGTCGGCGGCAATCCGCAGGTGGCGATGTTCAAGGCCTTCGGCGAAGCCCGCATCGCCGATCTCGAGCCGGTCCTCAAGGTGTCGCCGCAGGAGATCGACGCGCGTCTGGCGCGAGTGGGTCTCACCGGCGTGTCGCACGACACCTCGCTCAACCAAGCCGCCAAGGCCGGCGGCAAGGAAGCCCGCCACATCGTGTACTCGGTGATCTTGCCGCACTGAGGCGGGCTCCGGTCACCCACGAGAACAGAAAGGCCCCGCTCGACGGCGGGGCCTTTCCTGTTTCGGGCCGGCGCGTGGGTGGGAATCACACCGCGATGCGGGCGCGCACGTCTTCCGGATCGACCTCCGCCTTGGTGCCGGCGATCACCACCTCGCCGCGATCGAGCACGGCGTAACGGTCGGCGAGTTCGCGGGCGAAGTCGAAATACTGCTCGACCAGCAGGATCGCCATCGTCCTCTTGGCGCGCAGATATTCCAGCGCCCGGCCGATGTCCTTGATGATCGAGGGCTGGATGCCCTCGGTCGGTTCGTCGAGGACGAGGAGGCGGGGGCGGGTGACGAGCGCGCGGCCGATGGCGAGCTGCTGCTGCTGGCCGCCGGAGAGATCGCCGCCGCGCCGCCGCAGCATGTCCTTGAGCACCGGGAAGAGGTCGTAGATCTCGTCGGGGATGAAGCGCTCCGCGCGGGGCAATGCCGCGAAGCCGGTCTGGAGATTCTCCTCCACCGACAGGAGCGGGAAGATCTCGCGGCCTTGGGGGACGAAGGCGATGCCGGCGCGGGCGCGATCATAGGGCGCCGAGCGGCCGAGATCCCGGCCCTCCCATTCGATGGTGCCGGCGGCGATCGGCTGGTGGCCGGTGATGGCGCGCAGCAGCGAGGTCTTGCCGACGCCGTTGCGCCCGAGCACGCAGGAGATCTCGCCGACATGAGCCTCGGCGGAGACCCCGCGCAACGCCTGGGCGGCGCCGTAGAAGAGATCGATGTTCGAGACTTTCAGCATCGCGTGGTTCCTTCCACGAGGCGGGGCCTCGATCCTCTCACGAGGCAGGGCCTCGCGCGTTCCTGCAATTTCGCGGCTCTTCGCCGATCCGAGGGGCCCAGTACCCCTCTCCGAATGTCTTCCGCACCGGCGCGAACCTCCGCCGTGTCCGCCGGACGTTCCATGATCTGCCCCGTCGAGAGGCGACGCCGTGCCCCCCCCTCTCTGTCTCTCCCCCTCCAGGGGGGAGAGGACCCTGGGGAGATCGCCCCCCGGAGCACGACGGCCCGTCGCGCTCCGAAGACCCGTTCCACCTCATCTTCTCCTCACATGTGGAGGAGAAGACCCCGGGGAAATCATCCTCCGAACACGACGACCGGTCGTGTTCCGAAGGTCCGCTCCACCTCGTTCCCTCCCCCCTGGAGGGGGAGGGACAGGGAGGGGGGGGCACGGCGTCGCCTCTCGACGGGGCAGATCATGGAACGTCCGGCGGACACGGCGGAGGTTCGCGCCG
>JAFHCF010000088.1:0-3905 GCA_048497495.1 Prosthecomicrobium sp.
CCTCACTTCTTCTTGAGGTTCATGCCGTAGAGGCCGAGGTCGCGGATGACCTTCTCCGCCATCGTCGCGTCCTTCTCGGCGAGCGCCTTGAATTCGTCGGCGGGCAGGTAGGCGACGTATTCGCCGAGGTTCTCCATCTTGTCGAGGAAGGCCTTGTCGGCGAAGACCTTGCCGAGCGCGTCGAGGAGTTTGGCTCTCGCCTCGGCCGGCATTCCCTTGGGGGCGACGATGCCCTTCCAGGCGGCCCAGGTGAAGTCGATGCCGAGTTCCTTGGCGGTCGGCGTGTCGGGGAACTCCTTCACCCGCGACGCCTCGAGCACCATGATCGGCTTGATGTTGCCGGCCTTGACGTGATTGATCAGTTCCGAGGGATGAGCGGCGACGGCATCGATGTGGCCGCCGATGCAGGTGGTGATGGCCGGGGCGCTGCCACCGAAGGGCATGCTCTTGACCTTGATGCCGACCACGCCGGCGAGACCCTCGATGGCGATGTGGACGGCGCCGCCGGCACCCGAATTGCCGATCGACAGCTTGCCGGGATTGGCCTTGGCAAAGTCGAGGAAGCCCTTGGCATCCTGGAATGGGGCCTTCTTGTTGACGCCGATGACGATGAGGTTCTTGCCCATCAGGGCGAGGTAGTCGAGATCGGCGGCGGTATAGTCGATACCGCCGTAGTGGGGCAGCATCGCGATCGGGCCCTGGGCGCCCATGCCGATGGTGTGACCGTCCGGCGTGGCATGAACCACGGAGGAGAGGCCGATGGCGCCGCCGCCGCCGGGCATGTTCTTCACCACCATCGATTGGCCGAGATACTTCTCGATGGCATCGGCCATGACGCGGGTGGCGAGGTCGGTGCCGCCGCCGGCCGCATAGGGCACGACGATCTGGACGGGACGCTCCGGATAACCGCCGGCCATCGCCGGCATCGCCAGGGCGGACAGGCACAAGCCGATCGCCGCGGACAGGAACTTCTTCATTCTCATTGGTTTCCTCCTTGCCGTGACCACCCGGCCCGATGGCGGAGGTGGCATGTGAATTCCAGTGCGACGCCACGCCACGCCGCGTCAGGGCAGGACGACCTTCAGCCCGAGGGCGAAGACGGCCCAGACGCCGAGGGTGATCACCATCGGTATGACGAGGACGTGGAGCGGGCGACGTTCGCCGAGGGCGAGCATCGCCACGACGAAGAAGATGCTCGTGCTGGCGAGATAGCCGAGCGGTAGATAGGCGAAGCCGTAGACGAGCATCAGCAGGGCGAAGACGCCGAGCTTGGCGAGAATTCGGGGCGACAGGGCGACCGTGAAGACTTCGCCGTGCCGCGAACGCGCGACGGAGCGCATCAGCAACATCGCCGCGAGGATCCCCAGGCCGCCGATGCAGAGCCAGGGAAGGAAGGCGGCGCCGAGTTCGGCGCTCATGCCGCCTTCCGGCAGATCGAGGGTCAGCCGAGCCGCGACCAGGGCGAAGATCGCGAGGAGGATCGCCAGCCAGAAATCCGCGTCGGCGACCACCGGCCTGGGCTTGTGGTCTTCTCGTGAGATCATCGGTCTGCCCCCGTGGTGTCTCGTTCTCGGTTGCCGCGTCGGCGCGGTTCTCGCGCGTCAGAAGGCGCGTCGATAGATCGCCAGGATATCCTCGCGCCGCAGATCGCGCGGGTTGTTGTCGAGCAACCGGCGAATGGCGTGCGCCTCTCCGGCCATCACCGCCAGATCGTCTTCCTTCACGCCATGGGCCGAAAGCCGCATCTCGCAGCCGAGATCGTCGCACCAGCGATAGGCCGCGGCGAAGACCTCGTCGGGATCGGAACTCGTCGCAAGGCCGAGGGCCGAGAGCACGAGAGCCGAGCGCTCCGCCACCGCCGGCGCGTTGAAGGCGAGCGTATGCGGGAAGATCAGGGCGTTCGCCGCGCCGTGTGCCACGTGGTGGCGCGACCCCAGCGGATAGGCGACGGCGTGCCCCGCGGTGGTGTTGACCGGACCGAGGCAGAAACCGCCGTAGAGCGAGGCGAGCGCCATGCCGGCCCGCGCTTCCCGGTCGCCGATATCCTCGGCGGCCCGCGCCAGCCAACGGCCGGCGAGGCGAATGCCCTCGAGCGCGTAGAGATCGATCGCCGGGTGCGCCCTCTTGTTGGTGAAGGCCTCGACGCAATGGGCGAGCGCGTCGACGCCGGTCGCCACCGTGATCGAGCGTGGCATGTCGAGGGCGAGATCGGGATCGATCACCGCGAGGTCGGCGAGCATGTGGAGACTCTGCACCGCGAGCTTTGCCGAGGTCGCCGGGTCGGTGACGAGCGCGCGGGTGCCGACCTCGCTGCCGGTGCCGGCGGTCGTCGGCACCTGGACGAGGAGCGCTCCCTTGCGGGCGACCTTTTCGGGCCCCACCACCTCGGCGAGCCGTTGGCCGCTTCCCGGCAGAACGGCGGCGAGTTTGGCGAGGTCCATGGCGCTGCCGCCGCCGAAGCCGATCACCGCCTCGACGCCGGCGCTTTCGGCGAGCGCCGTGACGCGCGCGAGATCCTCGGTGTCCGGTTCGCCGGTGAGTTCGCCCCACACGGTCACCTCGCCGGAGAGATCCAGTCGATCGACCCGCTCGGCGTTGAAGGCGTCGGTGACGACGAGCAGGCGCGCGACCGACTGGCCACGGAGCCAGGCCCCGACCTCGCCGACGGTGCCGCATCCGAAGCGGATGCGCGGCGGCTGTACCAGTTCGATGGGGGTGGAGAGCGGGTTCATGGCCTCAGACGGCTCCCTTGGCGGCGGCGAGTCGAACTGCGGCGAGCCTCAGGGCGTAGTCGATCGCCTCGACCAGGCTGAACTCGTTGGCGATGCCCCTGCCGGCGATGTCGAAGGCGGTGCCGTGGTCGACGGACGTGCGCACGATCGGCAGGCCGAGGGTGATGTTGACGCCTGAAAGCGCCTCCCACCGGCCCGTCGCGGGGTCGATCTGGAAACCGAGCAGCTTGACCGGGATGTGGCCCTGGTCGTGGTACATGGCGACCACCGCGTCGTACTGACCGGCGCGCAGCTTGACGAAGACGGTGTCGCCCGGCACCGGGCCGACCACGTCGAGACCATCGGCGACGCAGGCGGCGATCACCGGTTCGCTCACGTCGATGTCCTGGCGGCCGAACAGACCGCCCTCGCCGGCATGCGGGTTGAGCGCGGCGACGGCGATGCGGCGGCGGGGGAGGTCGAGACCCCGCAGCGTCTCGTCGGTCAGATCGACGACGTAGCGCAGCCGTTCGGGGGTCAGCTTCTTCGGCACGTCCTCGAGGGCGATGTGCGTGGTGACGTGGCTCACCCGCATGTTGCCATGCGCCAGCATCATGACCGAACCCTTGGCGCCGGTCAGATGGGCGAGCATGTCGGTGTGGCCGGCGAAGTGGAAGCCGGCCTTGTTGAGCGCTTCCTTGTTGAGCGGCGCGGTGACGATGCCGTGGATACGGCCGGCGAGGGCGAGACGGACCGCCATTTCGACGGCGTGATAGGCGAAGCGGCCGCCATCGACCGAGAGGACGCCGGGACGGATCGGTTCGCCTTCCGGACAGGCCTGGAGGCGGGCGAGCGCCGGCCATTCTCCGGCCTCGGAGACCGCCGGAATCTCGACGTCGGGTCCGAAGGCGCGACGCGCCACCTCGAGCGACGCGTCGGAGCCGATGATCAGCAGCCGGAGCTCTTCGGCGGCGATACGCGGCGCCAGGGCCTTCACGGCCTTGATGATGATTTCCGGGCCGACGCCGGCCGGATCTCCCATGGTGATGGCGAGTTGCGGGATCATGCGACGGTTCCTCGAACAATCGGAAGAGCGGAACGGTGACGCTCGGCGACGAGCCGCCGCAGAAGATCGGGATCGCCGAAGGCGCCGGATTTGGAGATGACGCGCACGCCGTCGAAACGACCGCCGAC
>JAFHCF010000089.1:0-4324 GCA_048497495.1 Prosthecomicrobium sp.
GATCGAGACGGATGGGAATCATCCGTCTCGATCGAACCACTGGAGCAGTTTTCGATCTGATCGCATCGGTTCGGAAACTGCTCCGGCTGATTGTCGGAGCAAGTTCTCATCGACCGGACCGATTCAGTCCGGTCGGGACATGCTCTTAGGCCCCGGAATTCGAAATCATGGTGAACCCGTCGTTAACGACCGCCGTGCCAACCTCTCCACAGTGACAGTTCGGACCCCGCCCCGATCGATCTCGAGGGACGTGTCCGCCTTCCGGTGTGGTGTGTGTGATGCTGGTCGATCGGTTCTTCATCTGGGTCGCCGAAGCGACGGCCGAGCAGAAGCTCAGGGCGGTCGACGCTCTGGTCGCGGCCTATTTCGATGCCCGCATCGGCGATGCCGACCGCGACGCGGTCGAGGCGGCCCTGATGCTGGTCGCCGAGGACGAGGACTTCGACGTTCGCCTCCGGCTCGCGGAAGCGCTGGCGGAGGAGGACGAGGCGCCGCGCCATCTCCTCCTCACCCTGCTCGACGATCACCCGACGATCGCCGTCGCCGTCGCCGCCCGTTCCGAGGCGCTGATCGACGCCGAACTGGTCGATCTCGTCGCCCACGGCGGCGAGGAGATCCGTCTCGCCGTGGCGCGCCGCCGAAGGGTCGGGCCGACCGTCGCCGTGGCGATCGCGGAAGCGGCGGAGCGCGCCGCCTGCGTCGCGCTTCTCGGCAACGACGGCGCCGAGGTGCCGCCGATCGCGCTGGAGCGCGCCGTCGAGCGCTTCGGTGAGTTCTCCGATCTGCGCCAGGCGCTGCTCGCCCGCCCCCACGTGCCGATCAACGTGCGCCACCGGGTGTTGGAGAAGCTCTCCGAGGCGATCGAGAACCTCGTCGTGGTCAAGTCGTGGATGGGGTCGGAACGGGCCGGCGTCGTCACCCGCGATTCCAAGGACAAGGCGACGATCGCGCTGGCCGGATCCGCCGGCGGCGCCGAGATGGTGGTGCTGGTCGAGCATCTGCGCCGCACCGGCCAGCTCACCACCCGCCTGATGCTGCGCGCCGCCTGCGTCGGCAACCTGCGCTTCGTCGAGGAAGCGCTGGCGAGCCTCGCCGACATGCCCTCGGCCCGCGTCTCGGCGCTGGTCGCCGACGGCCGCGAAGGCGCGCTGCGGGCGCTCTATCGCCGTTCCGCCATGCCGGAACGCGCCTGGCCGGCCTTCCACGCGGCGGTCGAGGTGCACCGCGAACTCCTGCTCGAGACCGGCGGTCTCGACGGCCGTCCCGGCGATCAGGCGCGCTTCTCGCGCCGGCTGGTCGAACGCGTCCTGACCCGCTTCACCGCCTTCGAGCGACGCGACGCCGACGACCTCCTGGTGCTCTTGCGCCGCTTCGCCGCCGATGCCGCCCGCGACCACGTCAAGAACGTCATGGCCGAGCGCATGGCCGACGCCGGCCGCGCCCTCGCCGCCCCGCCGGAGGCGCCGCTCGGGATCGAGATGGTGGCGGCCGATACCGGAGCGCCGTCGATGGTCGATCTCTCGATTCTCGGCGCGATCGCCGCCGAACTCGGCGTCGCCATCGAAGCCACGATCGATCCGATCCGGGCAGCCGAGGCGGAATTCGACGAGAGCTCGGACGCCGCGCGGTTCGAAACCGCGATCGGTGTCGAGCCGGTCGACGACCCCGCGGTCGAACCCGAGGCGGGGGATCACTTCGGCCTCTTCGCCCATGTCCGCCTCGAGGACCTGCCGCCCGAGTGGCTGAGCGAGGAGGTGGCGCCGGAGGCGCTGTGGGGCGACGACGACATCCCCTATCGGCGGACGCTGGCGCCCGAACTGCGCCTCGTCGGCGAGGACACGACGGACGCGGCCGAGACGGCGGCGACGGTCGAGGCGGCCGCCGCTTGCGCCTCGATCGAATTGGACACGACTTCGGTGGTCGGGCGGCCTGTCGCCGCCGAGATCGTCGCCGCGGACGAGGCGGCGGATCCGCAGGCCTTCGTCGACGGGCTGCGCGTCGCGTTGGACGCGGTGCTCGGCGATCGGGCCCGTCCCGACCGGGCGTCCCCCGTCGGCCTGCGTGGCGCCGCCTGAACTCTCGAATGCGAAAGGCCGGCGTGATGCCGGCCTCGAAGGATCGCTCGCGGGGGAGTGGGCGATCAGGCCGCCGCCACGCTTTCCAGGAAGTGATCGGTGACTTCGTCGAGCCGCTCGGCGAGGAGTTTCGCCGTCCTCGACGTGTCCTCGCGCGCGTTCTCGGCGATGATGGCGCGCACCGACTGGACGTGTTGCCGCAGCAGTTCGCGCGGCAGCCGCTCCGCCGTCTCGACCCCGTCGAGAAGCCGGCAGAGGCTGCCGGCGATCCGACCGGCGAGCGGAAAGCCCAGTGTCGCCGCCTGGCCCTTGATGTCGTGGGCGGCGCGATAGAGTTCCTCGCGGGCGTCGTGTTCGAAGTCGGTGAGATCGGCGGCGGTCCACAATTCGGCGAGCCGTTGCGTCTCCGCGCCCATCCAGTCGTCGAAGCTCGCCGACATGCGCGCCAACGCCGCTTCCGCCGCCGCCACCGGATCGGTGTCGCCGGCCTGGATGGCGCGGGTCTTGACCTTGCGGCGCAGATCGTTGGGGGGCGCCATGAATTCGGCGTCGGCGCCGATCTCGATGCCGTCGACGATCTCGTTCTCGGACGACGTTTCGTCGTCCATCGGTCCCGAAGCCCCGAGCTTGGCCTTCTTGCGCATCTCACCCTCCGGAACGCCCCGTCACGCGCTGGCTGTGCACGGCGCGCCGACCCGTCGCCGGGCCGTACCTTCCGATGAGAGGATCGCGCGGGGCTCCTTAAATTTCCGTTCCCAGGGACGTTCACATTGGCGACGAAGGCGAGTTCCTCGGGCTCAATATTGGAACTGCTCGTCGAGAATGCGCTCCTCCCAGCTGTGTTCGGGATCGAACATCAGCAGGCTCTCGGACGAGGAATCCTGGCGCACCAACACGTCGCGGACGTCGCGAATTTCGGTGTGGTCGGCCGCCGCGCCGACCGGTCGTTTCTCCGCTTCGAGCGCCTCGACCCGGATCACGGCGCGATCGGGCACCAGGGCGCCGCGCCAGCGGCGCGGGCGGAACGGGCTGATCGGCGTCAGCGCCAGGAGCGGCGCGCCGAGCGGGATGATCGGTCCGTGGGCGGAGAAGTTGTAGGCGGTGGAGCCGGCCGGCGTCGAGACGATCAGCCCGTCGCAGACCAATTCGTCGAGCCGCTCCCGGTCGTCGATCGAGATCCTGAGCTTGGCCGCCTGATAGGTCTGGCGCCACAGCGACACCTCGTTGAAGGCGCGCGCCTCGTGGACCTCGCCCTCGGCGTCGCGGGCGGTCATCAGGAGCGGCCGGATGCGGGTGACCGCCGCCCGGCTCAGCCGCTCCATCAGCCCCTCGACGCGGTATTCGTTCATCAAGAAGCCGACCGTGCCGCGATGCATGCCGTAGATCGGTTTGCCGGTGTTCATGAATCGGCGCAGCGCCGTCAGCATGAAGCCGTCGCCGCCGAGCGCCACGACGACGTCGGCCATGTCGGGAGGCGAGGAGCCGTAGAGGTGGGAGAGGCGGCGTTTGGCGGCTTCCGCCTCCTCGCTCGCCGACGCCACGAAGGCGATGTTCTCGATCTTCGGCCGCGTCGAACCCGTCATGCGCATCGTCCCCGGCTCGCGCCGTCTCGTCCTTCGGCTCGCCCTTCACCAGGCGCGGCTTCCGGTTCATGCTGCGGCGCATCGCTCATGCCGATTGATCCCACGCCGATGCCGGCCGGGTCAACGCCGGGCGTCACGCCGATCGGAGAGTTTCGCCATGACCGAGGGCAGCGACACGACACGCGGCGACCTGGTGGTCGTCTATTCCACCTGGCCCGATCTCGACACCGCGCGGGCCGCGTCGCGCGATCTGGTCGAGCGGCGCCTGGCGGCCTGCGTCGCGATGGTGCCCGGCGTGGTCTCGGTCTACCGCTGGCAGGGCGAGATCGAGGAGGCGGGCGAGGTGGTGATGCTGGCCAAGACCCGCGCGGCCCTCGCCGAGGCGGCGATGACGGCGATCGCCGCCCGCCACCCCTACGAGGTGCCGGCCCTCCTCGTCCTGCCGATCGCCACCGCCGCGCGCGCCTACGGCGATTGGATCGCGGCGGAGACCGAGGAGGGTTGAGGGGCGGCACAGGGGCCGTCGCGGCGTCGTGCGGCGGTGCGCGATGGTTCGAGACGGGCCCTCGGCCCTCCTCACCATGAGGGGCTCTTGCAATGCCGAAACAAATCCAACCGCCTCATGGTGAGGAGCGCTCGGGTCCCGAGTGCGTCTCGAACCATCGC
>JAFHCF010000090.1:0-14001 GCA_048497495.1 Prosthecomicrobium sp.
CCCCCCCCCCCCGCCTAACCCTTCTTCCACCTTTTCGTGATGTATTCGGCCCGATGACATCATCAGAGGGCTGGCCATGCCGGGTCCGAACGGCCGTACCGGCGTCTCCTTCGACGAATTGACGCTGCACTATCAGCCGCAGATGACGGCCGACGGCGCGCGCGTCGCCTCGGTCGAGGCGCTGTTGAGGGTCACCAATCCCGAGCCGCGCCTGATGGGGCCGGCCGATGTTCTGCGCATCTTCGACGCGCCCGAGGATGCCGAGGCGCTCGACTGGTGGGTGGTGCGGACGGCCTGCGCCGACGCCCTGCGATGGCCGTCGATCTCCGTCTCGATCAACCTGACCGCCGGCCGCTTCCGTGATCCCGACTTCGCCGCCCGTCTCGCCGAGGTGGTCGCCGAGATCGGCGTGCCGCCGCGGCGCATCGAACTCGAGATCGTCGAGAGCTCCTACATCGTGGACTTCGACATCGCCGTCGCCAACATCGAGGCGCTGCGCGCCCTGGGCTTCCGCATCGCCCTCGACGACTTCGGCACCGGTTACTCGTCGCTGACCTATCTTCTCAAGCTGCCGCTCGACAAGGTGAAGATCGACAAGTCCTTCGTCGACGGCGTCGGGCAGATGCAGTCGGCGGCGATCGTCCATTCGGTCGTCGCCCTGGCCCGCGCCCTCGGCCTGAAGATCACCGCCGAGGGGGTCGAGACCGAGGACCAGCACCGCTTCCTCAAGGTCGCCGGCTGCCACTACATGCAGGGCTGGCTGTTCCACAAGGCGATGGACGCCGACGCGCTGACCGCGCTTCTCGCCGCCGAAGCGTCGCGGCTGAGCACCACCGGCTGAAGACCGATCGCGCCCGCGCGACGATCCCCGCGCGCGTCGCCGCCGCGCGTTCCCAGATGCCGTCGATCAGTTGGTGAGCGCCGTCCGATTGCCGTTCGGCCCGACGCCGGCCGGGACCGGGATGTTGGTGGAATTGTAGTTGGTGTTCAACACCATGGTCGGACCTTCCGACAGCGTGAACAGGCGCGCCACGACGATCGTGTAGGCCGATTGGTCGGCGACCGGGCTGTTGGCGGCGACGTGGAGACGGCCCTGCGGCAGATAGATGGTGCCGAGGAGCATCCGGGCGTTGTTCGACAGAATCTGATGAACCTGGCCGGCGGGCGAGGCACGGTCCTCGAAGATCAACATGCCGGCCATCTCGCCGCTCTTCGGCGCGGTCAGGGACACCGTCGAGGGTCCGTCGAAATTGACCACCGCGTCGGTGCCCGTCAGGAACAGGCCGACGTTGGCGCCGGTCAGCGAACCGTTGCCGGTGACCAGCAGCGGCCCATCCTTGAGGATGTAGCTGCCCGAGGTCATGGTCACCACGGCGCCGTTGGTGATGGTGATGCCACCGCAATAGGTTCCCGGCATCAAGGTGGTGTCGCCACCCGAGATCACCATGCCGGTCTGGATGCAGCCCGACGGCTTCGGCTGGGGCCGCGCCGCCAGCGGATCGGGCAGGACCGGGCAATCGGTCTGGGGCGTCGGCGTGAAGGTCCCCGGCCCGGGTGAGGATTTGCCGCCGGCGGAACAGATGAAGGCCGCCTTCATCGTCGCGTAGTTCTTCGCCAACAGTCCGTTGGCCGACTTCGAATTCGAATAGACGGAACAGTTGGGCGCCTCGAGTTGGGCGGTCTTGTCCATCAGGATGGTGGAATTGGCCTTGGAATCGAGCCCGATCACGCAGATCGGGGCGCCACCGACGACCTTGGCGGTGGCCGAGACCGAAATCTCGGTCGCCGTAGAGCCGAAGGCCTGCATCACGAAGGTCGGGTGTCGGACGGTGATCACGACCGTGACGGTCTTGGCGACGTCGTCGACGCTCGGGGTGACGGTCGCCGCGAGGGCGCTCCCGTCGGCGCCCGCGGTGGCGAGCGTCTGGACGGCGAAGGTCCGGGCCACCTGCGCGACCGTGGTGGTGTCGGCGTTGCCGAGGCGGAACTCCTTGGCGCCGGCGAGCGCCGCCGCGTCGGCGGTACTCTGGAGATGCGACCGCGTGGTGGTCATGCCGGCATAGTCGGCGGCGGCGCCGATCAGCCCGGCGGAGAGCAGCGAGAAGGTCATCGCCGTGGCGCCGCCTCGATCGCGCCCGAGGCGGGCGGCGGCATTCGCGAGCCGGCGAACGAGAACGTTCATGATGGTTCCCTCCCTCGCGTCAAGGCACGATGGGCCCGCACCATGAAGCGGATCTGATGGGCGAGAAGTCGCCAGTTGACCGGCTTGCACATGAAGGCGGTGGCGCCGGCCTCGTAGGCCTGATCGATCGAGATCATGTCCTCGCGCCCGGTGATCACCATGATCGGCAGCGTGTCGAAGCGCCGATCGGCGCGCAGCACCCGCACCATCTCGATGCCGTTCATCCCCGGCATGTCGACGTCGACGAGCGCCACGTCGAAGGACTTCTCCGCCAGGATGGCGAGCCCCGCCTCGGCGCAGTCGGCGGTCTCCACCCGGACGCTCGGCGTGGAGAGGTAGACCGAGCAGAACTCGCGCTGAATCGGGTCGTCGTCGACCGCGAGGATGTCCATGTCCTCGGTCAGTACATATTCGAATTTCCGCGCGCCGAGAGGAAGATTCATCGCAACTGACGGCTCGGTTGGGGGCCCGTTCTCGGGCTCTCTCGTTGATTTCCGAAACATATATTAGCAACTCTCTCCTAAGATTTCGTAACCAGATGATTTCATTCAAATTTCCTCGCATTTCCGAAGCTTTAACCGCGCCGCGCCATGCTGCGGGCATGAAAAGACAGATCTCCGTCTCGATCCGCGCCAAGCTCGTCATCCTGGTGATCTCGGCCATCGCCGTGGCCGAGATCGTCATCCTCGGCCTGTCGGTGTGGCAGGAGGCGTCGCGATATGCGGCGGCGAAGCGCGACGGCCTGTTCTCCACCGCCCAGGTGATCGCCGCCGCCGCGGCGCGCGCCACCGCCGAGCGCGACGTCGACGGCGCCTATCAGGTCATCCGCGCCATGGGGCGCATCGACGGGTTGGTCTTCGCCGGCATCGAGCTTCCCGACGGAAGCGGTTTCGCCGACGTCGGCGCCACCGAGCAATTGGCGAGCGACCTCGTCGTCGACCAGGCCGATCGCGCCATCTCGGTGCCCGCCATCCTCGCCACCCGGACGATCGAGGTGCGGGTGCCGGTGGTCTACGGCGGCACCCACGTCGGCGTGATGCGGGTGATCGCCGACACCCGCGACCTCGCCGGCCACATCCTGGCCGCGGCCCGCACCACGCTTCTGGGCGGCGGCGTCGCCCTGATCCTGGCGCTGGCGATCGCCCTGCGCCTGCAGGGCGCCATCACCCGGCCGCTCGCCGCCCTGACCCGGACGATGTCCGTGGTCCGCTCGAGCCACGACTACACCGTGACGCTTCCCGCCGAGAGCCGCGACGAGGTCGGCATCCTGGTCGAGGGCTTCAACGGCATGATCGCCGACATCCGCGAGCGCGACGGACGGCTCGCCCGCCACCGCGAGCGCCTGGAACACGACGTCGCCGAGCGCACCGCCGACTACCGCCGCGCCGCTTCGGAAGCCGAGGCCGCCGACCGCGCCAAGTCCGACTTCCTCGCCACCATGAGCCACGAGATCCGCACCCCGATGAACGGCATCCTGGTGATGGCGGAACTCCTGGCGGCGACCGATCTGCCCGGCCGCGCCCGCAAACAGGCCGAGGTCATCGCCCGCTCCGGCGCCAGCCTCCTGGCGATCATCAACGACATCCTCGACCTGTCGAAGATCGAGGCCGGCAAGCTGGAGGTCGAGCATCTCGACGTCGACGCGGCGGAAGCCGTCGACACCGTCCTGAAGCTCTTCGCCGACCGCGCCCGCTCCAAGAATCTCGACCTCGCCGCCCGCATCGCCATCCCGCGCGCGGCTCTCGTCGACGCCGACCCGACCCGCCTCGGCCAGGTGCTCGGCAACCTCGTCAACAATGCCCTGAAGTTCACCGAGACCGGCGGCGTCGCGGTGGTGGTCGAGCCCGAAGGCGAGACCCGCGTCCGCTTCTCGGTCACCGACACCGGCATCGGCATCGCGGCCGACAAGCTCGGCACCATCTTCGAGGCCTTCTCCCAGGCCGACCAGTCGACGACGCGCCAGTTCGGCGGCACCGGCCTCGGCCTCACCATCGCTCGCCGGCTGGTCGCCGCCATGGGCGGCGAGATCGAGGTCGAGAGCCGCGAGGGCGTGGGCACCACCTTCTTCTTCACCCTGCCGCTGGCGGCGACCCGGCGCGACGCCACCTGGGCCCATTGGACCGGCCACGACGCCGCCCCGCCCCGCGCCGTGGTCTCGCTCGCCGGCCGCCAGTCGGTCGAGGCCGTCACGGCCCATCTCGCCGCCGTCGGCTTCCGCGTCGAGACGGCGGAAGCGGCGGATCTCGCGGCCCGCGCCGAGGGCGCCGGCCTCGTGGTCACCTCCGCCGACCGGCTCGAAGGTCGTCCGCGCCTCGCCGTCGCCGCCTCGGGCGGCATCGTCGCCGTGGTCCGCCCCGACGAGGACGTCGATCCGCTGGCCGGCGCGCACCGGCTCGACGGCACGCTCACCTGGCCGCTGGCGCTCGCCGATCTCGACGATCTCGTGGCGCGTCTGATCGACGGCCGGCCGCTCGCCGAGGTCGGCCAAACTCGGCCCCACCTCGAGATCCGTCCCGCGACCTTCGCCGCCGTGAGGGTGTTGGTCGCCGACGATGCCGAGGTCAATCGCGAGGTCGCCGACGCCGCCCTGCAACGGCTCGGCATCCGCGCCGACTTCGTCGAGAACGGCCGTCAGGCGGTCGACGCGGCGCTGGCGCGCGCCTACGATCTGGTGCTGATGGACGGCTCGATGCCCGAACTCGACGGCTTCGCCGCCACCCGGATGATCCGCGACGTCGAGGCGGCCGAGAGCCGCCGCCGCACGCCCGTCGTCGCCCTCACCGCCCATGTCATCGGCACCGCCGCCGACGCCTGGCGCGAGGCCGGCATGGACGGCGTCCTGCACAAGCCCTTCACCCTGGCGCGGCTCGCCGAGATCATCGAGACCCATGCCGGAGCCGCGAGGACGGCCACCGTCGCGCCGGAGACGGAGGTCGCCGACGCGGATGCCGACGCCCAGCCCCTCGACACCGCCGTGCTCGACGATCTCTTCGCCATGGCCGGCGGCTCCACCACCGTCGTCGACCGCATCACCGGGCTCTATCGGACCCAGTCGATGGAGCGGATCGTCGAACTGCGCGAGGCCATCGCCGCCGGCGACCTCGACCGGCTCGGCAAGGCGGCGCATGCCTTGAAGTCGATGAGTTTCAACGTCGGCGCCCGCGCCGTGGCGGAGGCCGCCGCCGAAATCGAGCGAACCGCCCGCATCGACGGCGAGGCGGTCGCCCCCGACCGGCTCGACCGGCTGGCCGCCGATCATCGCGCGTCACTGCATCGGCTGGACGAATGGCGCGCCGCGCGCTGAGGGCCGGTGGCTCGGTGGTGGAGCACGTGACTTCCAATCATGTGGTCGCGGGTTCGATCCCCGCCGGCTCACCAACCAACCCGTTGAAAATTTAAGATATATATGTGTGCATCACGCACGCATGGAGACGGTTTTCGCCATCGGGGAAACGCCGGGGGGATGTTTTTCCCCACCCGCCCCCGAGTGGCGGCATCTCGGAGCGTGTCTCAGGCGCATTTGATGTCGGACGGCGCCGAAGCCGACGAGCCGATGGCTCGTCTCGAGCGTTCGACGCGTCGCCGCGGCTACCCGACCCGAAGAACCGGTCACCGGCGTCGAACGCGGCGGCGCGCGGACCTCACCGAAGCCCAGGAGTCGGGACGGCTCTGTTCATCTGAAGCAACCGCGCCCGCAGGGTCTCGACGGGTGTCGGGCGCGTTGCGACCCGCCGAGGCGCATATGCCTCGACCGGGCCTGCCCCACTCTTCCGACGCCGACCGAGACCGAGGCGATGGGTCGCAGGCCGGTTTCGCACATATGCTCGATATTCGATTGCCCCGGCGGATGATCGGATTATTTTGCACATGTGCTCGTAATGGACCATCCGATGCCCCGGCCGAGGAAGACACGCGTCGTCGAGGAGGAAGCTCGGGCGAGCTATTACAAGCCGCGCGGCATTCCGCTCCATGCGCTTTACGAAGTGATTCTGACCCTCGACGGGTTGGAGGCGCTGCGCCATGCCGACGTCGACGGCCTCGACCAGAGCGAGGCGGCGGGCCGCATGGGCATCTCGCGCTCGACCTTCTCGCGCCTGCTTGCCGAGGCGCGCCGCGTGGTCGCCACGGCCCTCAGCGAGGGATGGGCTCTGCGAATCGAAGGGGGCCCGGTGACGATGTCGTCCACCGGCCGGACCGCGGATTGCGACGATGGCGGCCGACGAGGTCGGCCGCGCCGGGAGCCTGTTCGCCCTCTCGCGAACTCCGAGGAGATCGCGGGGCCCGAAGCGGCGCCGGAGAACGAATTCCACCGCCGCGAGACCCGGGACGACGAAGTCCGGTAGTCGGCGAACCACCGAAGGAGCAGTCCCATGAACGCCATGATCGCCATCCCCTCCGAGGCCCCCGGAGGCCTCGACGCCTTGATCTCGCAACACTTCGGCCACTGCGACGTCTTCACGCTGGTCTCGCTCCGAGACGGAAAGATCGCGGACCTGTCGCTGGTTCCCGCTCCCGACCACGATCATGGCGGATGTCTGGCGCCGGTCCAGGTTCTGGCCGCGCACGGGGTCACCGCTCTCGCGGCCGGTGGCATGGGCGCACGCCCCCTTCAGGGCTTTCTGGCCGCCGGGATCCAGCCCTATTACGCCGCGTCCTGCGACGACGTCGCGGAGGTGGTCGCGGCCTTCGCGGCCGGGCTCCTTCCGGCCTTCGCCCTCGACAAGACTTGCGGCGGACACGAGCAGGGTGGCTGCTGCGGCGACCACGATCACGACGACTGATCGTCGCGCGGCATCTTCGAGGGTCCTCGGTCTCTCCGGCCGAGCCTCCTCCGTTCGGCCGGCGCGAGCGCACGAGCGCGAAAAGATCGCGCCGCGCCTCACACCGGCGCCGCGCGCCGCGCCGTCAGGTGATGCAGCACGATGCCGCTGGTCACCGCGACGTTGAGACTGTCGACGCCCGGCGCCATGGCGATCGACACCGCCCGGCTGCGGGCGATGACGTCGGGCGCCAGCCCCGGCCCTTCGGTGCCGAGCAGGACCGCCGCGCGCGCCGGCGGCGCCACGTCGACGAGCCGCTCGCGCCCCGACGGCGACAGCGACAGCACCTCGAACCCCGCCCCCGCCAAGAGCGCCACCGGGTCGGCGCCGGACGGCAGCCGCGCCGAGGGCACGCTCAGCACATGGCCGACCGAGACCCGGATCGCCTTGCGATAGAAGGGATCGCAACTCGCCGCGTCGAGCAGCACCGCGTCCGCGCCGAAGGCGGCGGCGTTGCGGAAGATGCCGCCGATATTGTCGTGATTGGCGATCCCCAGCGCCACCACCACTACCGCCGACGGCCCGAGCCCGGCGACGAGCGTCTCCGCCGCGACCGGCTCTTCGCGCCGGCCGAGCGCCAGGATGCCGCGATGGAGCGGAAACCCGGCGATCGCGTCGATGACGCTCCGGGTCGCGACATGCACCGGCACCTCGTCGGGCAGACGGGCGATCACCTCGGCCTGTCCCTCGAGCCGCCTCTCGTCGAGGAGCAGCGACACCGCGCGATGGCGTCGCGACGCCGCCAGAACCTCGAGCACCACCGCCCCTTCGGCGACGAAGAGCCCGCGCCGGCCGACCAGATCGCGCTCGCGCACCTCGCGGAATTCGGCGATGCGCGGATCCTCGGGATCCTCGATGCGGATGAAGTCTCTCATGCCCGGCCGTTCCCCTCGCGCCGCGCGTCGCCACGCCGCCCCGGCTTCTAGCACGACGCCCGCCCCCGCCGCGACCCGCCGAACGCCCGCCGCGCCGCCCGCCCGCGGCTGACCGCGGCCCTGCGCCACCGCCGGCGCGAAGGCCGATCGCCTCGCCCCGGCAAGGGGTTGTCCACAGAACCGTACCCCTCGCCGCGAAAGCCGAGGCGGGACTTGCCCCTCACGGCGAACCCATATATGAAGCCGCCTCGTGAGCGCCCTTCGTCTATCGGTTAGGACGGCAGCCTTTCACGTTGCAAAGACGGGTTCGACTCCCGTAGGGCGCGCCACTCACCAAGACAAACTGCCAATTATAATATTATGTTTTTAACTCGATTCTCGATTGACCCGAGCGATGCAACGCGAAGATAAACCGAGATCCGAATATGAGCGAATGTTTGTCGAATCGTTTGAACGATTAGTTCGAGCTGGCAATGCGTACGACTCCGGACATCTAAGCGAAGCTCCAAATATAGCGAAAGAAATATATAATTTTGTTTACACTCATAGAAGTATTAAATCAATAATTTCTCAATTACTTCCAGATGTTTTTCCAGATTTTATCGACAGCGCAAAATCAACTCTATTAATTGATTTACCAGATGGCGCCATCCGCCTCTCCAATGATTATCACTTAATAAACGCCCGCATAGGTTTCGGCAGTATGGAATATAGACCAATTCTTGAGCGAGGAGGTTCTAGGCAGATTGCCTTTAGAGATTGGTGGGAGGGACCTGTCTTGTCACGCTATTGTCTTGCGTCAAAGGATGGGCGCGAAACAATAAGTCGAGGAGAACTAATTCAGTACATTCGGAACGAAGAAGGCGGGGCACACGCCAGTGCCCATTACAAGCGGGGCATACCTGCCGACAAACTGAATCGGCTGATGCAAGGTGAATATGTGGATGGGTATGTCATACTCAATGAAGGCGCCCCTCTCACATCGGAGCCTCACATTCCGGCCTATGCGACCGTACGTCAGATCGGATGGGAGCTCGAACAGACACTTCGAATGTGGAGGCCAGACCTGACCAGTCGCGCCAACTTTTTACCGTCACCCGGACCAAGAATGAGACCAGTTTAGCCTTAATACAAATCAGCCTTTCAATGGTTTGAATTCCAAAACTTATTTCCACAAGTGCGCTTCAATCTACTATATGGTGGAAAATTACTTTACTGCACTGGTTCAACGAACGGAAGAACCCGAAAACTACCGTATCGTCGCGTGCACGGAGCATGCGTCAAAAACGCCCGCAAGCGCTCCAACGACATAGTGCAACCGGCCGAGCGGCCTCAGCCTTCCGCCGCGTCGAGATCGAGGGCCAGGGCGACGTGGACCTCGTCGCCGCCGATCGCCGCGAAGCCGAGGCGGCGGTAGAAGCGCTGGACGGCGGCGTCGAAGCGCAGGGCCGACAGGGTCAGGTGGGCGAATCCCGCCGCCCTCGCCCCGCCGGCGATGTCGGCGAAGAGCGCCGTGCCGAGGCCGCGGCCACGCCATTCGGGGCGCAGCACCACGTCGACGACACGCAGGCTTCGTCGCGCCCCGTGGGGCTCGTCGGCGGTGGTGAGCCGGCCGATCGGCGTGGCGTCGACGACGATCACCTGCCGCGCCGCGCGCGGGAAGCTCAGCTCACGGCCCGTCTCGTGGGCGCGGTACTGCTGGGCGAGCAACCCCTCGAGCATCGGCTCCGAGAGGCCGGCGGCGGCGAAGAGGCCACGCCGATCGTCCCGGAAGAGCGTGGCGAGGAACGCCTCGTCGCCGGGGCCGGCGGCACGCAGCGCCAGGCGCGACGTCTCGCCCGCCCCGGCAGCGTCGAGGGCGCCGGTCGCTCGAGCCCCCCACGCGAGGCAAGCGTCGCGGACGTCGGTCATTCGAGGATCTCCCCTCGGCGGCGGCGACCACACGCGGCCGGGCCCGCGTCGCGCGCCCGGCGCGGACCCGGCGGACATCTCACCCGAAGGCCGGGAAGATTCCGTCGTAGGCGATGCAGAAATAGAGGCTCATCACCGGCTGATCGTTGGCGTGCGCCTGATTGCCGCCCGCCAGGGTCACCGTCCCCGGGGCGAGCAGGGTCATCGCCGGCGTCGGGGTCGGCGAGACGAAGCCGCCGTAGGTCGGATCGACCATGCCGCCGCCGCTCACCGGGACCGCCGTCCGGTTCGCGATGCCGCCGTAGAGCGACATCGTATGCACGTGCGGCGGAATCTCCGCGGAGGTGAGCGTCACGCCGTCGGAGCCGAAGGCTTCGCCGACGAAGCGTGGCGTCAGCCCCGGCCCGTTACCCTGTCCGGCGGCGACCTGGGTCGGCTCCCCCGAGGTGGTGTTGAGATGCGGCAGGGCGAAATTGGTCTGACCGTTGCCGCCGTAGTAGGTGCCGATCAGGGAAAACAGCGCCGAATATTGGGAAATCGGCAGGAGTTGTCCGTTGCAGGCCATCCAACGCTGCGGGACGAAGTTGTAGGGAAAGGGCATCACGGTTCCGATGAAGACTTCCATGGCAGCCTCGCTGGATAGAGTTCGACCGAACGCCTGCCATCCCTGCGATCCCGCGGGTCGTCACCGACACGGGACGGGGACGGCGCCGACGCTTCAGCTCTGCGTCGGATAGACGCCGTAGAGGGCGATGCAGTAGTTCATCACCAGCGTCGGCATCATGTTGTCGTGCGGCAGGCCGTTGCCGGCCGGTGCGATCGTCGCCGCCGCCAGAGGCTCCACCGTGCCCCCCGCCACGCTGGCCGCGTAGGGCAGCGGCCCACCGACCGCCGTCGCGAAGTCGAGCGTCGGCGAAGGCGTGAAGGCGGCCCCGACCGGCGGATCGGCCGCCGCCACCTGTAGGCCGTGGGGATGCGCCGGCATCGAGGTCGTGATCAGCGTCACCGCCTCGCTTCCCGCCCGCTCGCCGAGCACATGCAGGCTCAGCCCGTTGCCCTGCCCCTGATGGATCGGCACCCGGCCGCGAAGATCCGGCACCGCGAAGGTGTTGATACCGTCGCCGCCGTAGGTGGTGCCGATCACCGCGTAGAGAACGTCGTTCTGAGCGATCGACAGAAGCGATCCGTCGCACAGTTGCCAACCGGTAGGCACGCGCGAAAATGCGAAGAGCTGGATTTGACCGACATAGGCTTCCATGGTCGTCCTCCCGAAAATCGTGACCGTTGGGCCGGCCTCAGCTGCGCGACGGGTAGATCCCGACCAGGGCGATGATGAAGTTGACGGTGAGGTAGGGTTGCATGTTGGCATGGGGCTGGCCGCCGCCCGCCGGGCTGATGTTCACCGGCGCCAACGCCACCGGGTTCGACGCCTGGGCGTAGATCGTCTGGGTGGACGCCGAGGCGCCGAACAGCTTTCCGGTCGCCGGTCCCGGCCGGCCGCCGGGGCCTGCCGCGGTCGTCGCCTCGAAGGCATGAGAATGGGCCGCCAACTGCTCCGCCGTGAGCGTCACCGTCTCGCTGCCGCGCACCTCGCCGGGGTTGCCGCTCAGGCCGACGGGCGTGCGCCCGCGCAGGTCGGGCAGGCCGAAGGTCCTGATTCCGTCGCCGCCGAACCAGGTGCCGAGCAGCGAGAACAGCGCCTGATTTTGCGCGATCGCCAGCAACTGGCCGTCGCACAATGCCCATCCCTTCGGTGCGAAACCGAAGCCGACGGGCATGATGGTTCCGATGAATGGTTCCACGGTCTCCCCCTCCCAAGTGCGATCCGATCCGAATACAATCGTTTTGATCGATCGTCGCGTCTAGTCAGAGTTGTGCACCAAAAAAGGGCAATAGATCAATTATACGCGTATTGATAATTTTTCCGAGCTGCGGCATAGGTTGCCCGAAGGTGAGGCCGGCGACGCGGTGATCGCGCGCCACCAGAGTCGGCGAGCGTCGCTTTTCGGAGGTTCTGGCGACTATCGACAGTGTGTCGCAATTGCAGCAACGCACTTTGAATCGGTTCGATCAACTCGACATCGTTGTGATTCTCGTTTCCACACCCTTGCGCATGGCGTCCTGCGCGTGCTGCAAACGTAATTCCAGGTTGTGCGATGGGGCGCACGCCCGGAATGCCGACCGAGGATCGCCGAACTGGAAGGGCGCGGCGATCAGAGCATCGCGTCTCGAGGCGATGTGAAGGCGGGTCGCATCGCGCCGCCGGGGAAGGATGGAGATCCGCAAGGATGCCGCCGTCCGACCTCGTCGACCAAGAAGCTCCGATCGACCCGACGCCCCGGCGTCGGGCCTGGTGGGTGTCACGGACGGGCTTGGGGGCATCATGAGATTGGCGGGCATGTCGCGGGTGCTGCGCGGGTTGGTCGAATGGACGACCGACCGGGCGCGCCGTTTCATCGGCCAGCGGTCCCTCGGCAACCGGGCCGAGGCCGCCCTGCTCGGGATCGCCCTGTCGTTCGCCGCGGCGGCGCCCGCTTCGGCGGCCTGTCAGACCAGCCTCGATTTCACCGGCGCCAGCCTGAACGATTCGAGGACCCTCGACGTCTCGACCTGTTCGGAGCCCATCCGCGCCGGCCTCTACACGACCAACGGCTTCGACAGCCAGACCGACGCGCCGATGACCTTTTCGACCGGCGTCGGCAACCCGTCGTCGGCGACGGTGACGGCGTCGAACGGCAACCAGTTCCTGGTGACGCCCAGCCCCTCCACGGACGCCGGCCTCACCTTCCCCGGCTATGTCTTCAAATTGACCCAACTGGGGTCCTCGACGTCCGACACACACACTTTGTATTACGCCTCGGAGAGTTGCCCGGTCAGCCAGAACTGTACATATCTCATAAATACCGGCTTCTACTACGCCATCACCGACACGGCCTATACGATCAGCTTCACCAACCTTCCGTCGTCGGCGAGCCCCCCGACCGTCGCCGCCGCCTTCTCGCCGACGACGATCTCGGCGCAGGCCACCGCGACGACGACGACGTCGGTGCTGACCCTGACGGTCACCAACCCGAATGCCGCAACCGCGCTCTCGGGTGTCGCCGTCGCGGCCGCCGCCCTACCGGCCAATCTGAGCGGCGCCTCGGCGGCGACGACCTGTTCGGGCGGCACCGCCACCTATGTTTCGGGATCTCGGACATTGGCGCTGTCCGGCGCCTCGCTCGCGGCGAGCGCCAGCTGCACCGTGACGCTGAACGTCACCTCGACGGTGGCCAACACCTATTCCTACACCACCGGCGCCGCCACCTCGTCGACTCCGCCGACGACCGGCACCACCGCGACCTCCAACACCCTGACCGTCGCCGCCGCGCCGACCGCCACCCAGGCGATCGCCTCGACGTCGCTGACGCAGAACCACGCCGCGACCAGTTTCACGCCGGTCACCGGCGCCGGTGGATCCGGATCGCGGTCGTTCTCCGTGTCGCCGGCGCTGCCGACGGGGCTTTCGATGACCTCGGCGACCGGGGCGATCACCGGCACGCCGACGGTGACCCAGACCGCGACGACCCATACCGTGACGGTGACCGACTCGCTCGGCGCCACCGCGACCGCGACCTTCTCGCTGACCGTCAACGGCGCGCCGAGCGCGACGCAAGCGGTCGCCTCGAAGACGCTCACTCAGAATCTCGCCGCGACCTCGTTCACCCCGGTGACCGGCTCCGGTGGCACGACGCCGCTCTCCTGGTCGGTGGCGCCGGCGCTGCCGACCGGCCTCACGATGGCCTCCGCCACCGGTGCGATCACCGGCACGCCGACGGCGACCCAGTCCGCGACGACCCATACCGTGACGGTGACCGACGCCAACGGCGCCACCGATACCGCGACCTTCTCGCTGACCGTCAACACCGCCGTTTCCGCCACTCAGGCCATCGCCTCGAAAGTGTTGACGCTGAATGCCGCCGCCACCTCCTTCACCCCGGTGACCGGGTCGGGCGGCACGGGTTCGCTCTCCTGGTCGGTGGCGCCGGCCCTGCCGACCGGCCTCACGATGGCTGCCGCCTCCGGTGCGATCACCGGCACGCCGACGGTCACGTCGGGCGCGACGACCTACACGGTGACCGTCACCGACGCCAACACCGCCACCGATACCGCGACCTTCTCACTGACCGTCAACGCCGCGCCGACCGCCACCCAGGCCGTCGCCTCGACGATC
>JAFHCF010000091.1:0-19222 GCA_048497495.1 Prosthecomicrobium sp.
CTTGAAACCGGGCCGGCTCGGGCAACGGCCCGGGGGTCCGTCGGCGGGCGAGATGGTCATATCTGTCGGTGTCGCCGGGGTGGGCGTCGAAACAGGTTTCGGTGATCACCGGGCGCCCCGAGGCCAGCAGTTCGCCGACGGTGACGAAGCGATAGCCGCGCTTTCGCAGGGCGTCGATGACGCGCGGCAGCGCGGCGCCGGTGTGGAAGCCGCGGCCGTTGGCGTGGGCCAGCACGATCGAGCCGGGGCGGACCGCGCGCAACGTCTCGGCGACGATCCTGTCGGCGGAGGTGAAGGGGGAGGGGTCGCCGGTCGACACGTCCCATTGGATCGCCGCCATGCCGGCATCGTTGACCGCCGCCATCGACCGGGCGTCGCAGGCGCCGAAGGGGAAGCGCAGGTACTTCGACCGCTTCGTCGGTCCCCAGCCTTCCGGGCGGGGGCAGACCGGCCCCGTGACGGCGGCGCGGAAGGCGGCCTCGGGGGCGAGGATCTCACGTCTCAGGCGGGCGTCGTCGACGGTCCGGAGATTGGCGTGGGTCCAGGTGTGGTTGGCGATCTCGAAGCGGGGATCGGCCGCCATCTCGCCGAATCGGCCGGGATGGGTGGCGGCCCAGTGGCCGCCGACGAAGAAGGTGGCCGGGATGTCGCGCCGGCGCAGTTCGTCGACGACGGCGCCGTCGTAGCCGGCGATCTCGTTCGCGGTCTCGCAGAAGTCGAAGGTCAAGGCCACCAGCTTGACGCCGGGGGGCAGATCGACGCGGCGGATCGAGCCGCGCAGGCCCGGGGCGAGGGGTGAGGCGGGAGGCAGGGCATCGAAGGCGGGGACGGGAATCGCGGCGCCGGGGGCGTGCCGGATCACCGCCTTTTCCGCCGGCGACCACGGCGCGCCGCACTGGGCGGGTGGAATTTCGGCGGCCGTCGCGGCGCCGGGCGGGCCGAAGAGGAAGGCGAGGGCGAGGACGGCGGAGCGCGGATGCATCGTCGAGTTCCGTGAGGGGCGGGAGACCTACGGGTGAGCGCCGTTTCCAGCCGATTCGGGCCGGGCGGGCACGGCGACATTAACGAAGCCTTTCCGAATTCGTCGGCATTGTCTTCATCATGAAGCGTGCCCTGTATCTCGTCCTCGCTTGTATCGTCGCCGGTTCCGTCGGCGGGTGCTCGATGTACGGCTCCTGGTGGGGTCCGAAGCGGGCCGCCTGGCGCTCGAAGGCGGAGGCGGCGTGTCTGTCCTCCGGCGCCGTCAGGCCGGGGCCGGGCGTGCGCCCGATCGGCGAATTCGCCGGTCCGGGCGTCTGCGGCGCCGATCGCCCGTTCAAGGTCACCGCCGTCGGCAAGACGCAGAGCGTCCCGCTCAACGAGGCGACCAACCTCAATTGCCCGATGGTGGCGGCGGTCGACGACTGGCTCGAGCGCATCGTCCAACCGCAAGCCGAGGCTCAGTTCGGCCAGCCGGTGGTCGGCATCGAGCACATGGGCTCCTATTCCTGCCGCAAGATCTCCGGCGCCCGGCAATTGTCCGAACACGCCTACATGAACGCCATCGACGTCTCCGGCTTCAAGCTCGCCGATGGCCGCACCGTGCGGGTGAAGAGCGGCTGGCGCTCGGCCGACGCGTCCGAGGCGAATTTCCTGCGTTCGGTCGGCGGGGCGTCGTGCGACGACTTCACCACGGTGCTCGGACCCGGCGCCAACGCCGCCCATCAGGATCACCTCCACCTCGACCTCGCCCGCCATTCCAAGGGGCGGCGGGTGTGCCGGGGCGGCGACGAGCCGGTGCCGGTCGGCGGGCGGATGTTCTCCTTCTTCAAGGACGACTCGGTCATCACCACCGGATCGATCAGCGCCGGCTCGAAGAGCGGCGGCCCCGACGACGGGTGGATCGACGAGGACGAGATCGAGGAGTGAGCCACCGCCGAGGCACGGCGGTGGAGGCGACGGCCGTCACTGGACCGTGACCCGCGTATGCACGATCCTCTCCGACGACACGAGGGAGAGAGACATGGCGATGCGCAGGTTCGAGACGGGACGCGAGGCGGCCCTGAAGCTCAGGCCGGACGAGCCGGTCTACTGCTTTCGCCCGTCGGTTCTCACCCGCGACGTCAAGACCTTCCTCGACGCCTTTCCCGGCAAGGTCGCCTATGCGGTGAAGACCAACGGCGAGCCCTTCGTCCTGAAGACGATCGCGGCGGCCGGGGTCGGCGCCTTCGACGTCGCCTCGCGGCACGAATTCGAGGTGGCGCGGGGAGCCTCGGCCGCGGCCGAACTGCTCTACATGCATCCGGTCAAGGCGAATTCCGACATCCGGCTGGCGCTGGAGCGCTACGGCATCCGGACGATGGCGCTCGATCACCCCGACGAGTTCGACAAGATCCGGCTGATGGTCCAGGCGCTCGACCTCGATCCCGGCGGGATCTCGCTGTTCGTCCGGCTCGCCACCAAGGGGCACGCCGCCTACGAGCTCTCCAAGAAGTTCGGCGCGGCGCCGCGCGAGGCGGTGGAGCTGCTGCAGCGGGTGGAGCGTCACGGCTTCCGGCCCGGCATCTGCTTCCACGTCGGCAGCCAAGTCGAGGACATGGCGACCTACGACGCCGCCCTGGCGCTGGCGGCGTCGGTCCGGGCGCAGGCCGGGGTGAAGCTCGTCGGCCTCGACATCGGCGGCGGCTTTCCCGCCCCTTACGGCCGCGATCCGCGCGGGCCGGAAAGGAGCGTGCCGGATCCGGCGCGGCTCGTCGCCGACATCGCGGCGGACGTCGCCCGCCACGGCTTCTCCGACGTCGAACTGGTCGCCGAACCGGGGCGGGTGATGGTGGCGCGCTCGCTCTCCGTCATCGTCCGGGTGCTGCTGCGCGACGGCAAGCGCATCTATATCAACGACGGTATCTGGGGATCGCTGTCGGACAGTTGGACCGGCAAGATCACGCTGCCGGCGCGGCTGATCCCCGACCCGGCGCGCAAGAAGCGCGGCGGCGATCCCAACCGGCTCGACGATTTCCGGGTGTGCGGCGTGACCTGCGATTCCGTCGACATCCTGTCGCGGCCGTTCTGGCTGCCGTCGACCGTCGACACCGGCGACTTCATCGAAATCGGCCACATCGGCGCCTATTCGCTGTCGCTCAGGACCCGCTTCAACGGCTTCTATCCCGACACCTTCGTCGAGGTGGCGCACGCCTTCGAGGACGACCGCGACGGCCTCGAGGGTTTCGCCACGGTGGAGACCTGGGGCGAACCGGAGACGGAAGCGGTGGCGGGGGAGACCGACGAGCGAACCGCCGGTTCCGACGCTCTGTAGTAGCCGACTGCTACCCCGTGTCGCGTGTTTTCACCGATGCTTCGAAGCGAGGGCGCCATCCGGCGTCCGCCCTGGTCCACAGGCGCGCCAAGCGCCGATCGCGACCGATCGCGGAGGAAAACCCATGTCCAAGAAGATCCTGATGCTCGTCGGCGACTATGTCGAGGACTACGAGGCGATGGTGCCGTTCCAGACCCTGCTGGCGGTCGGCCATTCCGTCGACACCGTCTGCCCGGGCAAGAAGCCGGGCGACAGCATCGCCACCTCGATCCACGACTTCGAGGGGGCCCAGACCTATTCGGAGAAACGCGGTCACAATTTCGCGATCAACGCCGATTTCGCCGCCGCCTCGGCGGGGGCCTACGACGCGCTGGTCATCCCCGGTGGCCGCGCGCCGGAATATCTGCGACTCGATCCGCAGGTCATCGATCTGGTCAAGGGCTTCGCCGCCGCCGGCAAGCCGATCGCGGCGATCTGCCACGGCGCCCAGATCCTGGCGGCGGCCGACGTCATCGGCGGGCGCAAGGTCTCGGCCTATCCGGCCTGCGCGCCGGAGGTCCGCTCCGCCGGGGCGATCTACGCCGACATTCCCATCGACGGCGCCTTCACCGATGGTAATCTGGTGACGGCGCCGGCTTGGCCGGCCCATCCCGCCTGGATGGCGCAGTTTCTCGCGGTGCTCGGTACGCGCATCACGCAAGACTGAGCGACGGCGTGGGGGTCTCGGTCGGGAGCCGGGGCCCTCGCACCCGCCCGAGGGATGGCGCGAGCGGCGAGAGAACCCGGGAGGGGGTCCCCATGTGCCATGTCTTCGCATCCACCGAACCGGAGCTCTTCGAGCCGGTGACGCGCTCGGTGCGCATCGCCGGCGTCGTCACCAGCCTGCGCCTCGAAGGCGCCTTCTGGCGCATCATCGACGAGATCGCCCGCACCTCGGACATGTCGACCGGGCGGTTCCTGTCGACGCTCCACGACGAGGTCGTCGAGATCCGTGGCGAGGTCGGCAACTTCGCCTCGCTGCTCAGGGTCGTCTCCTGCCGCTGGATCTCCGGCGAGGTCACCGGCACCGCCGATCCGCGCATCCTGGCGACGACCCGCGTCGCGGCCGAGTGAGCCGGCGCGGGACGCCCGTCGCGGCGCGGCGTCACGCGGATGGTTGAGATCGGTGCGGAACGGTCGGCGTCCGCGTTCATTTGCCCCGATGGGTGAAATCGCTCGGCCGGAGGCGGAAGAGCCACGCGGCGACGGCGACCGCGAGGAAGGTCGTGACCAGGAGGGTGGTGCCCCAGGCGGCCGCGAGGCTCCAATCGGTCGACGAGATCGTCCGCGTCGGTCCCTCGCTCCCCCATCCGCGAGCGACGATCCTCGGCAGCGCCAGGGCACCGGCGGCGAGCACGAATGTCAGGATCGCTCCGACCGCCAGGCCGGGCCGGGCCTCGGGCAGGACGATGCGGGCATGGACGAGGGGCCACGAGGCGCCGAGATCGCGCGCCGCCTCGATCCGCGCGCGGTCGAGCCTCGCCAGCGCGGCCCAGATCGGCAGAAGCATGAAGGGCAGTGAGGCGGCGACCAGGCCGAGCAACATCGTGCTCCTCGCGGCGAAACCGACGGTGTCGAGCGTCGCCGCGCCCGTGGGATCGAGCACCGCCAGCGCCGCCGCCCAGGCGTGGACCCGCATCAGGTCGATCAGGGCGGCGGGCGCCACCAGGGCGAGGATCGCGATCGTCGCCCGTCGGCGGTCGGCGGCGACCGCCGCGGCCTGGGCGAGCGGGTAACAGACGATCGCCGACGACGTCGCGACCAGCAGGGCCCAGCCGAGGGTGACGGTGATGTCGAGACCGTCGCGGGCGGTGAGACGGGCGTAGGCGGCGAGGCTCCAGACGCCGGGCGATGGGCTCGGCGCCTGCTCGAGCCGCCGGGCGCGCTCGGCGAGAAGGCGGATGCGGCGATCGATCTCGACGCGTTGCACGGGATCGACGGTGCGCTCCCAGTCGGCGCGGGCGGTCGCCAGATCCCGCGAGAGGCGGGAGATCTCGGTCTTCGCCTCGTGCGCCCCTCGGTCGGGGGCGGAGAGGGAGGCGAGGACCAGCGTCGCCACCGGGACCAGGACGAGGCCGATCGCCGAGATCGCCAGGAGAAGCCGGAGGAGGAAGCCGATCCGGTCGTGGTGAACCCGCCGAGGCTCGGTCATCGCGAGGCTCCTCGCGTCTCCGCCGTCGTCGGGAAGGCGAGGGCGTCCTCGGCATGGAAACCGATGGCGTGGAGATTGGCGAGCAGGAGATTGCGCAGGCCGAGATTGGGCTGGTGGACGAGAAGGCGGGTGGCTCCGACGGCGAAATCGTAGGCGACGACGGGGCCGTCGAGGGTGCGACCGACGAGGTCGGCGCGCAGGCGGTTCCAATCGTCGCCGTCGCCGTTCTCGCCATCGAGCCGCAGCCGCGCCGGCCGGATCATCACCTCGACGGACTGGCCGATGGCGAAGTCGGCGCGGGGCGTGACGCGGAGGCGGCCGATCGCGGTCTCGACCTCGATCCGTGCCCGCCCGAGCGCCGCGACGGTGCCGGCGATCAGGTTCGCCTCGCCGACGCAGGCCGCGACGTAGGGCGATGCCGGCTCCGAATAGAGGCGATCGGGGCCGTCGACCTGTTCGATGCGGCCGGCGTTCATCACCGCGACGCGGTCGGCGAGCGCGAGAGCCCGCGACCGGTCGGTGGTGGCGAGGAGCAGCGTGGTGCCGGTCCGGCGCAGGATCGCCTTCAGATCGGCGCCGAGGCGCCGCCGTGGGTCGGGGTCGAGGGCGGCGCAGGGTTCGTCGAGGAGAAGCGCCGCCGGTTCGATCGCCAGCGCGCGGGCGAGGGCGACGCGGAAGCGGTCCTCGCCGCCGAGATCTTCGGGCCGGCGGTCGGCGGCGTCGGGCAGGCCGACGAGCCCGAGCAGGGCCTCGGCCCGGGCGCGCCGCTCGGGGCGGGCAAGCCCGCGCGCCTCGAGCCCGAAGCCGACGTTGTCGGCGACGCTCAGGGTCGAGAAGAGCCCGAGGGTCGGCGCGATCAGCACGGTCGGGCGCCGTTCCGGGGCGAGATCGGTGACGTCGGCGCCGCCGATCGAGACCCGGCCCCGCGTCGGCGCCTGAAAGCCGGCGACGGCGCGCAGCAGCGTGGTCTTGCCGCAACCGGAAGGGCCGAGGAGGGCGAGGATCTCGCCGGCGGCGACGTCGAGATCGGTCGGGTTGACGGCCGGCACGTCGTCGAAGACGACGGACAGGCTCTTCAGCGTCACGTCCTTGCCGTGCATGGCGAGGTCCCGGAACGTCGCGGCGTCGCTCACTCCGCCCAGGGCGAGTGACGGACCAGCGGCAGGGCGAGGAAATAGAGCGCCACCACGGCGAAGCCGGCCTTGATCTGCCAGCCGACGGCGAGATCCTGGACGAGTGCCGTGCTGGCGAGCGCGAAGAAGGCGATGGTGACGGCGATGGTGATCGCCCGCACCTTCAGCACCCGCAGCGGATGGACGAAGACCACGGGGACGAACATCGCGGCGGTGCCGAGGACCAGCAGCGCGGCGTTGACCAGCCACGGCATGCGCAGCACGAAGAGGTAGAGCACCACGACGTTCCACAGGGCGGGGAAGCCACGGAACCAGTTGTCCTTGGTCTTCATGTGGGTGTCGGCGAAATAGAGGGTCGAGGCCAGGGTCACCACCAGGCCGAGCCAGAAGGCGACCGGCGTCGGCATCAGATCGGAGCGCCACAGGGCGATCACCGGCACCAGGACATAGGTGAGGAAGTCGACCACCAGATCGAGGACGACGCCGTCGATGCGGGCGGCGGTCTCGTGGACCTTGGCGGCGCGGGCGAGGGTTCCGTCGATGCCGTCGATGAAGAGGGCGAGGCCGAGCCAGGCGAAACAAGTGGCGAAGTCGCGCTCGATCGCGGCGTAGAGGGCGAGCAGCGCCACGGCGCCGCCGGAAGCCGTGAAGATATGCACCGAAAATCCGGCGGCCCGCCGGACCTGCGCCGGCTTGTCGTCGAGCGTCATGACACGTTCCCCCGGCCCCGCGCCGTGGCGCCGCCGATGTTTCGCGGCTTCGGACTTCCTCTGCCTGGACAGCTAGAAAGCACGCATGCGACGATCGGGCAATGCGCCACGTCTCGACCTTCGCCCGAAGGGCGTTCGCGACGTCGCGCGAGGCACGGCTCGACGGAGGGTGGGGTGCGAGACGCGAAACGGCACGGCCCGCCCGAGGGGCGGTTCGAGGCGGCGACCGGCGAGGTGGTCGAGGACGCGCAGGAGATGCGCGCCGGCCTGTGGCGGAGCCTGTCCCAGGCGGTCGACTTCGTCGGCGATCTGACCGGCATCGGTCCGTTGTGGGACAGGATCGCCGGCTGGGTCGGCGAGCGGGCGGCGGCGCGCGGCCAGGTCGCCTTCACCGTGGCCCTGATCGCGCTCTCCGCCAAGATGGCCAAGGCCGACGGCATCGTCACCGCCGAGGAGGTGCTCGCCTTCCGCCGGGTGGTCGATATCCCCGCCGGCGAGGAGCGCAACGTCGAGCATCTGTTCGATCTCGCCCAGCGCGACATCGCCGGCTTCGAGACCTATGCCGCCCGCATCCGCGAGATCGCCGGCGGCGACACGGTCTTCCTCGAGGACGTGCTCGAGGGCCTGTTTCTGATCGCCGCCGCCGACACGCTGGTGCACGAGCGCGAGATGGCCTTCCTCGAACGGGTGGCGGAGATCTTCGCCGTCGAGGCGCGGCGCTTCGAGGCGATCGCGGCGGGATTCGTGCGGCGGCGTGGGCCCGACCCCTACCGGGTGCTCGGGGTGGAGCGCGAGGCGAGCGACGCAGAGGTCAAGACCGCGTGGCGCAAGGCGGTCGCCGAATGCCACCCCGACCGCCACTTCGCCCATGGCCTGCCGCCGGAGGCGGTCGCCATCCTCACCGATCGGCTCGCCGCGCTCAACACCGCCTGGGAGGCGGTGCGGCTCGAGCGCGGCCTGGGCAAGTGAGCGCGGTGCGTCTGGCATGGCGGCGGCGGGCGCTGTAGAATGGCCTCATGACCGAGCCCCTCGCGGCGGCCTTCGTGCCGGATTCGCCCGTGGTCGACGAGGTCCGCCCGTCGCCCAACCATGGCGAACGGCGCGGGCGGTTCGCCCATTGTCCCCCCGACATCCTGCTCCTGCACTACACCGGCATGCCCGACGGCCAGGGGATGGGCGGCGCCGAGCGGGCCATCCGCTGGTTGACGATGCCGGTGTCCGAGGTCTCGGCCCACTACGTCGTCGACGAGGACGGGCGGATCACCCAGTTGGTGGCGGAGGGACGGCGGGCCTGGCACGCCGGGCGTGGCGCCTGGGGCGAGGACACCGACGTCAATTCCGCCTCGATCGGCATCGAGATCGTCAATCCCGGCCACTGGTGGGACATGGGATGCTCGCCCGACCGCGATCCGCGGAAGCCGGTCGAGGTCCATCCCGGCTACCGGCCTTTCACGGAGGCGCAGATCACCGCGGTGATCGGGCTCGCCCGCGACATCGTGGCGCGCAACGGCATTCCGGCGGATCGGGTGCTGGCCCATTCCGACATCGCGCCGGGGCGCAAGCGCGATCCCGGCGAACTCTTCCCCTGGGACGTGCTGGCCGACGCCGGGATCGGGCTGTGGGTGCCACCGGTCGAAGGCGGGAGGGGCCGAGCGCTTCGGCTCGGCGAGGCCTCGCCGCCGGTCGCGGCGCTGCAAGCGATGCTGCGCCACCACGGCTACCCGGTCGAGGTCGGCGGCGTCTACGATGCGGCGACGGCGGCGGTGGTCGAGGCCTTCCAGCGGCATTTCCGCCCCTCCCGCGTCGACGGGGTGGCGGATGCCGGGACGGTGGCGACGCTGTGCGCCCTGCTGGCGGCGCGCCACGGCCGGGGGGCGGTCGCATGAGACGGCGGGCCCTCCATCTCGTGCGCGGCGCCGGATTGGCGATACCGACGCTTCTGGCGCTCTCCGGTGCGGTCGAGGCGGCGCCGGCGGCGGGCAAGGAACAGCGGGCGAGCGAGGCGGCGACGCCGGCGGGGCGGCTGGCGCCGACGCCCGGCGACGTGGCGCCCGGCGATCCGGTCGACGCCGCCTTCGGGCTGTTTCCCAAGACGCGTCACGAGGCGGCGAGCGCCGGGGCGTCGGCTGTCCCGCAGGCTCCGCCGCCGCCTCCGACGATGAGCGAGGTCGAGCCGGGGGTGGTCGAGGCGGCGCGTCCCGAACGGGCGCCGGTGGTACCGCTGGTCTCGGCCTTCGCGCCGCTCGAGCCGCCGTCGCCGGGCTTCGACAAGGTCCTGGAGGGCTCGCCCGGGCCCGCGACCGTGACACTCGCACCGGTCGACTTGACGCCGGCGCCGGTCGCGGTGGGGCCGCGCGTCTTCTCGGGCCCGCTGCCGCGCCGCCGGCCGGCGCCTCCCAAGACGGAAGTGCCTTACGAAGTGGCGAGCCTGTCGCAGGCGGAAGCCGTGGCGGTCGGCGCGGCGCGGATCGATCCGGCGCCGATCGCGGCGGAGGGAATCGCCTTCGGCGAGCCGAGGAAGATCCCCAAGGAGGCCTTGCCCTATCTCGCCATCCTCAGGCGCGAGGCGGCGGCCAACAAGGTGCCGCTGTGGCTCGCCATCGGCGTCGGCTGGGTGGAGAGCAAGTACAATCCGAAGCTTCGCGGCACCCACGGGGTGGTCGGCCTGATGCAGGTGATGCCGTCGACGGCGCGCTTCCAGGGCTATCGCGGCCCGACCGAGAAGCTCCTCGACCCCGAGACCAACATCGTCTGGGGCCTGCGCGAGCTCGGCTGGGACTGGGCCAAGGCGAACGGCAATCCGTGCCTCGCAATCGCCAAATACAAAGGCGGCATCGCGACGAAGGGCATCCCGAGCGCGGCCGCCGACTATTGCAGGCGGGCGAAGCAGGTGACGGGGATGCTGTGAGGGCGTCGGTCGTAGGGTGCGCCGAGCATGAGCGAGGTGCACCGGCGGGACACGTGAATCGAAGAAAGGAAGTCCGATGGGAGGTCCGACCGTAACGCTCGATGATCGGATGAGGAATTTCCGATTGGCTTCTCGTGGTCTCTATAATGACTACTTTCATATGGACGTCGTGAGAGGACTTGAGGATCTGAGTATTGTCGCCTGCAGATTTCGCACGATTGAGGCCGCTCTATTCGATGTCCTGGTTGCGAAACCGTCGGGATTGTCGGCGGTTGAGTATCGGGATACCCAGTCTGAAATCAATGTCGTTCCACTGGATAGGGGCGAGATTCCGGTGCTCGTGAATAGGGAAGTCGATAGCGGTTACTGGGATCATCCGATTCAAATGCTTCACCCATCGGCCACTGTGAAATTTATCCAGTTCTTCGATTGGGACGAGCGGTTTCCTCGTGATCACCATTATGTCCGTGCGAGAATAAGTAACTGGCCCGGGGAAGATTCATTGAATGGGCGACAGGTTCTCATCGAATCATACTATGTTGAGTTTGTTGTTGATCAATCGTAAAATTGGTAATTCGCTTATTTGAAGGCTTCGCGTTTTGGGGGCGGTGGGGCTCCGGCGTGGGGGGTGCGTTTCACTTCGTTCAACTCACCCTACGGCTTCGGGCTATCTCCCCCATCCCCTTGACCCCGCCGTCCATATCCCCCATCACAGCCGCGCCAGTCGGCCGGGCGGCCGCTCCGGGTGCTTTCTCTCGTCTCGCGCGTCGAGGCGAGCGACGGCACCCGGGGAGGAAAGTCCGGGCTCCACGGAAAGACGGTGCCGGTTAATGGCCGGCGAGGGCGACCTCAGGGAAAGTGCCACAGAAAACGAACCGCCCCGATGCGGACGCCGGGTGACCGACGTCCGGGCCGCGAGGCCGGGACCTCCCTCGGGAGGCCACCGGGGTAAGGGTGAAAAGGTGGGGTAAGAGCCCACCGCGGACCCGGCAACGGGGACGGCATGGCAAACCCCACCGGGAGCAAGACCGAATAGGGGCGGCGCGGGCTCGAAAGAGTTCCAGTCATTTCCGGACCAGTCGCCCGGGTTGGTTGCGCGAGGCGTCCGGCAACGGGCGTCCCAGACGAATGGCCGCCACGTGGGGGAAACCCCGCCATACAAAACCCGGCTTACAGGCCGACTGGCACTTTTCCCTTCCCTCCCGCGCCGGCGCGCCGGTCACACCGGCTCCCAGGTGGCGTGGGCCGAGGCCCGATAGACGGCGTCGATCAGCTTCTGGTTGGCGCGCGAGCTCTCGAGCGTGAAGACCTCGGCCGTCCCGCCGGTGGCCGCGGTGACGAAGGCCTCGACCTCGCGGCGATACTGGCGGCTGTCCTGGAAGCGGAAGACGGTCGACCGGGCATGGCCGCGGTCGGTGAGTTCCAACTCCTCGGCGCCCCAGCGGTCGGCGTTGAAGGGCGACTTCACCTCGATGAAGCCGTCGTCGCCGTGGAAGACCATCGACTGGCGCGCCGCCATCTGGGTGGCGACGTAGAAGGCCAGTTCGAAGTCGCCGAAGTCGGCGCGCACGGTGGCCCAGGTGTCGGTGCCGAAATCGGGGTCGCGCGCCAGGCTCGCCTGGACCCGCAGCGGCTCGCGGCCGGTGGCGAAGCGGGTGGTCACCGTCGGGTAGACGCCGATGTCGGGGAGCGCGCCGCCGCCGAGGCCCGGCTGGTTGCGCATGTTGGCGGGGTCGCGGTTGTAATAGGTGAAGGCGCCCTGCACCTGCCGCAGCCGGCCGATGGCGCCGCCGGCGAGAAGCTCGCGCACCTTGGCCCAGACCGGGCTGTAGGTGACCATGAAGGCTTCCGAGATCAGCACGCCGTTGCGGTCGCGGGCGGCGATCAGGCCGTCGATCTCGGAGGCTTCCAGCGCGATCGGCTTCTCGCACAGGACGTGCTTGCCGGCCTCGGCCGCGCGGATCGTCCACTCGACGTGCTGGGAGGTCGGCAGCGGGATGTAGACGCCGTCGATCGCGTCGGATGTGAGCATCTCGTCGTAGGAGCCGAAGACCCGGGGGACGCCGAAGCGTCGGGCGAGCGCCTCGGCCCGATCGAGATCACGGCTGGCGATGGCGGCGACGACGCCGTTGTCGCTGTCGAGAATGGCGGGAATGACCAGTTCGCGGCCGATCTTGGCGGTCGACAGAATGCCCCATCGAAACATGGCTCGTGCTCCTTCTTCTCGGGCGCGACCATAGCACCGCGCGAGCCTCGCGAGAGCCCTTCCGCGTCGAGAGGAGCCGTCTCGCCGAGGCGGGCCGAGGGGCGGCGCGGCGAGATCGTAAACGGCCGATTAACCCTAAGAGAGTTTCAATGGGAGAACGGCGCGTCCTGGTCCGGAGTCGTGTCGCGTTTCGTTGACCGCCCATGAGATCCCATGTTATCCCAAGTCATCCCGCTCCGCGTAACCCAGTCGAGGGACCGCCACGGAGCCGCTTCGGCGGCTCTTCCCGCGCCGTTTCCGATGGTCGGCGATTCGGGAGGGGAAGCGCGGTTGGGGTCGGAGGCCGAGACGGATGGTGGAGCGGTTTCTCGGGCGGCAGGTGAAGCGGATCGACGCCAAGGGGCGTGTCTCGATCCCGGCGCCGTTCCGCTCGGTGCTCGCCCACGACGGCTACGACGGGCTCTTCCTGGTGCGCTCGCCCACCCACCCGGCGGTCGACGGCGGCGGACACGCGCTTCTCTCGGCGATCGAGGCGACGTTGGCCAGGCACGATCCCTTCTCCTTCGAACATGCGGCGCTGGCGGCGATCCTGCTCGGACAGGGCGACAGTCCGGCCCTCGACGGCGAGGGGCGGATGGTGGTGCCGGAGTGGCTGCGCGAGGCGACGGGGATATCGACCGAGGTGCTCTTCGTCGGAATGGGCCACCGCTTCCAGATCTGGGCGCCGGAGCGCTTCGCCGATTTCGAGATCGAGGCGCGGGCGACCGCCCGGCGGCTTCTCGGCGTGACCTCGGGCCGGGAAGGGACGCCATGAGCGACCGCGCGCCGGAGACCACCGACAAACCGCACCTTCCCGTCCTGCTCGCCGAGGTTCTGGCGCGGCTGGCGCCGAAGGCCGGCGAGATCCATGTCGACGGCACCTTCGGGGCCGGCGGCTACACGAGCGCCGTCCTGGCGACGGGGGCGCAGGTGATCGCGATCGATCGCGATCCGACCGCGATCGCGGCCGGCGGGACCCTCGTGGCGGCGTCGCAGGGGCGGTTGCGGCTGGTCGAGGGCGTCTTCGGCGATCTCGACGCCCATGTCGAGGCCCTCGGTATCGACCGCGTCGACGGCGTGGTGCTCGACATCGGCGTCTCCTCGATGCAGCTCGATCGGGCCGAGCGCGGCTTTTCCTTCCGTCTCGACGGGCCACTCGACATGCGGATGGGGGGCGAGGGGCCGACGGCGGCCGACGTGGTCAACACCGCCGACGCCTCGACGCTGGCGCACATCTTCCGCGTCTACGGCGAGGAGAAGCGCTCGGGGCAGGTGGCGCGCGCCATCGTCGAGGCGCGTGAGGAGGCGCCCTTCACCACCACCCGGCAACTGTCAAAGGTGGTGGAGAAGGTGATCTGGGCCAAGCCCAACGAGATCCATCCGGCGACCCGGGTGTTCCAGGCGTTGCGCATCCACGTCAACGACGAACTCGGCGAACTGGTCCGGGCGCTCGGCGCCGCCGAACGGGTGTTGAAGCCGGGTGGACGGTTGGTGGTGGTCACCTTCCATTCGCTCGAGGACCGTATCGTCAAGCGCTTCCTCGCCGATCGCGGCAAGACCACGCCGGGGGGCTCGCGCCACGCGCCGATCGCCCATGTCGATCCGGCGACCTTCACGATCGCGACCAAGGGCGTCGACGCGGCGAGCGCCGCCGAGATCGCGGCCAATCCCAGGGCGCGGTCGGCCAAGCTGCGCGCCGCCGTGCGCACCGAGGCGCCGGCGCGCGACGTCGACGCGCAGGCGCTCGGGTTGCCGCGCGTCGACACCGGCAAACGGGGGAGGACCTGATGCTGCGGGCCATCAACTTCCTGCTCGTCGCCCTGATGCTCGCGGGCGCCGCCCTGGTCTACGACCTCAAGTACGAGGCGGAGCGCGCCACCAACAAGGTCGCCAAGATCAGCCACAAGATCGACGTCGAGCGCGACGCCATCGCCACGCTGAAGGCGGAGTGGAGCCTGCTCAACCAGCCCAGGCGATTGCAGGATCTGGCCGAGCGCTATCACGCCTACCTCGAGCTCGATCCCCTGGAGCCGACCCAGATCGGCACGCTCGACGACATTCCCTTCAAGCCGGCGGTCTCCGGCGAGACGCCCGCCGCGCCGGCGTCGCGCGGTTCGGTGAAACTCGCCCAGCCGGAGAAGGTGGTGGAGAAGTCGAAGACGATCGGCAAGCTGCTCGATCGCCTGCCGGGCTCGCACGGCGCGGGCCCCACGACCACCGGCAGCGTGCCGAAGGGCGCGAAGCCCGCGGACCCGTCGGCGCCGATGCAACTGGTGCCGAGGATCTTCATTCCCAAGACGGGCGGCGAGCCCGCCAAGTCCAACCGGTGAGGTGATGTGGTCATGAAAAACGTCGCCGAACCGGTCCGAGACGACGAACGCCCGGAAGCGCGGGCCCTGCGCGACATCGGCGCCTCGCGGCGGCGCATCGTCTTCGCCGGCATCGGTTTCGGCGTGATCTACATGGCGGTGGCGCTGCGGCTCGTCGGCCTCGGCATGGCCAGCGACGACCATTCCGACGCGCTCGCCTCCGCCAAGTCGCAGATCTCCTCGGCGCGGCCGGATCTGCTCGACCGCAACGGCGAGGTGCTGGCCACCGACATCAAGTCGTCGTCGCTGTTCGGCGAGCCGAAGCGCATTCTCGACGTCGACGAGGCGATCGAGGCGCTGGCGACGGTGATCCCGGAGATGGCCCACGACGAGGCGGTGCGCCGCAAGTTGTCGAGCCACGCCGGCTTCGTCTGGCTGAAGCGCGAGGTGACCAACGAACAGCGCCGCAAGATCTTCCGGCTCGGCATCCCCGGTCTCGGCTTCCTCGAGGAGAACCGCCGCTTCTATCCGGGCGGGGCGCTCGCCGGTCATGTGCTCGGCACCGTCAACATCGACAACCAGGGCATATCCGGCGTCGAGAAATACATCGATCAGGAGATGGGCCTCGCGGATCTGCGGGCGACCGGAATGGTGGTCGATCGCGGCCTGAAGGCGCGGCGGCTGTCGCTCGATCTCAGGGTCCAGCACGTGGTGCGCGACGAGCTCAACGACGCCATGCAGCGCTACCGGGCGGCGGCGGCGATCGGCATCGTCCTCGACGCCAAGACCGGCGAAGTGCTCGGCATGTCGTCGCTTCCCGACTTCGACCCCAATCACCCCGAGCAGGCGCTCGAGAAGCAGAACATGAACCGGGCGACCGCCGGCGTGTACGAAATGGGGTCGGTCTTCAAGACCTTCAATTCCGCCTTCACGCTCGATTCCGGCAAGGTCCATATCTCCGACAGCTACGACGCCTCGTCGTCGCTGCACTTCGGCTCGCAGAAGATCTCGGACTTCCACGGGCGCGGCCGGTCGCTGACGGTGCCGGAGATCTTCATCTATTCGTCGAACATCGGTTCGGCGCGCATGGCGCTGAAGGTCGGCGCGGAAGCGCAGAGCAACTTCTTCGCGAAAATCGGTTTCCACAGGAAACTCGAATCCGAGCTTCCCGAAATGGCCTCGCCGCTCTATCCGAAGCGGCTGTCGGACGTCTCCACCGCGACCCAGGCCTTCGGCCACGGCATCTCGGTGACGCCGATGCACACGGCGATCGGCGGCGCGGCGGTGCTCAACGGCGGGCTCCTGATCGAACCGACCTTCTTCAAGCGGACGCGCGAGGAGGCGGAGAAGGTGGCGGTCCAGGTGATCAAGCCGGAAACCAGCGACAAGATGCGCTACCTGTTCCGGCTCAACAACACGCCGGGTTCCGGCGGGTCGGGGTCGCGGGCGGACGTGCCGGGCTATCTCGTCGGCGGCAAGACCGGGACGGCGGAGAAGATCGAGAACGGCCGCTACGCCTCCAACAAGCGGTTCAATTCCTATCTCGCCGCCTTCCCGATGGACGATCCGCAATATGTCGTCCTGGTGGTGCTCGACGAGCCCAAGCCGGAGAAGGAGGTGGGGGTGGCCACCGCCGGTCTCAACACGGCGCCGACCGTCGGCGCCATCATTCGTCGCATCGCGCCGATGTTGGGGGTGATGCCGAGATATGATCTGCCGAAGCCGGCGATCGCCTCCAACTGAGCCGGATCGTCGCCATGGGGCGGCGGCGGGGCGGAACGGGAACCGGAACCATGCGCCTCGGGGCACTCACCCACGAGATCGTCGACGAAGCGGCCGGGCCGGATCCCGAGGTTCTCGGCATCACCGCCGACAGCCGCAAGGTCGGTCCGGGATTCGTGTTCGTGGCGCTCGCCGGCACCCGCGCCGACGGGGCGAGGTTCGCCGCCGACGCGGTCGCCCGGGGCGCGGTGGCGGTGATCGCCGGGCGTACCGCCGATCTCGGCGACCTCGGCGTACCGGTGCTGCGCGCCGCCGAGCCGCGCCGGGCGCTGGCGCTCGCCGCCGCGCGCTTCTTTGGCGATCAGCCCGCCACCATCGTCGCGGTGACCGGCACCTCGGGCAAGACCTCGGTCGCCGCCTTCGCCCGCCAGATCTGGATGCGTCTCGGACGGGCCGCCGCCTCGATCGGCACGATCGGCATCGTCAAGCCGGACGGCGCCACCTACGGCAGCCTGACGACGCCCGATCCGGTCGATCTCGCCCGTGATCTCGCCGACCTGGCGGGGGAGGGCGTCACCCACGTGGCGCTCGAGGCCTCCTCGCACGGGCTCGACCAGCACCGCCTCGACGGGGTGCGGATCGTCGCCGGCGCCTTCACCAACCTGTCGCGCGATCACCTCGACTACCATCCGAGCGTCGCCCACTATTTCGACGCCAAGATGCGCCTCGTCGAGGATCTGGTGCCGCCGGGCGGCCCGGTGGTGGTCGAGGTCGACACGGCCGAGGGTCTCGCCGCCGTGACACGCGCCCGCGCCGCCGGCCGCCGGGTCTTCACCGTCGGCCGCGCCGGCGACGATCTGCGGCTCGTCGACGTCGCCGTCGAGGCCGGCCTGCAACGGTTGACCATCGCGGCCGCGGATGGTCCTCACGAGGTGCGCCTGCCGCTGCTCGGCACCTTCCAGGTCTCCAACGCGCTGGTCGCCGCCGGTCTCGTCATCGTCACCGGGGCCTCGACGGCGGCGGCGCTCGCGGCACTCGACCATCTCGAGGGCGCCCCCGGCCGGCTCGACCGGGTCGGCGCCACGGCCGAGCGCGCGCCGGTCTTCGTCGACTATGCCCACAAGCCCGACGCGCTGGAGAAGGTGCTCGCCGCGCTCCGGCCCTACACCACCGGACGCCTCGTCGTCGTCTTCGGTTGCGGCGGGGATCGCGACCCCGGCAAGCGGCCGATCATGGGCGAGATCGCCACCCGGCTCGCCGACGTCGCCATCGTCACCGACGACAACCCGCGCTCGGAGGATCCGGCCGAGATCCGGCGCCAGATCCTCGCCGCCGCGCCGGGCGCCGTCGAGATCGGCGATCGGGGGCGGGCGATCCGCGAGGCGGTCGGCATGCTGAAATCCGGGGATGTGTTGGTGGTCGCCGGTAAAGGACATGAAACCGGCCAGATCGTCGGCAAGACGGTGCTACCCTTCTCCGACCACGACGCCGTGGCCTCCGCACTTCGGGATCTGATCGCATGAACGCGCCGCTGTGGACCCTCGACGCCTTCACCGACGCCATGGGCGGCCGCATGGTCGGCCGGCCGGCGACGGCGATCTCCGGCATTTCGATCGACAGCCGCACCATCGAAGAGGGCGAGGCCTTCTTCGCCATTCTCGGCGACACCCGCGACGGCCACGACTTCGTCGCCGGGGCGCTCGCGCGCGGCGCCGGGGTCTGCGTCGTGTCCGAGGAAAAGCTCGCGGACCTGCCCGCCGACGGACGTTACGTGGTCGTCGACGACGTGTTCGAGGCCCTGCGCCGGCTGGCGCGGGCGGCGAGGGCGCGGACGGGCGCGCGCATCGTCGCGGTGACCGGCTCGGTCGGCAAGACCTCGACCAAGGAGGCGCTGCGCCACGTGCTCGCCGACCAGGGCAAGACCCACGCCTCGGTCGCCTCCTACAACAATCATTGGGGCGTGCCGCTGACGCTCGCCCGGATGCCGGCGGACTGCGCCTTCGGCGTCTTCGAGGTCGGCATGAACCACGCCGGCGAGATCACGCCGCTGACCGCCCTGGTCCGGCCGCACGTCGCGGTGGTGACCACGGTGGCGCCGGTGCATCTCGAATTCTTCCGCGACGTCGACGCCATCGCCGAGGCCAAGGCCGAGATCTTCTCGGGCCTCGAGCCGGGCGGGGCGGCGGTGATCGACGGCGACGTCGCCCAGGCCGGAATCCTGGCGGCGGCGGCCGAGGCCGTGACCCGGGGCGTGCGGATCGTCCGTTTCGGCATCGGCGAGGGCTTCGAGGCGCATCTCGAGCGGGCCTCGCTGCAGGCCGACAATTCCACCGTGATGGCGACCATCCTGGGCGCGTCGATCACCTACAAGATCGGGTCGCCGGGCCGCCACGTCGTCAAGAATTCGCTGGCGGTGCTGGCCACCGCGATGCTGGTCGGAGCGGATCTGGCGCACGCCGGACTGGCGCTCGCCGACATGACGCCGCCCAAGGGGCGCGGCGAGCGGCTGGTGCTCAGGCTCGGTCACGGCGAGGCGGTGCTGATCGACGAGAGCTACAACGCCAATCCGGCGTCGATGCGCGCCGCGATCGATCTGCTCGGCCATACCCCGGTCGGGCTCGAGGGACGGCGCGTCGCGGTTCTCGGCGACATGCTGGAACTCGGAAGTCAGGGTGAGACGCTGCACGCCGGGCTCGCCGAAGCGCTGGTGGC
>JAFHCF010000092.1:0-11274 GCA_048497495.1 Prosthecomicrobium sp.
CCGCTTGGCCTCGAACTTCTCCGGCGTCGAGATCGAGCCGGTGAGCTTGCCCCACAACTCGCCCGAGGCCTGGGCCTTGCGGATGATCTTGTGGGTCCAATCCTTCGGCACGTGGCAATCGGAGCAGATGGCGCGGACGCCCGACGGGTTCGAGTAGTGGATCGTCTTCTTGTATTCCTGGTAGACGTTGTCTTTCATCTCATGGCAAGAGATGCAGAATTCGAGGCTATTTGTTGCCTCCATCACGGTGTTGAAGCCGCCCCAGCCGATTACACCGATGGCGATACCGGCGAAACCAGCGGTCCCGAGAGCCACTGGTCTCTTCATGAACTGGAAGATTTTGGTGAGTGGATTTACCATTGATATCCTCGGCGACCGACGCTGTCTGTTGGTCTGCGTATTGCCGGGACAATGGCCTTGTGATGTAAACTGCCGAGCGTCGAACCGTGAACGGCTCGAACTCAATTGTAAATGAACCGAGAACCAAGCGATGCGTCCGGAACAGGTCACGCGACCGAGCGATGTGGTGATCGCGATCGTCGACGACGAGCCGTTGATTCAAGCCACTCTGGTCGGCTATTTCGCCAATGCCGGTTTCCAGGTGCGGGCCGCCGATACCGCCGACGGGCTGCGTCGGCTGATGGCGCGGGAGAAGATCGACTTCGTCCTTCTCGACATCCGCCTGCCCGACGGCGACGGGCTGTCGCTGATGCGTGACATCCGCGCCGAGAGCGATATTCCGGTGATTCTCGTGACCGGTCGCACCGAGGAGGCCGACCGGATCATCGGCCTCGAACTCGGCGCCGACGACTACGTCACCAAACCGTTTTCGCCACGCGAGGTTCTGGCCCGGGTCAATACGGTGCTGCGCCGGACGCGCGGCGGCGAGGGGGCGGGCAAGCGGATTCGCTGGTTCGCCGGCTGGTGCCTCGACCTCGAGGAACACCGCCTGACCTCGCCCTCCGGCGAGACGGTGCGCCTGACCGCGGCCGAGTTCGACCTCCTCTCCGCCCTGGTGCGCCATCCCGGCCGGATCATGAGCCGCAACGACCTGCTCGACGTGATGAGCAGTCGCGAGTGGGACCCCAACGACCGCACCGTCGACGTGCTGATCGGTCGCCTGCGCCGCAAGATCGAGGCCGATCCCGGCAAGCCGCAGATGATCGTGACCGAGTACGGGCTGGGCTACGTCTTCGCCGAGAAGGTCGCCTGATCGCGACCGCCGAGATGGGCGAACTCCGCCGCCGCATGCGCCGCGAAGGCCTCGAAATGCGTCCGGCCGAGGATGTCGATCGCTTCCGCCGCCGCCGCCAGGCCGGCGCCTTCCCCCGAGGCCGCCGCCGCCTCGAGCGCCGCCGCCGCCGCCGCCATGTCCTCGGCGCCGACATGGGCGGAAGCCCCCTTGAGCCGATGGGCGAGGGCGCGCGTCCGAACCAGATCGCCGAGCCGCGCCGCCTCGATCGCTTCCCCCAGGATCGCCCGTTGTGAGGAGAGATAGAGGGCGACGAGCTTGTGCGCGCCTTCGATGCCGAGGTCTCGCGCCTGCTCGCCGATGGCGCCGAGCCGTTCGCCCCGCGTCTCGGCGCGGCGGGGCCTCAGCCCCAGCACCTGCGCCAGGGCGTCGAACAGGTCCTCGCGGCGGAAGGGCTTCTCCAGCCGGCCGTCGAAGCCGGCATCGATGTCGTCGGCGGCGGCGCCGCCGGCCGACACGGCGAGGATCGGCACCACCGCGCGGGTGGCATGGCCGCAGGCGCGGATCCGACGGCAGGCGCTCGCCCCGTCGAGGCCGGGCATGGCGAGATCCATCAGGACGACGTCGAAATCCTCGCTGGTCGCCGCGGTCACGGCATCCGAACCGGTCTCGACGTGTCGAACCCGGTGGCCCTCGCGTTCGAGCACGGTGCGCACGATGAGCGCGTTGACCGGGTTGTCCTCGGCGACCAGCACCGAGAGCTCCGGCAATGCCTCCTCGAGCGCCGACGCGGCGGGCATCGCGGCACCTGCCTCGGAGACCGGAAAGCACACGGTGAAGGTGGTGCCGCGCCCGAGCACGGTGTCGATGGCGATGTCGCCGCCGAGCACATCGAGCAGGCCCCGGCACACCGCCAGCCCGAGACCCGAACCGCCGAAGCGGCGCGCCACCGACCCATCGGCTTGGGAGAAGGGCTCGAAGATGTGGGCGAGGGCGTCGGGCGCGATGCCGATGCCGGTATCGGCGACGGTGATGCACAGCCGCCCCGATCGACCCTCGCCCGGCGCGACCGTCAGGCGAACCTCGCCGCTCGGGGTGAACTTGGCGGCATTGCCGAGCAGGTTCAGGAGGATCTGTCCGAGCTTGCCGGCGTCGCCGACGAGAAGCTCGGGGACGGCCGGAGCGATCGTGACGATGAAGGCGAGCCCCTTGCGCTCCATCGCCGGGCGGATCGTCGCTTCCACCATGGCGATGCGCTCGCGCACCGAGAAGGTCGCGGTTTCGATCGTCACCCGCCCGCTCTCCAGCCGGGTGAAGTCGAGAATGTCGTCGAGGATGTCGCGCAGCAGTCGGCCGGACTGGTCGAGCGCCCGCACCCAGGCGCGCTGTTCCTCGGTGACCGGGCTCTGGGCCAGCAGTTGCGCCATGCCGAGGATGCCGTGCAGCGGCGTGCGGATCTCGTGGCTCATGGTGGCGAGGAACTGCGACTTGGTGCGTCCGACGTGTTCGGCGTGCTCGACCAACTCGTCGCGTAATTCGTCGATGCGCAGCCGCAGCCGCCGGGCCTCCAGGGCCTGTTGCCGCAGACCCTCGAGGGCACGGGTGATCGAACTCGGTTCGTCGTTCCACGGCGGCACCTCGATCGGCGTATCGAGATCGCCGGCCCGCAATTTCGCCAGCGCCGCCTCGATGTCGCGCATCGGCGTCGACAGGCGGTCGCGCACGAAGCGCAGCGAGACGAAGCCCAGGATCACGACGAGAACGAGGAAGACCGTCGCCAGGGCCCCGACCAGATGGGCCCGCGAGCGCTGTTGCGCGGCTTGCGCCACCTCGAGGTCGAGCGCCCGGCTTCCTATCCCCAGGATCGAGGCATAGGCCGTGATGCAGTTCCGCGACCACGCGGCGGCGTCATAGGCGGGCTTGCCCGAACCCGACAGCCCCTCGAGGGTTCGGGTCATGATCGTCTGCGCCGCGCTGGTCCGCGCGACGCCCTCGGCGACCAGCGGCGCGAAGCCCATCGTCGCCGGCAGTTGCTGGGCGACGCGCTCCATCTGTCCCCACAGCGCCGTATAGGCGCCGATGTCCTCGCGCCATCGATCGCGCTCCGCCCGGGTGAGGGGCGTGTCCGATTGCACCGCCGGGCGGAAGGCCGAGCATTGACGCGAATAGCGGTCGCGGATGGTGAAAGACATCTGTCGGATGGCGACGAGCTCGCCGATCTCCGGATCGAGGGCCCGCAACTCGCGGCCGACCGAGGTACTGGCGTCGTCGATCGTCGCGGCGAGTTCGTAGACCGCCATCCGCCACGGTTCGATGCGATTGGCGTCGCGATCGGCACGCGGCAGCGGCGCTTCGGCGTCGATGAACCGGCGGGCCGCGTAGAACCCCTGCGCGTGGGCTCTCAGGTGTTCGAGCAACACCTTGCGATCGGCGAGCGGCGAGGCGGCGAGCGCCGTCTCGACCTGGCGCTGCCTGTCGGTCATGACGCCGAGGCCCTTCTCGAGCCCGGGTCGCGGATCGTCGTCGCGCAGCAACGCGACGCCCACGGTGCCGATCTCCAATCGGATGCCGGCGGTGGCGGCGAAGAGGGTTCGATCGAGGGCGGCGAGATCGACCACCTGACCGGCCCGGAACAGGCCGCGCCAAGCGGAGGTGGCGAATTGCAGCGAGACGCCGAGGATCACGAGGACGGCGATCCAGTGGAGGACGAGGACCGAACGGGCGACGGAACTGCGAAACACGGGAAACGATCCTCCGCCGGTCCGGGGCTGGGGCGACGTCGGTCGGCTCCCTCCGGCAAGGACGTTCGGATGGGCGCGATCGATCGCCCCGTCCGAGGGGTCCAGGCGGATTGTAAGTCCACGGTGGGCCCCGGCGCCAGCGCGGGCATCGAAACGAATCCGTCGAGTTCCGCCGAGGAGCCTGGGCGGATCCTCGCGGTTCTTGCGGGCATCCGCCGATGGCGCGCCGATCGATGCTCCGGCATGCGGCCCGCTCGCGCGTGCTCCGCCATCACGGCCGGGCCGGATCCCGCCGAGCGGCGCTCCGACGCGCGAGAATCGGGGCGACGAGGCCCCAGATCACGGTGACCGCGACGACGACGCCGAGGAAGGCGGCGATCGGTCGCGAGAAGAAGCCGAGGAGGTTCCCGTCGGCGATCTGCATCGACATGATGAAGTTGCGCTCCACCACCGGACCCAGAACGATGCCGAGGATGATCGGGGCGATCGGGAAGCGATTGGCCTCCAGGATATAGGCGGCGATGCCGGCGACCAGCATGACGCCGACGTCGAACATCGTGTTGTTGATCGCGAAGGATCCGACGACGCAGAACACCATGATGGTCGGCAGGATGATCGAGCGCGGCACGCCGAGCACGAAGCGCGCGCCGCGCACCGCCCAGTAGCCGATCGGGATCAACAGGATGTTGGCGACGAAGAAGGTCATGATGACCGCGATCCCCATGGTCGGGTTCTCGACGAAGAGACGCGGGCCGGGGTTGAGGTTCTTCATGAACAGGACGCCGATGGCGATGGCGGTGATCGCGTCGCCGGGAATGCCGAAGACCAGGGCGGGGATCCAGGCGCTGGAGAGGCCGGCGTTGTTGGAGGATGTGGCGGCGATCAGGCCCTCGGGGTGGCCCTTGCCGAACTTCTCCGGCGTCTTGGAGAGCTTCTTGGCGAGCCCATAGGAAATCCAGGCGGCGACGTCGCCCCCGACCCCCGGCAGGGCGCCGACGACGGTGCCGAGCCCGGCGCCGCGCAGGGCCGCGCCGGGATAGGTCCTCGCCATCGACCACATGTCCTTGAACGGACGGCTGCGGCTGGTGTCGGGCACCGGTGGTATGTGCCCGGTGGCCGACAGGCCGCGCAGCATTTCGGCGAAGGCGAACATGCCGATCATCACCGGAATGAACGACACGCCGCCCATCAGATCGAGGACGCCGAAGGTGAAGCGCGGCTGGCCGGAGGTGACGTCGAGACCGATGGTCGAGATCAACAGGCCGAAGAGCAACGAGACGATGCCGCGCACCGGCGAATCCGCGCTGACCAGCGCCGAGGTCATCAGGCCGAGCAGCGCCAGCCAGAAGAACTCGAACGACGAGAACTTCAAGGCGATCTGGGCGAGCAGCGGGCCGACGATCAGCAGGGTGAGAGCCCCGAACAGCCCACCGAAGGCGGAGAAGCAGATGGAGATGCCGAGCGCGAGATCACTCTTGCCGGCGAGCGTCAGGGCGTAGGATTCTTCCGTGTAGGCGGCCGACGCCGGGGTCCCGGGGATGCGCAGCAGCGCGCCGGGGATGTCGCCGGCGGTGATCGCCATGGCGGTCGAGGTGACGATCGCCGCGATCGCCGGGATCGGGTCCATGTAGAAGGTCAGCGGGATGATCAGCGCCGTCGCCATGGTGGCGGTCAGGCCGGGGATGGCGCCGACGACGAGGCCGTAGACCGCCGACGCGGCGATGACCAGCAGCACGCTCGGCTGCAGCACGATCATCAGCGCCGCCCAGAGGGTGTCGAACGAGGCCATGGCTACCCCAGGAAGGTCAGCGGGCCGACCGGAAGCGGCACCAGCAACAGGTGGTAGAAGAGGGCGAAGGCGACCAGCGCCACCACCGCGGAGACGACCACGGACACGAGCGGACGCGCGCCCATCAAGAGCATCAGGGGCAGCGCGAAGCCGAAGGCGAAGAGCGGAAAGCCGATCTGGCGCAGGAAGAGCACGCCGACGATGGTGCCGCCGACGGCCCAGATCGCGCCGATGATGCCGAGGGTTCGGCCCGACCAATCGGAGAGATCTATCCAAGGTCCGTCGGCGGCGGCCTTGACGCCGCCGACGAAGACGAGCCCACCGCACACCGCCAACGCGATGCCGATGATCGTCGGCAGGAGGTCGGGACCGTAGGTCGTTCCCGGCACGGAGGGGATCCCCCGTGCCGCGATGGCGACCACGATGCCGGCGAGGGTGAGGAGGAACCCCGTCAGACGATCATCGAGACGCATGTGCGGAACCGCTCGCTTTGCGTTACTTGGCGAGGCCCACGGCCTTCATGGCGTCGACCAGATTGGCCGCGCTGTCCTTCACCGTCTCGGTGAAGGTGGCGCTGTCCTGGTAGGCGACGGAGAAGCCGCGCGAATTCATGAACTTCACGAATTCCGGATCGGCGGTGATCTCCTTCAGCGCGGCGCTGACCTTGCCGCGGACCTCGTCGGGCACGCCGACGGGCGCGGCGAGCGCGCGGAACGGCAACGGCGACCATTGGACGCCGAGCGACTCCGGCATGGCCGGCAGGTTCGGGTAGTTGGAGACACGCTCGTTCGACATGACCGCGAGCGTCCGCGCCTTGCCGCTGTCGACCAGGGGCTGCGCCTCGGCCGGCGAGGTGGAGACGACCTCGATCGCTTCCGCCGCGAGCTGCTGCATCGCCGGGGCCGACCCGTCGGAGGCGACCCAGGGGCTGGCGGCCGGATCGACGCCGAGCTTGGCGAGGAGTCCGACCCAGGCGAGGTGCGACAGGCCGCCCCGGTTGGCGCCCGAGGCCTTGATCTTGCCCGGGTTGGCCTTGACCGCTTCGATCAGGTCCTTGGCGGTCTTGTAGGGCGAGGAGGCCGCGACGTTGATGCCGATCGGATCGGCGTTGAAGCGCCCGAGATAGGTGAAGCTGTCGGGCGTGGCGCCGGCGAGGCCCTGCGCCTGGAACATCGTCATCTCGATGGTGATGACACCGAGCGTGTAGCCGTCCGCCGACGCCGCGGCGATGGCCGCATGGCCGACGAGACCGCCGCCGCCGGTGCGGTTGACGACGTTGAAGGGCTGCTTGAACTTCTTCTGCAACTCCGCCGCGACGATGCGGGCGGTGGCGTCGGTGCCGCCGCCGGCCGACCACGGCACGATGACGGTGACGGCGCGCTCCGGCCACTCGGCGAGAGCGGGACCGGCAAAGGCGGTTGCGGCGCATACGGCTACGGTCGCCGCGACGGCGGCGCGAATAGTCTTCATGGCTGTTTCCTCAGATGCCGCGTTCATCCGGACGGGTCCGGGCGATCGTTCTTGTGGGACGACCCGGAGCCTAGGCCCATTATGTCATATGTCAAGCTGTGGAACGGCGTGAGATCGGCTCTCCGCCGACGCTCCGCGTGTCACCGCTGGTAGAAATATGATCTCGTGGCAAATCGAACGAATTCAGAGGTCTGAAAATTCATACATCAAAATCTAAAAATTTTCGATTGTGAATACAAGTAGCGTATCAATTCGCAATATACGATCATAAGAACGTCTATTAGCTGAGGTATAAAATCAATAAAAACGATTTATATGTAGAAAAATGATGGGAATGGAATAGATATACAGGATCGATGTCAGAATCTACGGAGAATAATCATGAGTGAGCTTACGATTTCGGGCGCCGATCGAACCGGGTCACGCGGCTCGCAACTCTTGACATGTGTCATTTGCTTCGATATCGAATGATCCGAACTTGCGCCACGTCGGCGAGAAGAGGAGGGGCTGGCGAACATGTTTCGGCGTCCGCGATCCAGGCTTCTCTTCTCCTCGATCCCTGCCCGCCATCGCGATCGAACGACATTGTCCAGGCTCGTCGAAGCCGCCGGCTCCTCCGAAATCGAACGCCGTGACGACGTTCGAGGGCGATCACACGCCACCCTTCCGTCGATCCCGGCGGTGGGCGCGCGGGGCGCCGTGGGGTCTTCGACGGATCGCCGACGCAGGGCCGACCGAGGCGAGAGGCCCGCCGTGCCGGACACCCTCGGCATCGCGGGGGCGGAGCCCCACTCCGCGCGCGCCGGTGCATCGACCACCAAGACATCGAGTGAACGGAAGGCCTCATCATGAGCAATCAATTCAGCCTCGAAGGCAAGGTCGCCATCGTCACCGGGGGGCTCGGGCAACTCGGCACGCAGTTCTGCAAGACGCTCGCCGCCGCCGGCGCCAAGGTGGCGATCTACAGCCGCCGCCCGGCCGACCAGGCGACGCTCGAGGCGAAGTTCCCCGGCCTCACCGATCGCATCCGCGTCTTCGTCGCCTCCGTCACCGACAAGGAGGCGCTCGAGCGGGCGACCGAGGAACTGGTGGCGCTGTGGGGCGTGCCGCACATCCTGGTCAACAATGCCGGCATCGATTCCAAGCCCACGGGCTCGGCCGACCAGAACAGTCCCTTCGAGGTCTACTCGAAGAAATATTGGGACGAGATCATCGAGACCAACCTGACCGGCGTCATGCTCTGCTGTCAGGTGGTCGGCTCGCGCATGGCCGAGGCCCGACGCGGCAGCATCATCAACGTCGGCTCGATGTACGGCATCGTCTCGCCCAACCAGGCGCTCTACGCCTATCGCGAGAAGCGCGACGGCAAGCCCTTCGTCAAGGCGATCTCCTATGCCGCCTCGAAGTCGGGTCTCGTCAACATGACGCGTTATCTCGGCACCTACTGGGGCCCGGCGAACGTCCGGGTCAATCTGATCACCTTCGGCGGCGTCAAGACGGCGGCCTTCGACAAGGAATTCATCGATGCCTTCCTCGAGCGCGTGCCGATGGGTCGGCAGGCCGAGATCGAGGAATTCGGCGGCGTCGTCCAATTCCTTGCATCCGATGCCTCCACCTATATGACGGGATCGAACGTGGTGGTGGACGGAGGATTCACGGCTTGGTGACGAACGACACGGCAGACGGGGACGTCGGGACGGCCCGGCGTGGCATCGAGCGCGACAAGCTGCACGTCTCCGTCGTGCAGGCGCTCGAATCGCAGATCCTCTCCGGCGCGCTGAAGGTCGGCGAACGCCTGTCGTCGGAGGCCGAGATCGCCCGCGTCCACAACGTCAGCACCCGATCGGTGCGCGAGGCGTTGCAGATTCTCGAGACCAAGGGGCTGGTGCGTCGCCGCCACGGCGAGCGCGCCATGGTGGTGCGCGACGACGTCAATGAATTTCTCGGTTCGCTGGCGCTCACGGTGAAGCAACTCTTCGCCGATCGCCCGGCCTATCTGGTCCAGCTGATGGACGTCCGGCGGATCATCGAAAGCGAGGTCGTCCTGCGCCTGGCGAACGAGGGGCGGAAGGTTCCGGCGGCGGAAACCGCGCTGGAGCGGATGCGGATCGCGGCCGAGGAGGACGACCAACAGGCCTTCACCGACGGCGACGCCCGTTTCCACCTCGCGCTGGTGCGCGCCGCCGGCAACGAGATCCTCGATGTCCTCTACGACAATCTCTTCTCGATCATCGTCGACATCATCCGCGTCTCCTCCCGCGTGCCGCGCAAGTCGCTGGAGGAAGGCTACGCCGAGCACGACGAGATCTACCGGCTGATCCGGGCACGCGACCGGCAGGGCGCCGTCGCCGCCATTCGCGGCCAGATCGACCACAGCTCCGACTATCTGCGGGTCATTCTCGACAACGCGGCTCTCCTCAAGAAGGAATGAATTCGATGAGCAAGTGGGACTATTCCGATACCGATTGGAGCGCCATCCGGCGTCTGTCGCGGTGGTATTCCGGCGATGTCCACGACAGTCTGGAACGGCTCGGCGGCTTCGGATACCTTGAGGGCATCACGCTCCAGGGCGAACTCGAGCCGGGGCAGGTGGTGTGCGGCCCCGCCGTCACCGTCCTGTTCGCGCCGAGCCCGCGCCAGGGCCAGCCCCAGGACGTCTATCACAACGCCATCGACAACGTGCCCGAGGGCGCCGTCCTGGCCGTCGACGCCTCCTGCGCGCCCGGCTCGTGCACCGGTGAACTGATGTCCAGCGGGGCCAAGACCCACGGCGCGGCGGCGACCATCGTCGACGGCACCGTCCGTGACACCGCGCAGGTGCGGCGACTGGGCTATCCGCTGTTCGGCCGCTCGCGCAGCCCGGTCTCCGTCTCCGGCAAGAAGGAGCCGAAGCAATCGCAAGTCCCGATCACCATCGCCGGCGTCCGCATCGAACCCGGTGACGTGATCTTCGCCGACGTCGACGGCGTCGTGGTCATCCCCAAGGCGATGGTGGCGGCGGTGGCCGACGAGGCCGACAGGCTCGGCGCCGACGAAGCCGCCGCCCGCGACCGCATCCTCGCCGGCGAGAAGCTGCAATCGGTGTGGCGGGTGCCGGACGGCATCGTCTGAACCCCGGCGCGGGCCTCGCGCCCCGGAAGGGGCGGGCCCGTGTCCGCCCTCACCGCCCTTCGAAGACCGGAGGGCGCTTGGCGAGGAAGGCGGTCACGCCCTCGCGGAAGTCGGCCGTGGCGGTCGCCGCGACGAAGGCGGCGCGTTCGGCCTCGAGCTGATCCTCCAGCGAGCGGCTCGGGGCGGCGTCGATCAGCGATTTGAAACGGCCGAAGGCGCGGGTCGGTCCCGCGGCGATCGCCGCGGCGAGCGCTCGGCCGCGCGTCTCCAGATCGGCGTCGGCGACCATCTCGGTGACGACGCCGAGGGCGACGGCTTCCGCCGCGCTCAACCTGCGACCGGTCAGCATCAGTTCGAAGGCGCGGGTGCGCCCCACCTTGCGCTCGAGAAACCACGTGCCGCCGCAGTCGGGGGTGGCGCCGACCTTGTCGTAGGCGATCTGAAACACCGCGCTCTCGCCCGCCACGACGACGTCGGCGGCCAGCACCAGGCTGAACCCGGCGCCGGCGGCGGCGCCCCGCACCACCGCGACCACCGGGGCGGGGGCGCGGCGCAGCGCCGTCAGCGCCGGATGGAGCGCGTCGAGCAGGCCGTCGACGACGTTCGCCGCCGCGTCGAGATCGGCGCCGATGGCACCGAGGTCGCCGCCGGCGACGAAGCATCGGCCGGCTCCGGTGAGCACGATGCAGCGCACCGAAGGATCGGCCGTCACCGCCTCGACCGCCGCGCGGAAGGCCCGCGCGGTGGCGAGATCGATGGCGTTGAGCACGTCCGGGCGGTCGAAGCGGATGGTCGCGACGCCGCTGGCGGCATCGATCACACGGCTGACGGGCGAGATCATCGGCGGCTCCTCTCGGTGGGATCGGGACGGCTCACTTCGGCGCCATGCGCAGCGCCCCGTCGAGGCGGATGACCTCGCCGTTGAGCATGGCGTTGTCGATGATCGCCATCGCCAGCTTGGCGTATTCCTC
>JAFHCF010000093.1:0-38203 GCA_048497495.1 Prosthecomicrobium sp.
GAGCGAGCCTTCGCCCGCGCGGGGAGATGATCCGCGGCGCCGCCGGCCCGCGCCGGACGGGGATGGGAGAGGTTCTCCGGTCCTCGCTCGGCGCGAAGCGGCGTCTTCGGCGTTTCTCATCGAGCCGGCGGCCGGACGGTCGTGGTGGCCCTTCTCGCGAATGAGGGCGCCGCCGACATCCCGCCGATCGGTATCCACAGGATTTCCTGCCAGGGGGGGAGGTCGCGATGCGTCGAGTAGTCGTCACGGGTCTGGGGATGGTCACGCCGCTGGGCAGCGGCGTCGGGCCGACGTGGGCCAACATTCTCGCCGGCAAGAGTGGCGCGGTGCGCATCTCCGACTTCGAGGTCGATGATCTCGCCTGCAAGATCGCCGCGCGCATCCCGCGTGGCGACGGCACCGACGGCACCTTCGATCCCGACCTGGCGATGGACCCCAAGGAGCAGCGCAAGGTCGACGAGTTCATCGTCTTCGCCATGGCCGCCGCCAAGGAGGCCCTCGACGACGCCGACTGGCATCCCGCGACCCACGAGGACCAGTGCGCCACCGGCGTCATGGTCGGCTCCGGCATCGGCGGCATCGGCGGCATCTACGATGCCTCGATCATCCTGAAGGAGCGCGGCCCCCGTCGCATCTCGCCCTTCTTCATCCCCGGCCGGCTGATCAATCTCGCCGGCGGCTACATCTCAATCGCCCACCACCTCAAGGGTCCGAACCATGCGGTGGTCACCGCCTGCTCGACCGGCACCCACGCCATCGGCGACGCGGCGCGCCTGATCGCCTTCGGCGATGCCGACGTGATGGTCGCCGGCGGCTGCGAAAGCCCGATCAACCGCCTGTCGCTCGCCGGCTTCGCCGCCTGCCGGGCGCTGGTCACCAGCTACAACGACGACCCGACCCGCGCCTCGCGCCCCTATGACAAGGATCGCGACGGCTTCCTGATGGGCGAGGGCGCCGGAATCGTCGTGCTCGAGGAATACGAGCACGCCAAGGCGCGCGGCGCCGAGATCCACGCCGAGGTCATCGGCTACGGCCTGTCCGGCGACGCCTACCACATCACCGCCCCTTCCGAGGACGGCGACGGCGCCTATCGCTGCATGGCGGCGGCGATCAAGCGCGCCGGCATCTCGCCCGGCGAGATCGACTACATCAACGCCCACGGCACCTCGACCATGGCCGACGGCATCGAGTTGGCCGCCGTCGAGCGCATCCTCGGCAACCATGCCGCCGAGGCCTCGATGTCCTCGACCAAGTCGATGACCGGCCATCTGCTCGGCGCCGCCGGCGCGATCGAGGCGATCTTCGCCATCCTCGCCATCCGCGATCAGATCTGCCCGCCGACCATCAACCTCGACAATCCGTCGGTGGAGACGGCGCTCGATCTGGTGCCGCACGTCGCGCGCAAGAAGAAGATCGACACCGTCCTGTCGAACTCCTTCGGCTTCGGCGGCACCAACGCCACGGTGATCATGCGCCGGGTCGACTGACCGCGACGCCGGTTGCCCCTTGCGACGCCGCTCCGGCTTGCGTCGCACCGCCGCCCTGGTCCTAATGGGCCGGCGCTTCGGGCGAGATTCGATCGCTCGCCTGCCGTCGCGGCGGTTCGCGCCGACGCGATAGACCTGCTTTCGCCTTGATCGTCCCTCATGTCGGCGAGACCCGTCCGTTTCGTATCCACGAGCCACGAGGCGTCATGACGTCCGAGAAGACCGATCCCCAGGCCAACGCGGCCGATGGCGCGACCAACGGCACGGAGTCCGTGTCGACTCCGGCGTCGACGGCCGTCGAGACGAAATCCGTCGAGGCGGTTCCGCCCGCCGAGCCGGCCCCCGAGGTCAAGCGCTCGGTGCCCAAGAGCCCGCGCGCCGCGATCGAGCCCACCGAGGTGCCGCCGCCGCCGCCCAGGATTCGCTCGAAGGCCGCGCGCAATCCGACCATCGTCTTCCTCAACGGCGTCTTCTCGCTGCTGACCGTGCTCGCCCTGGTCATCGGCGGGGCGGTCCTCTACGGCAAGCAGCGTTTCGAGGCGCCGGGGCCGCTCACCGCCCCGGTCGTGGTGGTGATCCCGCCCAACGCCTCGCCGAGCGGCATCTCCGATCTGCTCGAGCGGAACGGCGTGGTCGCCGACGCCACCACCTTCAATCTCGGCACCCGCCTGATGAAGGAGGCCGAGCGCCTCAAGGCCGGCGAATACGAGTTCCCGCCCAAGGTGTCGATGCGCGACGCGCTCGAGATCATCACCGAGGGGCGCGGCGTCCAACACCGCATCACCTTCCCCGAGGGCTGGTCGAGCGAGCAGATCGTCCGCCGCCTGCAGGAGGACACCATCCTGTCCGGCAGCATCGCCTCGATTCCCGAGGAGGGGGCGCTGCTGCCGGAGACCTATTCCTACGCCCGCGGCACCACCACCCGCGCCCAGATCCTCGATCAGATGAAGAAGGCGCAGGATCGCCGTCTCGCCGAAATCTGGGCCCATCGCTCGCAGGGCCTGCCGCTCGCCACGCCGCATGATCTCGTCATTCTCGCCTCGATCGTCGAGAAGGAGACCGGCAAGGCCGACGAGCGCCCGCGCGTCGCCGCCGTCTTCATCAACCGGCTGAAGCGCGGCATGCGGCTCGAGACCGACCCGACGGTGCTCTACGGCATCTACGGTGGCAAGGCCTGGCTCGAGGGACGCACCATCACCCGTGCCGATCTCGCCTCGCCCAACCCCTACAACACCTATCGCATCGCCGGACTGCCACCGGGCCCGATCTGCAATCCCGGCCGCGCCGCGATGGAGGCGGTGGCCAATCCGTCGCGCACCAACGAACTGTTCTTCGTCGCCGACGGCACCGGCGGCCACGCCTTCGCCGAGACCCTCGACGAGCACAATCGCAACGTCGCCCGCTGGCGTGCCATCGAGCAGGGCCGCGTCCCGCCGGTGGCGCCGACGCCCCAGAAGCCCGCCGCGCCGGCCCGCTCCGGGGCGACGCCGAAGACCAACTGAGGCGGTCGCGACCGCATCTGATCCGGGTGGCGGCCCGGATCTCCCCGATCGAGAGGAACTTCCGCCGATGACCCTCAACTCCATGACCGGCTTCTCCCGTCGCGACGGCTCCGTCGGCGGCCAGCGCTGGACCTGGGAATTGCGTTCCGTCAACGGCAAGGGTCTCGACGTCCGCCTGCGCCTGCCCGCCGGCCTCGACCGGTTGGAGATCCCGGCCCGCAACCACATCGGCGAACGGCTCGCTCGCGGCAACGTCCAGGCCTCGCTGACGCTGGCCCGCGAGACCGCCGCCACGACGCTGCGGGTCAACGAGGAGGTGCTCGCCGCCGTCCTCGTCGCGATGAACCGCATCGCCGACAAGATCGACGCCACCGCCCCGACCCTCGACGGCGTTCTCGCCATCAAGGGGGTCCTGGAGACGGTCGAGGTCGAGGACGACGAGGCCACCCGCGCCGCCCTCGACGCGAGCCTCCTCGCCGGCCTCACGGCGGCCGTCGACGATCTCCTGGCGGCGCGCGCCGGCGAGGGCGCGGCGATCGCCCGGGTGCTCGGCGGCCACATCGACGAGATCGCGCGGCTGACCGCCGCCGCCGAGGCCTGCCCGGCGCGCACCCCGCAGGCGATCCGCGCCCGCCTGGCCGAGCAGGTGGCGGCCCTGATGGATCAGGTGCCGGCCCTCGATCCGCAGCGCCTGGCGCAGGAGGCGGTGATTCTCGCCACCCGCGCCGACATCCGCGAGGAACTCGACCGGCTCGTCGCCCATGTCGCCGAGGCGCGCCGGCTGATCGGGGCGGGCGGCGCCGTCGGACGCCGCCTCGACTTCCTCGCCCAGGAATTCAACCGCGAGACCAACACCCTCTGTTCCAAGGCCAACGACCGCGAATTGACCGCCATCGGCCTCGACATGAAGGCGGCGGTCGATCAGCTGCGCGAGCAGATCCAGAACATCGAATGACGCATCGGCCGGAGTGTCCGGCCGCGCCCTCCCGCCGAGATCCCGCCATGCCCAGCCGTGCCGTCCCCACCGTCGACGCTCCGCCCGCCCGAGAGGTCCGTCGCGGCCTCGGGCTGATTCTCGCCTCGCCCTCCGGCGCCGGCAAGTCGACCCTGTCGCGCCAATTGATCGCCGACGAGGGCGCCTCGATCTCCCTGTCGGTGTCGGTGACGACCCGCGGCAAGCGCTCCAGTGAGATCGACGGTGTCCACTACCACTTCGTCACCCGCCAGCGTTTCGAATCGATGCGCGACCACGACGAGTTGCTCGAATCGGCGGAAGTCCACGGCAATTTCTACGGCACGCCGCGCGAGCCGGTCGAAGCCGCCCTGGCCGGCGGCCGCGACGTGCTCTTCGACATCGATTGGCAGGGCACCGTCCAGGTGGTCGAGAAACTGCCCGACGACGTCGTCACCGTCTTCATCCTGCCGCCGTCGATGACCGAACTGGCGAGCCGGCTGCACCGCCGCGCCGAGGACAGCGAGGAGGTGATCGCCAAGCGCCTGGCCAACGCCAAGACCGAGATCGCCGAATGGCGGCGCTTCGACTACGTGGTGATCAACGACGACCTCGGCCGCGCCTACCGCGAGATCCGGGCCATCCTCTGCGCCGAACGCCTCAAGCGCGAGCGCCGGGTCGGGCTCGAGGGCTTCGTCGAGGGGCTGTTGGCGACGGAGTGAGCGTGCCGGGAGCGAACCGGTACGCTCGAGATCGCCGATGTCGTGCGAAGGCGTCTCACCACATCATCAGTGACAGAGGTTCGCTCTCCGGCGAGTAGTGGATCTTGACGCGCAGCAGATAGTGTTTGCCGGCGTCGAGGCGCACGTTGAGTGCTGCGTTGGAATCCTTGCCGGTGTCGTCGTCGCCCGAGATGTAGTGCTCTGTGTCCCCGTCGACTTGGTAGACCAACAGGATGGCGTCGGCATTGCCGAACAGGCGTAGATCGTACTTCCGGGACTCGTCCGGCTCGATCAGGTAGTCGGCCTGTCCGGGGTGAGCCACAGCGACGATCTGCGACTGATGCGGTACGAGGGTCGGAAACCGAGTCTTGTCCTGCGGCGGATAGAACGTCAGGGACCATGCTTTGTCCGCCGACGAGAAACCTCCGTGCGGAATCAGGGGCGTGGATTGGTATTTCGGCGGATGCTCGATCAATCCTGCCTTGAATTGATAGTGCATGATCGAATCCGGATCCCAGTTCGATCCGGTCACCGACGAGCCCGGCAGCTTGTCGAGAATGTTGCTCTGGATCTCGCTGACGGACCAGTTGTTCGGCGGTCCGGAGAAATAGTCGATGACCTCCGAAGTGTTCCAGATGATGCCCGCGTTCGGATTCTGATGCTCGTGGTTGAGGCCGAGCGCGTGGCCGATCTCGTGTTTGGCGGTGTCGCGGCCGTAGGCATCGGTGAGCGCCCAACCGAAGTTCATCGTTCGCTCTTTCGGAGAAGCGTGACTGAGATTGTCGCGCCCGACGAAGGACCACGATCCGTCGCTCTGATCGAACCCGACCCGTAGGATCGCCTTGTTCGGTTGGTCCACTTCCTTGAAGCTGATACCGATACCAATCGACGCCCACGTGTCGAAAGCCGCGCGCACCGCATTGCAATCGGCTTCATTGCCCGCTTGCACACCATATTTCTGGGGATCGGCGAACAAGTAGTAGGAGAGGACCGTTCCGTTTGCCCAGGTCTTGTGATTGGCGATGATCGCGCGGAGGCGATCACCGGTGACGCTGGTCGCCAATGCCATGAAGGGCTGTGCTGGTTGACAGCAGTATCTCGGGATCACGAGCGGCTTCGTGCTCTTGGTGGCCGCGTCGGTGCGATTGGTCTTCGCTGACTCGTTGGTCTTGGCCATGGCGTCCTCCTCCCCCTGGAAGGTCCCCATGTTCACCCAGAGGTGGCTATACGTCAATATACGCGTATGAAGAGCCGATTCGGCCTCGCCCCTCACGCTCCCGCGTAGGCATTCGCCAGCCGCACGAATCCCTCCACGTCGATCTCCTCGGCGCGGGCGGTCGGCGCGATGCCGGCGGTCTCCAGCGCCGCGAGCGCCTTGGGGCCGAGGCTCTTCAGCGACTGCCTGAGCATCTTGCGGCGTTGGCCGAAGGCGCTCGCGACCACCCGTTCCAAGACATCCGGATCGACGGCGAGCGGCGCGGCGCGGGGCAGGAACTTGACCACCGACGAGGTCACCTTGGGCGGCGGCGTGAAGGCCTGCGGCGCCAGGTCGAAGAGGATGCGCGCCTCGGAGCGCCAGCCGGCGAGCACGCCGAGCCGGCCATAGGCGTCGTCGTCCGGGGTGGCGACGATCCGTTCGGCGACCTCGCGTTGGAACATCAGGGTTGCCACCGACCACCACGGCGGCCACGGCTCGGCCCGGAGCCAGCCGACCAGCAGCGGCGTGGCGATGTTGTAGGGCAGGTTGGCGCAGATCCGCGCCTTGGGGTCCGTCACGCCGCGCGCCGCCCCGTCCGCCGCCACCAGCGCCCCGAGGTCGACCTCCAGCGCGTCGCCCTCGATCACCTCGAGCCGGCCCGGGTAATGCGCCGCGACCTGCGCCAACGCATCGAGGCAGCGCCGGTCGCGCTCGATGGCGATCACCTTGCGCGCCCCTTCGGCGAGCAGCGCCCGGGTGAGGCCGCCGGGGCCGGGACCGACCTCGATCACCAACTCGCCGTCGAGCGCTCCGCCGGCTCGCGCGATCCGCGACGTCAGGTTGAGGTCGAGCAGGAAGTTCTGGCCGAGCGACTTCATCGCCGTCAGCCCGTGGGCGGCGATCACCTCGCGCAGCGGCGGCAACGCGTCGATCTGCGCCATCAGCCGGGCTCCGTCATCGCCACCGCCATCCGCAACGCCGCCATCAGGCTGCCGGGATGGGCCTTGCCGGTCCCGGCGATGTCGAGCGCCGTGCCGTGGTCGGGCGAGGTGCGCACGAAGGGCAGCCCGAGGGTGACGTTGACCGTCTCGTCGAAGGCCAGCGTCTTGACCGGGATCAGCGCCTGATCGTGGGTCGGGCACAGCGCGACGTCGTAGGTCGCCCGCGCCCGCGCGTGGAACAGCGTGTCGGCCGGCAGCGGCCCGCGCAGGTCGATCCCCTCGGCCCGTAGGATGGCGATCGCCGGCCGCATCACCTCGATCTCCTCGCGCCCCATCGCCCCGTCCTCGCCGGCATGCGGATTGAGCCCGGCGATCACCAGACGGGGTGAGGGGAGGCCGAAACGGCTCTTCAGGTCGGCGGCGACGATGCGCGCCGTGGCGATGATCACCTCTTGCGACAGATCGCGGGGGACTTGCGCCAGCGCCACGTGGACGGTGATCGGCACCGTCCTGAGATCGGGTCCGGCGAGCATCATCACCGCCCGCCAGGCCCGGCCGTCGGGCGGGGCCGCGAAGCCGGCGGCGAGTTCGCCGAGGAACTCGGTGTGCCCGGGATGGCGAAAACCGGCGTCGTAGAGCGCGTGCTTGTGGATCGGATTGGTGACGACCGCCGAGGCCTGCCCGCGTCGAACCTCCTCCACCGCCCGCTCGATCGAGGCCACCACGGCGCCCGCGTCCGCCGGCGTCAGGCGTCCCGGCTCGCCGGCGACCGGCCGTCCGAGATCGACCACCGGCAGGGCCGTGGCGAAGACTTCGGCCGCCGCCTCCGGCGCCACCCGGCGGACGGGCACGTCGAGGCCGAGGCGGTGGGCGCGGCGGGCGAGGAGATCGGGATCGCCGACGACGTGGAAGGCCGGCAGGGCGGCGTCGGCGCGTCGGCTCCAGGCGAGGAGCGTGATGTCCGGGCCGATGCCGCCCGGCTCGCCCATCGTCACGGCCGGCGTGAGGTGGCCGGCGATCGGGCGTCGAGGGTCGGCCACCGCGGTCATCGCGCTCACTTCTTGTATTCGATCACCGCGATGCGCCGCAGGTCGTTCATGTAGCGGCGAGAGAAGACCTCGCCTTCCTGATTGCGCAGGTCCTGCTCGACCTTGGAGCGGATCGAGAAGTCGCCGGAGACGTCGCGCTTGGCGCAGATGATCAGCATCTCGACGCCGATCGGGGTCCGCGACGGTTTCGACAGCTTGCCGACCACCATCTGCGACAGTTCTTCCTGGAACTTCTCCGGCAACTCGTCGGCGGTCCGTTTGCCGAGCGACTTGACGAAGGTCTCCTTCATCGGCTTGACCGTCTCGAGCAGGCCGTCGCAGCCGTCGACCTTGGCGCGCAGGGCTTCCGCCTCGCGGGTCCGTGCCCCGGCGTCGCCGGCCTTGGCGGGAACGATCAGGATCACCTGCCTCATCGTGTATTCGGCACTGGTGCCGGACCCGAGGGCGGTCTTCGGCTTGCCGCCGTCCTTCTTCTCCAGCGCGTCGACGATCTGGCTGTCGGTGATCGAAATCGACTTGGAGAAGCGCCCGACCACCAACTGCTGCCAGATGATCTGGGTCTTCAGGCGCGATTTCAGCGTGGCGGCGCTGATGCCCTGCTGGCCGAGGCCCTGTTCGAGCTGCGCCGGCGAGATCTTCAGGCGTTGGGCGATGCCGGCGAAGGCGGCGTCGACCTGGCCCTGCGAGGCTTCGACGCCGACGCGCTTGGCCTCCTGCAGCTTCAGCCGCTCCTCGACCATCTCGTTGAGCGCGGCGCGTTCGACCGAGGCCCCGGTGGTCGTGCGGTCGACCAGCCGCAGGAAGCGGGCGCGGCTCGAGATCTCGTTGCTGGTGATCGGCTCGCCGTTCACCACGACGCGGATGGTCGACTGCGCGACGGCTCCCACCGTCGATGCGACGAAGGCCATCGTCGCGCCGGCGAGAATCCCGACGAAGGCGGCTGCCCGGTTTCGATTCTGCATGGGTCTCCTCGTCCCTCCTCGCGCCGGCATCGTCGTCGCCATGCCCTTCGGCTCGGGCGAGACGTTCGCGGCGTTGGTGTCACGTCTTCAGGCGGCCTTTTCCGTCATTCGAATGGCGAGATCATGATCTCACGCCGTCATCGATGTCGAAAGATCCGGTTCGGCTTCCCACTTCGCTCAATTCGACGTCGACAGACTGTTCGACAGCTGTCCGTCGCCGAGGGTACGGAAACCGAAGCGCAGATAGAACGTCTGGTCGTGGACCGAACTGACCGTCACCGGCAGGGTCGTCGCGTTGACCGCCGAATAGGTCTGGTCGGTGTAGGACAGGGACACCGAGAAACTGTCGTTGTCGTAGCCGATGCCGAGGGTGTCGCCGGAGACGAACTTGCTCTTCAGATCGTAGCGCACCCCGCCGAACACCCGCCAGTTGTCGGCCAGACGCAGGTTGGCGTGGGTCTGCAACTCCGAGCGCGAATCCTTCAACGCGTCGCGGATCGCCAGCGCGCTCGGATCGGTGGCGCCGTAGGCGGTCAGCAGATCGTAGAGTTCGCGCGGCGTGCGCAGATAGGCCCAGCCGACGCCGGCGGTCAGCGGACCGCTGGTTCCGGTCGCCTGGATGTCGGCGCGGTTGAGCGTGAAGTCGGCATGGTCGAAGCGCGCCTGGGCGCCGATGCGGAACCCGGTGGCGCTGTCGAGATTGACGCGGCCGACCCAGTCGGAGGTGTTGGTCTCGAGTCCCGAGCCATAGGCGGTCAGCGGCACCGGCCGTCCGAGGTAGGCCTCGGCCATCAGGTTGTCGTAGTCGGGATAGCCGAAGGAATTGGCGCCGGCGAGCAGGTAGGAACGGCCGAGGAGCGCCGACAGCGACGCCCCGTTCGCGGCGTTGAAGGTATATTGGCCGCCGACGTTGAGGCGGGTGCCGCCCTCGGCGCGATCCCAGCCGGAGAACTTGTCGGGTCGGAACAGCGTGGTGTCGTCGAAGACGACGCTCTGGGCATCCTCGTTCGGCAGCTTGCCCATCCACTGCTCGTTCGGCCGCGCCACGATCTGGGCGATCGGTTCGAAGGTGTGGGCGCCGAAACTCGACATCGCCACGAACGGATAGCGGTAGTCGAAGCCGATCGTCGGCGTGATGCGGGCGAGCGTGCCGTTGCGCACGAAGCCGACCAGCGCCGGATCGGTCGATTTGTCGTAGAACAGGTCGCCGCGCACCGAGGCGAAGGGCGTGAACACCTGGCCGAAGTCGTCGATGAGCTGACGCCGCCAGCCGACCAGGCCGGAGACCCGGGTGAAGGTGCCGGCGATGCCGAGCACGCGGCCATAGGTGTCGATGTCGGTCTTGTTGCGGGTCAGGCTGGTCAGGTTGAGATGGGCCGAGACCTCGCCGCCGGCGATCGGATTCTCGGCGACGACGTCGTAATCGACCACCGGATGGACCACCGGCTGCTTGTCCTGCAACTCGGTGCCGGCGCCGAACAGCAGCTTGTTGCCGAACTTGTCGTAGGCGAGGTCGTCGTTGATCACCGAGAAGCGATAGGCCCGCGCGTCGAAGTAGTTGCGCAGGCCCTCGCCGGTGAGGAACACGGTCGATATCGACCGGTCGGCGGACAGCGGCGAGATGTGGTAGTCGTTGAGGAAGCGACGGTCGGAGATGATGGTCGCGTCCCAGCCCCAGTGCCAGTTCTCGTTGATGGTGAACTTGCCGGTGGTGCTCAGCGCGCCGCGATGGGTCCGGTCGCCGCTGGTGTATTTGAAGGCATCGGGGCTCAACTGGTTGATGCCGAAGGCGCGCACCGTCACCTGACCGGCGTCGAAGCGATGGCGCACCTCGACGTCCATCAGCAGGCCCTGGCGCGACAGCGCCACCGGCGCCAGCGTCGCGTCCCAATCGGCGACCGGCGCCCAGTAGAACGGCACCTGGATGCCGAGGCCGAGCGACGTGGAATTGATCACGCGCGGCAGAAGGAAGCCGGTCTTGCGCTTCTCCGACGGGTCGGGATGCTGGAAGAACGGCACATAGGCGATCGGCACGCCGAGCATCTCGAGCCGGGCGTCCTCGTAATAGACCGTCTTTTCCTGCTGCTTGTGGATGATCCTGGCCGCCTTGATCTGCCAGAACGGCGGCTTCTCCGGCTCGTTCACGCAGGTCTGGCAGGCCGAGTAGACGCCCTTCTCGAACACCGTGACGTCGCCGCCGCTGCGCGTCGCGCTCTCGGCGGCGAAACGCGCGCGATCGATGGTGTCGATGCGCAGCGATTGGACGAAGCCCTCGGAGAACCCGTCGGTGACGTCGAGCTTCGGCGAGGTCAGGACGTTGCCGTCCTTGTCGGTCAGCCGCGCGTCGCCCTCGGCGATCACCCGCTTGTCGGCGCGGCGGTAGATCACCTTGCGCGCCGTGAGCATGTTGCCCTTGTAGTAGACCTGGACGTTGCCCAGCGCCGTGACCGTGTCGACGTCGTTGTCGTAGACGACCTGATCGGCCTCCACCACCATGTGCTCGTCGCGCACCGTCGGCTTGGCCACCGGCGGCGTCACCGCCGCCGGCAACGCCGGCTTCACCTTGGCCGGCGCCGCCACGGCGGGTGCCGCGAACCCGAAGGCGAGCGCCACGGAGGCGAGCAGGAACGCCCGAAGGCCGCTCGCGGCGCGCGCGCCGAAGCGCCCGAGGGCGACGCGGGCGCGAGGCAGACGGGCGCGCGGAAGGGGCGTGACGGGGGTCTCGATCGTAACGGTCGGAAGGCGTGGGGCGCGGCGCGGCGACGGCGCGTGGACGGGACACGATTCCCCGTTCGGCGACACGCGGCCGTCGTTCGCGATCTCCAGTCTTCGCTCATGCCGATCGAGGACGGCGCGGGGCATACCTAACCGTCCTCCAGATACAGCAGAATGGTGAATCCCATCGACGATGCGACCACGGCGGGGGACCATGCTGCCAAGAACGGCGGGACCATTCCCGCGCCTCCGAGCCCCCGCGCGACCTCTCCGACGACATAAAGCACGAAGCCTGCGGCGACGCCACCGAGAATCAGCCGCCCGATGTTGCCGAAGCGGAACACTCTGAGAGAAACCGTCGCGGCGATCGCCACCATCGCCACCAGGAGCAGGGGGCGGGCCAGAAGCAATTGATATTGCAACTCGAATTGAAAAGCCGGGAGGCCGGCGTTGCGCGCCGTCTCGATGAAGCTGGGCAGCGCCCAGAACGACACCGTGTCGGGTTGGGCGAGGCTCTCGCCGACCTGCTCGCGCTTCAGGCGGGTCGACACCCGCCAGGTGTCGTAGACCTGCGGATCATGCCCGGAGGCGTAGACCCGCGCGCTGCCGAGCCGCCAATATCCGTCCTCGTAATCGGCGGTGCCGGCCTCGATCCGCTCGCGGAACTTGCCGGTCTTGTCGTAGGAGAAGATGCTGACATCGGCCAGATGCAACCCACGGTCGATGGCACGGCCGGCGCGGATGATCGATTCGCCGTCCTCCCCGTCCTGACGCAGCCACACCGGTCGACCGCTGTCGATCGCGGTGTGCCGGTCCGACCCGGAGAGTTCCAGCACCATGCGGTCGGAATGTTCCTTCATCGCCGCCGCCACCGGGTTGTAGACCAGCGAGGCGAAGAGCCCGAGGCCGGCGGCGACGATCACCGCCGGCGCGGTGAACTGCCACACCGAGATGCCGGCGGCGCGCGCCACCACCAGCTCGAGCTTGCGCGACAGCGCCAGGAACGCCGTCATCGCTCCGAACAGCGTGGCGAAGGGCAGGACCTGCTCCGAGAAGGTCGGGATGCGGAAGAACGAGGCCTGGAAGGCGATCGACCAGCGGAAGCTCGGCCGATCGACGTTGGCGCGGATCATGTCGAGGAAGTCGAACAGGAAGACGATGGTGAAGGCGATGGCGAAGATCGCCACGATCGCGTTGAGGATCCGTCGTCCGAAATAGCGCCCGAGCGTCGGTCCGATCATGCCGCGTCTCCCCCGTTGGAGAGGCCGAATCGGTCGCCGAGCCGGCGCGTCACCGCGCCGACCGCGTCGGCGACGGCGTCGAACAGAAGCTCCACCGGCCGCGGCAGCGCCAGACTGCGGTCGCTCGCCACCAGATAGAGGCCGACGACGACGGTCCCGATCGGCACCGCGTAGAGCAGGGCGACGGCGGCATCCGAGGTCGCCGCCGCGCTGGAGGCGGCGAAATGGACGCCGCGCAGCACCGCCGCCGCGACGATCGTCGCCAACACCGCCATGCTGCGTCCCTGCCGCGTGGTGCGGGCATCGCCCAGCGCCAGGAAGGCGACGATGGCGAAGGCCAGCGGCAACAGCGGCTGCGACAGCCGGTCGTGGAGTTCGGAGCGGAAGCGCCCGGCGTTGCGCCGCGCGGCGGCGTCGGCGCCGGGCGCCGCGACGCGCGAGGTCCACAGCTCCACCGTCGAGCGTTCCGACGGCCGAAAGTTCGGCGCCGAACTGGTCGGCGTCAGCCCGGAGAGGTCGAAGGCATAGGATTCGAAGTCGACCAGCGACAGGTTGCCGTCCTTGTTGGTGCGGCGCTGGATCACCCCGTCGCGCATCACCAGCAGCGTCTTGCCGAACATCTCGATGATCGAGGCGCGCTCGGCGATGTAGGTGAAGGCGATGTCGGGATCGCGGCGATCCTCGACGAAGAGGCCGGCGAGCGAACCGTCGCCGGAGCGATTGCGGATGTGGAAGGTCAGCCCGCCCTCGATGTCGACGAAGCGTCCGGGTTGGACGATGTTGGCGACGAGGTCGACGTTGACCTTGGTCAGTTGTTCGCGCAGCGCCCTGAGCGACATCGGCGAGGCCCAGGCGGTGAGCAACAGCATCGCCGCGGCGGTGACCACGGCGAGCGCCATCAACGGCTTGAGCACGACGAATCGCGAGGCGCCGGAGGCGTTGAGGACGACGAGCTCGCTCTCCGCGTTGAAGGCGTTGAGCGTCTGCACCGCCGCGATCATCAGGGCGAAGGGGGCGATGACGATCACCAGGAAGGGCAGGGCGAGGGCGGTGATCTCGAAGAAGACGAGCAACGCCGCGCCCTTGGCGGTGATGATGTTCATCTGGCGCAGCGCCTGGGTCACCCAGACGACGCCGGCCAGCGCCACCAGGGTGAGCAGGAACGCGCCCGCCGCACGACGGAAGATGTATCGCTCGATGAGCCGCATGCCTCTTCCGTCGTCCTCCACCGTGGGGCGCGCGCCTCGCGTCGAAACGCCGAGGATCGGCGCTTCCCACGTCACGCTCACGCGCAAACACGTCGCGATCGTGGCCGCCGAAAGTCCTCGGCGCGACCGGCGACGTCTCTTCCCATGTCCCCACTCGCCATCCAAGCGCGGAATGCCTAACCGATCGCCAACGAACATGGTTGACGAAAGGTTGATGCGTCGATGTCACGGCTCGGACGCGGTCCGGTGCTTGCCGATCGGCCCGCGACGCTCCACATTCCCGCCACCCGTCCGCTGCGACGCACCCGTCCCGATCCTCGGAGTTACGCCTCATGCCGCATCCCACCGTGTCCTTCGCCAAGCTCGCCGCGCCCGATGACGGCACTCTCGTCCTCCTCCTCGCCGAGGATCTGACGTTGCCGCCGGTCGCGGCCGGTCTCGATGCGAAGGCCGGCGGCTTCCTGACCCGCGCCCTCGCCAAGGCCGCCTTCAAGGGCAAGCTCTTCGCCACCCTCGACGTCGTCGCCCCCGCCGACACCGAACTCGACCGGGTGATCGTCGTCGGTCTCGGCGATCCGGCCAAACTGACCGAGAAGGACTGGGCCCGCCTCGGCGGCGCCGCCACCGCCAAGCTGATCGAGGTCAAGGCTTCCGCCGCCACCCTCCTGGTCGAGCGCGCCGACGGCGCCGCGATCACCCCCGATCAGGCCGCCGAAATCGCCCTCGGCGTCCGCCTGCGCGGCTACGGCTTCGATCGCTACAAGTCGAAGAAGAAGGACGAGGACGAGCCCAAGACGCTGAAGCTGACGCTCGCGGTCGAGAGCCCCTCCGCCGCCAAGAAGGCCTGGGCGCCGCGCGAGGCGGTCGCCGACGGCGCCACGCTGACCCGCGACCTGATCTGCGAGCCGGCCAACATCCTCGGCACCGAGGAATTCGCGGCCAAGGCGAAGAAGCTCGAGAAGCTCGGCGTCGAGATCGAGATCCTCGGCGAGAAGGAGATGAAGAAGGCCGGCTGGAACGCGCTGCTCGGCGTCGCGCAAGGCTCCAAGCGCCCGCCCAAGGTGGTGATCATGCGCTGGAACGGCGGCGAAAAGGACGACGCCCCCGTCGCCTTCGTCGGCAAGGGCGTGGTCTTCGATTCGGGCGGCATCTCGATCAAGCACGCCGCCGGCATGGAGGACATGAAGGGCGACATGGGCGGCGCGGCGGTGGTCACCGGCCTGATGCACGCGTTGGCGGCCCGCAAGGCCAAGGTCAACGTCGTCGGCGCCATCGGTCTGGTCGAGAACATGCCCGACGCCGGCGCCCAGCGCCCGGGCGACATCGTCACCTCGCTCTCCGGCCAGACCATCGAGGTGATCAACACCGACGCCGAGGGCCGTCTCGTGCTCTGCGACGTGCTGTGGCACGTCAAGGAGGAGATCAAGCCGGCGTTCATCGTCGATCTGGCGACGCTCACCGGCGCCATCCTGGTGGCGCTCGGCAAGATCAACGCCGGCCTCTTCGCCAACGACGATACGCTCGCCACCCGCCTGACCGCCGCCGGCCTCGCCACCGGCGAGACGGTGTGGCGCATGCCGCTCGCCCCGGAATACGACAAGCTGATCGACAGCACCTGGGCCGACATGAAGAACACCGGCGGCCGCGATGCCGGTTCGGTCACCGCGGCGCAGTTCCTCAAGCGCTTCGTCGGCGACATCCCCTGGGCCCACCTCGACATCGCCGGCACCGCGATGGGCTCGCCGGCGACCGAGACCAACAAGGCCTGGGCTTCCGGCTGGGGCGTCCGCCTCCTCGACCGGCTGGTGTCGGACCACTACGAGAAGTGAGGGGTGGGGGCTGCGGCTGGCGGTCTCTCGGCGCCGAGCGGTGCGGACCGGCCGCATACCCCTCTCCCTGTCCCTCCCCCCCAAGGGGGGAGGGGACGAAAGTGGCGATGACATTCGCCCAACCGATTCGGCTTCTCCCGCGCCCTTCCGCCGCGCCATCGTGAGCAGAAGGCGTGGGCGGTGCGAAGGCCGGCTCCACGGCGTTCCCTCCCCCCTTGTGGGGGAGGGACAGGGAGAGGGGTCGACGGCGTCTACGCCCGTGCCCCGCGATCGAGGTAGACTTCAGACCGCCCCCCGACGGGAGCCCCGCCATGACCGAAGTCCTCTTCTACCACCTCCAGACCCGCACCCTCGAGCAGGCCCTGCCCGGCCTGTTGGAGAAGTGCGTCGAGCGCGGTTGGAGGACGGTGGTGCAGACCGGTTCGGTCGAGCGGCGCGACGCCCTCGACGCCCATCTGTGGGCCTATACCGACGAGAGCTTCCTGCCCCACGGCACCTCGCGCGACGGCGACCCGGCCGATCTCGCGGTGTTGCTCACCGCCGAGCCGGACGAGCCGCGCGACGCGACCCCGCCCTTCACCGTCCGCTTCCTGGTCGACCGCGCCGCGCCGCCCGACCTCTCCGGCCTCACCCGCGCCGTCTTCCTCTTCGACGGCAACGACGCGGAAGCGGTGATGGACGCCCGCGCCCAGTGGAAATCGGTCAAGGCCGCCGGCCACGCCGCGACCTATTGGGTCCAGGACGAGCGCGGCCGCTGGGTCGAGAAGGGGTGAATCGATTCGCGGTACTTTCTACCAATTGTTTGCATGAACGGCGCTCACCATGATGAGCTTCCGGTCGGTCGATGAGGCCGCCGGTCGGGAGTGCGCCACATGCCCCGTCGAATGTCGCAGAGCCATGACGAATTGCGCGAGCGCGCGACCGGGCTCGCCTATGAGATCGTCGACGCCGAGGGGCTCGCCGGCCTGACCGTTCGACGGCTCGCCGCCGGCCTCGGCTGCTCGGTCGGCACCATCTACAACCTCTTCACCGATCTCGACGACATCGTCCTCCACGTCGCCGCCCGCGTCCTCGACGACATGCACGTGGCGCTCTTCGTCGAGGGCCTGCCCGATGCGCCGGTCGAGCGTCTGGTCGAGGTCGCCCGCCGCTACATCCGTTTCGCGGCGTCGCGGCGCCGGCTCTGGTCGATGGTCTTCGAGCACGAACCCGCCCACGACCGCCCGACCCCGGATTGGCAACTCGCTCGCGTCGAACGCCTCGTCGGCGAAGTGCGGGCGGCGGTCGCCCCGAATGTCGCGATCTCGACGTCGCGGAGCGAGCGCGCCGCCGATGTCGACGTCCTGTGGGCCTCCGTCCACGGCATCGCGGCGCTCGGACTGAAGGGCAAGCTCGGTTTCGTCACCGCCACCGAGGCCGAGGCCCTCGCCGAACGACTGGTTCGCGCCCTGGTACCGAAGGTATCTCGAGACTGATATTCGCCTCGCGTCTAAGTAAAAACGCCTAGATTTTAAGTTTTATTCGTGATTGAACCTGCGGAAATGTGCAATTAAATCCTGTTGATCGCTCACCGGAAGCTGAAATTATAACTGGTTTTGTCGCGTGAGGCTGAAGTCGAGCCATTTCGAAAGACTTTATAAACCACTGAAGAACAGGATTTGTCTGAACGAGATTCGCAATCAGAGGCGAACGATCAGATGAACACAATTTCAGCGCGCATGTTCGGCATCTTCGCGATCCTCTTCGTCGCGATCGCAGCAATGGCCGGCATCGGCCTCTATTCCAACTCCCATCTGACGGAGGCGTTGCGAACCGTCTATGTGGACAGAGTCGTGCCCCTGCGCGATCTCAAGGCGATCTCCGACGCCTATGCCGTCGACATCGTCGACACCACCCACAAGACCCGCGCCGGAACCTTCACCGCCGCCGAGGCGCTCGCCAACATCGATCGGGCTCGCGGCGTCTCGTCGCAGCGTTGGAACGCCTACATGGCGACCTGGATGGACGAGCGTGAGAAGTCTCTGGCGAAGGTCGCCGAGGGCCGTTTCGCCGCGGCTTACGCCGCCGTCGACGACCTGGTCGCGATCCTGAAGGCCGGCGACGCGGGACGGCTCGTCGAATACGCCGAGAAGCGAATGTACCCGGCGATCGATCCGCTCACCGGCGCCATCGACGACCTGATCAAGTTGCAGGTCGAGGAGGCCGACAAGGTCGATACCCGGGCGGTGGCGATCAATCGCATCGTCTGGGGCCTGATGGTCGTCTCGAGCCTCCTCGGCGTCGGACTGGTCGGCTTCGGCTACGCCTTCGTCCGCCGACGGGTGGTCTCGCCGATCGCCGACGTCACCGCGACGATGGCGAGCCTCGCCGAGGACGATCTCGCGGTCGAAATCCGCCACACCGCCAATCGCGACGAGATCGGCACCATGGCCCGCGCCGTCCAGGTCTTCCGCGACAACATGCGCGAGGCCGAAAATCTCCGTGCCGCTCAGGCGGTCGAGGAGACGGCCAAACACGCCCGCGCCGAACGGGTCGACGCCCTGCTGCAGGAGTTCGATCGAGCCGCCGGCGCCATCGTCGCCGTGGTGTCGTCGTCGGCCGGCGAACTCCAGGCCGCCGCTCGGACGCTGACCGGATCGGCCGAGGAGGCCTCGCGCCAGTCGACCGCCGTCTCCGCCGCCTCCGAGGAGGCCGCCACCAACGTCCACACCGTCGCGGCCGCGTCCGAGGAACTCGCCTCCTCCTTCACCGAGATCGGTCACCGGGTCGAGGAGGCCTCGCGAATCGCCGCCGTCGCCGCCCGCGACGCCGAGGGCACGATGGAGACCGTCCGCGCCCTGGCGCAGGGCGCCGCCCGCATCGAGGAGATCTCCAGCCTGATCGACGCCATCGCCGGCCAGACCAATCTCCTCGCCCTCAACGCCACCATCGAGGCGGCGCGCGCCGGCGAGGCCGGTCGCGGCTTCGCGGTGGTCGCCGCCGAGGTCAAGGGGCTCGCCGATCAGACCGCCAAGGCGACCGGCCAGATCACCGCCCAGATCGCCGACATCCGTGCCTCCACCGAGAACGCCGTCACCGCGATCACCAACATCTCGCGGACGGTCGAACGCTTCGACGGCATCTCCGCGGCGATCGCCGCCGCCGTCGAGGAACAGTCGGCGACCACCCGCGAGATCGCCCGCAACGTCCATCAGGCCGCCGCCGGCACCACCGCGGTGACGACCAACATCGTCGGCGTCAACCGCGCCTCCGAGGAGACCTCCGCCGCCGCCTCGCAGGTGTGGGGCACCTCCAGCGAACTGGCCCGTCAGGCCGAAGGGCTGAGCCGCGAGGTCGGACGCTTCCTCGCCGAAGTGCGCGCCGCCTGAGCGGGGAAGCCACGCTGTTCGAAAATGCGGAAGGGGGCCGTGGGGCCCCCTTCGTCGTTCTTCATCGGGCTCTTTCGCCTCAGCCTTCCGGCAGCAGGAGTTCACCGCGCGCCGCCGCCCGCAGCGTCACCGCCGTCACCGTCGTCACGATCGCCGTCGCCAGAGCGAGGACGGTCCAGCTGACGATGGCCATCGCCGTCGAGGGATGGCCATGGCCGAAGGCGACGGTCGCCACGGCGAAGGCGGCCGAGGGGAAGGTGTAGCCCCACCACGACATGGCGAAGGGAATGCGCAGGAAGATCGGCGTCAGGGTGAGGAGCACCGCGGCGAAGAAGGCGGCGAGGCCGAAGACCGCCGAGGCGGCGGGGCCGAAGCCGCCGGTCAGGTTGGCGAGCGCGAGCGAACCCACCGCCGGCGGCGCCAAGAGGATGACCAGCGTCGGCCGCAGTCGATCGGGCATGGTCGGGCCGGTGGCGATGCGATTGATGATCGACGGCTGAACCAGCACCCACAGCAGCGACCCGAGGCCGAACAGCACCCAGGAGAGATCGGTGTAGCCGAGCTTGGCGCCGAACACCGGGGCGAGGATGTTGCCGACCAGCGGAATGAGGAGCGGCGGCGTGAGGGTCGCCGCCTCGCGGGGCGCGGTGAGGAGGCCGCGAACCGTCCACACGCCGATGCCGAGATGGAAGACCACGGCGACGAGCCACAGGCCCGAGGCGAGGCCGGGCGCATGCGGGATCAGCCCGCCGGCGACGATCATCGCGCCGATGGTGACGGCGCCGACGAAGGCGGAGCGAATCGGGTGCTTCAGATCGGCCGCGAGCATCTCCGGGTGGCGGAGGGAGCGGGCGATGTGCAGCGCGGCGATGAGGAGCCAGAAGAGCCCGGTGAGGGCGAGGAGCGCCTCTCCGACCGCCACGGGGGCGCCGAGGGTGTGCCCCGCCTCGCGCCAGGCGAGACCGAGCCCGCCGATACCCATCGGGACGGCGAAGAGCGGCAGCGGCAGATGGGCGAAACCGCCGGAGGTGGAATGCGGATGACCACCCGAGGCGGTGGGTTTGGTGCTCGACATGTTCTCGGATCTCCCGGTCGATCCGAACACGGCGGTCGCCGTCCGGCGGGACGGTATCTCCCCCCTTCATATTCGGATCATCGAATATACCTGCGTGATATCCGGCGCCGGGATCGAGAGCAAATCCCCGGGACCTCACGAATTCGTGGTTGGACGATCCGCCGCACCGCCGCCCTCGGGCGTCGAGGATCCCTCGATCGAGATCTGGAGGCGGGTGTCGATGGTCCGCGCTTTCTGCATGCCAGTCAATCGCCAGACTGCTTTCGTTCTCGTGCATTGGAACGAGAAAGCCGTAATAGACAAGATGACGCATGGGTGGTCATGTCATCGAAGACTAGGTTCCGCATCGGCGATGAAAGAGATCGCAGAGTATCGTCGATCGCGAATTGGCAGAGCCGCGGGGAGTGGAGACATTCCGTCCGATCAGGAATGCTTTGTCGATCACGGAACACGCGATGCTCGAGTTCAGGGAAATCGACGCCTGAAGGTGTCGGTGCATCGAAGAAGGCGTAAATACATGTTCGCGAATACTCTCGGGGCGATCGCCATCGGGGCGATGATGATGGGCTCGGCGCTTGCCGCCGATACCTCCAAGTTGGTTCTGGCCGGCGATATCACTCTCGAACAGGCCAACAAGGTCATCGAGGCGGCGCGCGCCAAGGCCAAGCAGCAGGATACGCTGATGAACATCGCCGTCGTCGACGCCGGCGGCAATCTGAAGGCCTTCGCCCGCATGGAAGGCGCCTTCCTCGGCAGCGTCGACATTTCGATCGGCAAGGCCAAGACGGCGCGCCTGTTCAACATGCCGACCAAGGATCTCGGCGCGCTCGCCCAGGTCGGTCAGCCGCTCTACGGCATCGAGGTGACCAATCATGGGCTCGTGATCTTCGGCGGCGGTGAACTCCTCCGCGACAAGGCCGGCACCATCATCGGCGCCGTCGGCGTCTCCGGCAGCTCGGTCGAGAACGACATGGCCTGTGCTCAGGCCGGTGCCGCCGGCCTCTGATCTCGGCTCGACTCGAAGACGGTCGCGGCCTTCACCGGTCGCGGCCGTCTCGCGTCGGGACCTTCGCGTAATTCACGAGTTCGGTGGGCGACACCTCGCGCGATGGTTCGAGGCCCCGCTCGCGCGGGGCACCTCACCATGAAGCTCTTGTATTTGCTTCGAAAAAATTAAGCGCTTCATGGTGAGGTGCGAGCGGAGCGAGCCTCGAACCATCGCGCACGGAGGTCGATCCATGCCTATTCGGAATGACGCGACGGTCCCGTGTCCGGGGATGAGCCGACCTCAGGCGTCGAGCGCCGCGCGCTCCGCCTCCTCGTGCTCGGCGGAGAGCTCGAGCCAGGTCTCCTCGGTCTCGGCGAGCGCTTTCTCCGCATCCGAGCGCGCCTTCATCAGGCGGGTGCCGCGCGCCGCGTCGCGGGTGAAGAGATCGGGATCGGCGAGATCGCCGTCGAGCCTGGCGATCTCCTTCTGCAACTTGTCGATCCGGGTCTCGGCGTCCTTGATCTTCTTCCTGAGCGGTGCCAGCTGCTCGCGCAGCGCCGCCGCCGCCCGCCGCCGATCGAGCGCCGACACCCGCGCGGCGTCGCCCTCGTCGTCCCGCTCGGTCGACTTGGCCGCCCGCGAGCCGTCGATCACCAGTTTGCGGTAGTCGTCGAGATCGCCGTCGAACTCCTTGACCGTGCCGTCGGCCACCACCAGCAGCCGATCGGCCGTCGCCTCGACCAGATGGCGATCGTGGCTGATCAGGATCACCGCGCCCTCGTAGGCGTTGAGCGCCTGCACCAGCGCCTCGCGACTGTCGATGTCGAGATGGTTCGTCGGCTCATCCAAAATCATCAGGTTGGGGCCATGGAAGGTCGCGAGCCCGAGCAGAAGCCGCGCTTTCTCGCCGCCGGATAGATCTTTAGCCGGCGTATCCATGCGACTGGTCGAGAGCCCCATCTGCGCGACCCGCGAGCGTACCTTGGCCTCCGGCGCATCGACCATCAGCCGCGCCACGTGCTGGGTCGGGCTCTCGGCCGGCCTGAGTTCGTCGAGCTGGTGTTGGGCGAAATAGGCGATCGACAGCTTCCCCGCCCGCGCGATCTTGCCCGAGGAGGCCTCGAGCTTCTCGGCTAGCAGCTTGGCGAAGGTCGACTTGCCGTTGCCGTTCGACCCCAGGAGCGCAATGCGGTCGTCCTCGTCGATGCGCAGATCGACCTTGCGCAGGATCGGCTTGCCCGGCTCGTAGCCGACGGCGACGTCGGTCATGGCGAGAATCGGCGGCGACAGTTTCGCCACCGGCTGGGGAAAGTCGATCGGCAGGGCGTGGTCCTGGACGAGTGCCGCGATCGGCTGGAGCTTGGCCAGCGCCTTCATCCGGCTCTGGGCCTGGCGCGCCTTGGTCGCCTTGGCCTTGAAGCGGTCGACGAAGGCCTGCATGTGGGCGCGGTGGGCCTCCTGCTTCTCGCGCATCTTCTGCGTCAGGATCATCTTCTCCTGGCGCTGGCGCTCGAACGAGTCATAGCCGCCGCGATAGGCGACGAGCTTGCCCTGGTCGAGATGGACGATCATGTCGACGGCGCAGTTGAGCAGGTCGCGGTCGTGGGAGATGACGACGACGGTGTGGGGATAGCGCTGGATATAGGCCTCGAGCCACAGCGTGCCCTCGAGGTCGAGATAGTTGGTCGGTTCGTCGAGGAGCAGCAGGTCGGGCTCGGAGAACAGCACCGCGGCGAGCGCCACCCGCATCCGCCAGCCGCCGGAGAAGTCCGAGCAGGGGCGCGATTGGCCGGCGTGATCGAAGCCGAGGCCGGAGAGGATGGTGGCGGCCCGCGCCTCCGCCGAATGCGCCCCGATGTCGACCAGCCGGGTGTGGATCTCGGCGATGCGGGTGGCATCGGTGGCGGTCTCGGCCTCTTCGAGGAGGCTCGAGCGCTCCTTGTCGGCGGCGAGCACGAAGTCGATCAGCGTGATCGAACTTCCCGGCGCCTCCTGCGCCACCTGGCCGATCTTGGCGCCGCGCGGAAACTGGATCGTCCCGCTCTCCGCCGACCAGTCCCCGGTGACGAGCTTGAACAGCGTCGTCTTGCCGGTGCCGTTCTTGCCGACGAACCCGGCCTTGGCCCCGGTCGGCACGACGACGGACGCCCCCTCGAGCAGGGTGCGGCCGGCGATACGGAAGGTGAGATCTGAGACGACGAGCATGGCCGTCTCCATAACGGAGAAGCGCGCGGGCGTCGACGGGGGAGGGGGGCCGGGCGGTATGGAAAAACCTCGGCGAGGCGTGCATGATCGGACCGCAACCTCGAGGGTGGAACGACGATGGCGCGCATGATCTTGGTCCGGGCCGATTGGGATGCCGAGGCGGGTGTCTGGGTCGCCAGCAGCGAGGACATCGGTCTGGTCACCGAAGCCGCGACCTTCGAAGCGCTGACCGCGAAGATTCCGGACATGATCGCCGACCTGCTCGAAGGCGAGCCTGATCTCGGTGAGATACCGATCGAAATCGTCGCCCACGCATCGACCCGCGTGACACCGCGCGCCGCATGACCGACTTCTACTCCGATATCGTTCGCAGACTACTCGAAGCCGGATGTGTCCGGATTCGGCACGGAAAGGGCGATCACGAGATCTGGCGCAGCCCCTATTCCGAGCGCCCCTTCACGCTCGATCGATCGGTGAAGTCTCGCCATACCGCCAATGCGGTATTGAAGCAGGCGGGATTGTCGAAGGCGTTCTGATCGTCGCTCGAATCGTCGTTGGGCCCGAGATCGCCGGCATCGACGGGCCCCTGCCGTCTCCCGATGCTCGTCGGAACCCCGCCCCACTCCGGCCCGCCCGTCGCCCCGATCTCGCCATTGGTCTTGCCGAAATCGCCCTCCTGCGGGCAGGCGATCGCTCCGGCGTTAACCATGTTTGGCGGCCCCTGGGATCGAATCGATCGGAGGGGGCTGGTCACCGGTCCGGTTAACCTCTTGGTAACGGTCTCGGAGCGACATCGGGGGGGCCGGGCGCGGCTCTCTCGTCCGCGCCTTTCGCTTTTCGCATCAACGTTCTGCCTTCTCGGTCCACATCCCGGACCGAGAAGGCGTCAGGCTTTCGCCGAGGATCGCTCCCATGAATCGGATCGTCGACACCCGCATTCTCGCCGTCGGTCTCCTGATCGTCCTCGGCCTGACGCTCCGCCCGATCGACGCGGCGCGCGCCGCCGCCGAGATCACCGGCTCGATCCCGCACGTCGCCGCCAAGGTGCTCTCGCGCTGAGGCGCCGATTGACGCCTTGGTCACCTTCGGCTGCTAGTCTCGCGCCCGATCATTCGAGAGATGGGACGCGATCATGACGGTACTGGTGACGGGCGGCTGCGGCTACATCGGCAGCCATCTGGTGTGGGCGCTCGCCGATCGCGGCGAGAAGGTCGTCGTCCTCGACAATCTCTCCACCGGCTTCGACTGGGCGATCCCCGAGGCGGCCGAACTGGTGCGCGGCGACATCGGCGATCCGCTCCTGCTCGACCGGGTGATGGGCCGAGGCGACATCGACGCGATCGTCCACTTCGCCGGCTCGATCATCGTGCCGGAGAGCGTCTCCGACCCGCTCGGCTACTATCTCAACAACACCGTGAAGTCGCGCGAGCTGATGGCCGCCGCGGTGCGCAACGGGGTGAAGAACTTCGTCTTTTCCTCGACCGCCGCCGTCTACGGCAATCCCGAGGTCATCCCCGTCCCCGAGGACGTGCGGCTCGAGCCGGTCTCGCCCTACGGCTCGTCGAAGCTGATGACCGAGATCATGCTGCGCGACGCCAGCCTCGCCCATGACTTCCGTTACGTCGCGCTGCGTTACTTCAACGTCGCCGGCGCCGACCCGAAAGGCCGCACCGGCCAGTCGACCAAGGGCGCCACCCATCTGATCAAGGTCGCCTGCGAGGCGCTGCTCGGCCGCCGCCCCTCGATCGAGGTCTTCGGCACCGACTACGCCACCCCCGACGGCACCGGCGTGCGCGACTACATCCACGTCTCCGACCTCGCCGAGGCTCATGTCCTCGCCCTCGGCCACCTGCGCGAGAAGAAGACCAGCCTCGTGGCCAACTGCGGCTACGGCAGGGGCTTCTCGGTGCTCGAGGTGCTGAAGGCGGTCGAGCGCGCCGGCGGCAGGCCGCTGCCCGTCACCTACGGCCCGCGCCGCGCGGGCGACGCCGAGAGCATCGTCGCCCGCGTCGACCGCATCCACGCCAACCTCGACTGGACCCCGGCCTGGGCCGACCTCGACACGATCGTCGGCCATGCGCTGGCCTGGGAAGAAAATCTGATTCGGCGCAATCGCATCTGAGGCGGTGGTGGCGCCGGGGGGAGGTGCCGGTGCGCGATGGTTCGAACGAGCCCTTAGGGCTCTCCTCACCATGAGGCGTTTGGGGATTTTCGAAGTAAATACAAGCGCCTCATGGTGAGGAGCGCTCGGGCCGCGAGCGCGTCGCTCGAACCATCGCGCAAGAACGTCGAACCACCCGACGCCACGGCTCACCGCCTCCACCGGCCCTCACGGCCCGAATACCGACCATTCCATCGCCCGGGCGAGCTTCTCCATGGCGATCGAGCCGAGGGCGGAGTTGCCGACGGCGTTGAGCCCCGGCGACCATACCGCGATCGACGCCTTGCCCGGCACCACGCCGAGAATGCCGCCGCCGACCCCGCTCTTGCCGGGAATGCCGACGCGGAAGGCGAAGTCGCCCGATCCGTCGTAGTGGCCGCAGGTCAGCATCAGGGCGTTGATGCGCCGGGCGCGGACGCCGGAGATCACCCGCCCGCCGGCCGGGTGCGCCCCGTCGAGGGCGAGGAACCGCCCGGCGAGCGCCAGTTGCCGGCAGGAGAGCGCCAGGGCGCATTGGTGGAAATAGACCCCGAGGGTCATCTCCGGCGGGCTCTCGATGTTGCCGAAGGCGCGCATGTAGTTGGCGAGCGCGATGTTGCGGAAGCCGGTCTGCTGTTCGGAACGCGCCACCGCCCCGTCGATGACGATGGTGTCGTCGTCGGCGAGATAACGGACGAATCGCAGGATGTCGCCGATCGCCTCGCGCGGCGCGTGGCCGGCGAGCAGCACGTCGGTGATGACCAGCGCCCCGGCGTTGATGAAGGGATTGCGCGGGATCCCGGCTTCGCGCTCGAGCTGGACGATCGAGTTGAAGGGATTGCCCGAGGGCTCGCGCCCGACCCGGCGCCACAGCGCGTCGCCGATCTTGCCGAGCGCCAGCGTCAGGGTGAAGACCTTGGAGATCGACTGGATCGAGAACGGCGCCTCGGCGTCCCCCGCCACATGGACCACGCCGTCGGCGGTCGCCACCGCGATGCCGAACCGCGCCGGATCGACCTTGGCGAGTTCGGGAATGTAGGAGGCGACCTCGCCACGCAGGGGCGCGGCGGCCATCTCGAGGGCGATCGTCTCGATCACGTCGGCGATGTCGGGCATCGGGGCCTCGTCGATCAGGCGCGCCGCGCCGCGTCCGCCGCCTCGGGGAAGGCGGCGGCGAGCGCGCCGCGCTCCGCCGCGATCACGCCGCGCTCGGTGATCAGCCCGGTGACGAGGCGCGCCGGCGTCACGTCGAAGGCGTAGTTGGCGACCGGCGTCCCCTCCGGCACGATTCGCACGGTCTCCAATCGGCCGTCCGCCGTCAGGCCCGTCATGTGGCTGACCTCCTCGGCCCCGCGCTCCTCGATCGGGATCTCGGCGACCCCGTCGACGACGGTGAAGTCGATGGTCGGCGACGGCAGCGCCACGTAGAAGGGCACGCCGTTGTCGTGCGCCGCCAGCGCCTTCAGATAGGTGCCGATCTTGTTGCAGACGTCGCCCCGCGCCGTGGTGCGGTCGGTGCCGACGATCACCGCGTCGACGAGCCCGTGCTGCATCAGGTGGCCGCCGGTGTTGTCGGGGATGACGGTGTGCGGCACGCCGCGCTCGGCCAGCTCCCAAGCGGTGAGGGAAGCGCCCTGATTGCGCGGCCGTGTCTCGTCGACGAAGACGTGGATCGGCAGGCCCGCTTCGTGGGCCATGTAGATCGGCGCCGTCGCCGTGCCCCAGTCGACGGTGGCGAGCCGCCCGGCATTGCAATGGGTCAGCACGTTGAGCCGCGCCCCCGCCGGCTTCGCCGCGAGGATCTCACGCAGGATCGCCAGCCCGTGCCGGCCGATCGCCGCGCAGATCTCCACGTCCTCCTCGGCGATCGCGTCCGCCCGCGCGAAGGCCGCCGCGACCCGCGTCGCCGGCGCCAGCGGGGCGAGAAAGTCACGCATCGAATCGAGCGCCCATTTCAGATTGATCGCCGTCGGGCGGGTCCGAATCAGACGGGCATGGGCGGCCTCGAGCCCGGCGTCGGTGGCGTCATCAGTGATGCCGAGCGCCATGCCGTAGGCCGCCGTCGCCCCGATCAGCGGCGCGCCGCGCACCCGCATCGCCTCGATCGCCTCCGCCGCCGCCTCGAGCCCGTCGAGCCGACGCGTCTCGAGGACATGTGGCAGACGGGTCTGGTCGATGATCTCGACCGCGCCGTCGTGTCCCCGCCGTATCGGCCGCACCCGTTCGCTTTCCATTCCCGCCTCCGCGCCTTCGGACGTCCGATACATCTCACGAGGGAAACTCCGGGGATTCCCTCCACTTCGACGGGCATCGACCCTCGGATCGAATCTCGAGCCGTACCGGCCCAGCGCACGACCCTGCGTCACCGTCGGCGGTGACCTTACCATGACCGCCCGTCCGCTTGTCGAGCACCCGCCGCGAGCCCTCCGAGGGGTGAAAACGGGCTTGCCGCGGTGCCGCGAACACGGGCGAAAACCCGCTCATTTCCTAGGCATTTGGCTCGAACTCGACCAATTCGATTGTGCGCCGCCAAAAAACTGTGTCGGCGGCGCAACAGGGGGCTTTCAATGCATGGTCTCGAGGCCCGCCGGACCTTCGTGGTACTTTCATCCGAGGACGATCCGCCTATCCTCGGTGACGATCGACGGCAACGTGTCGCTCGCTCGATGGTCGGTCGAGTGGATGATGGGGTCGGGGCAAGGCCCGTCGTCGGCTTATGACACTCAGGGGGTTTCCCATATGAACTTCAAATTCGCCATCGTGGCCGCTGCCGTTCTCGGCGCCGCCTCTTCCGCTCAGGCCGCCGACCTCGCCAAGAAGGCGCCGGCCGCCGCGAATTACGTCAAGGTGTGCGACGCCTACGGCGCCGGCTTCTTCTATATCCCGGGTTCGGAGACCTGCCTGCAGATCGGCGGCTACGTCTATGCCCAGTATGGCGTCTACAAGAACAGCGCCTCCTACGGCTTCGGCTACGGCATCCGCCGTGATGAGAACCTGATTTCGACCGGCGCCCGCGTCAACCTGCACTTCGATGCCCGCACCAACACCGAGATGGGCCTCTTGCGCTCCTACATCGAGCTCCAGCAGACGATCGGCTCGCAGCCCTTCGCCAACGGCGTCACCGGCACCAGCGCGATCAGCATGGAGAAGGCGTTCATCCAGTTCGCCGGCCTGACCGCCGGTCGCGCCACCTCGTTCTTCGACTTCTACACCGGCGACCACCTGTCCTCGATCTTCGAGACGGCGCATTCCGACACGATCATCAATCTGTTGGGCTACACCTTCTCCTTCGGCAACGGCATCTCCGCCTCGGTGTCGATCGAGGATCCCTCGACCGGCAACGGCGGTGGCCGTCGTTGGGGTGGCCCCTACGCGGGTGTGAAGTCGCCCGACGTGGTCGGCAACATCAATATCGCCCAGGCCTGGGGCTCGGCCCAGGTGATGGCCGCCTATCATCAGGATTACGGCACCGTCGACTCGACCAACGGCTATGCCGTCGGTGGCGGCGTGAAGATCAACCTGCCGATGCTCGGCGAGTCCGACACCCTTGCGGTGCAGGCCGCCTATTCCAAGGGCGCCATCAGCTACGTCTCGCCGGATTGGTATACCGGCGTCGACTTCGATACCGCCAACGGCAAGGGCCAGACCACCGCTTGGGCGGTCGCCGCCGGCCTGACCCACGGCTGGACCAAGACCGTGACGTCCTCGCTCACCGCCTCCTACGCCAAGTACGACGCGGCGGCCGGCGCGATCCTCTCCGCGGACTACAAGCAGTACGACATCGGCGGCAACGTCGCCTGGACCCCGGTCACCGGCCTGAGCTTCACCGGCGAGATCGAGTACAAGAAGGTCGACTTCGCTTCGGCTCGCATCGCCGATCGCGATGCCATCGTCGGCTTCCTCCGCATCAGGCGCGATTTCTGATCTCCGCGATCTCGATCGTGAGCTTTGAAGAGGCCCGGCGGCGACGCCGGGCCTCTTTCTTTGTCGCGCCTCGCGCCCGGCCCATTCGGAATCGGGGGAAGGCTCGGGCGCGCGGTGTCGGCCTCGAACCCGAGAATTGGAGAATCCGGAGCGCCGCGTGAACCGTCGCGCAGCGCCGCTGCTCGATCGCGGTCGACCAGCGGGAAGGCAGCGCCTGCCGAGCCGTTGGGCGGACGGTTCGCCGCCGAAGGTCGCGGGATTCGGCCGGAACACCTGCGGAGGGGCGTCGAAGGGGCGATTCGACGATTCGTCCGCGCCCTTCCCTCGATGCGCCGGCGGAGCGGAATCGCGAAATATCCCCGGCATTTACCGGTTGTTTACCTTCTCGGCAGGGTTTTTGGCCCGGGCACCCCTCGATCATGTGTCCTTTCCGCAACAAGGGGTTCGGAACCCGCCGCCCGGCCGCCCGCCAAGTCGAATTGCACTTCAAACCGGCGGCAGGGTCTGTATTCTCACCCTCGACCGGTGACGGAGCCGGGTCTTGTAGGATCGTCCGTCGTCACGGGGCCGGGTCAGGGCCTCATCCGGTTTCTGTTGAAGACAGGGGGAACTAATGAACTTCAAGATCGCTCTCGCGGCCGCCGCTGTGGTCGGCCTCGCCGGCACCGCTCAGGCTGCCGATCTCGCCAAGAAGGCTCCGGCCGCCGCCGATTACGTCCGCGTCTGCGACGCTTACGGCGCCGGCTTCTTCTACATCCCGGGTACCGAGACCTGCCTCAAGATCGGCGGCTACGTCCGCGCCGAGGTGCGTACCGGCTCCCACACCAAGAGCTCCGTCCCCGGTCTCGGTGGCCTCGGCCCCGTCAGTGGCATGGGTTCCGATCGCGGCGAGAACGCGGTGTTCACCCGCGCTCGTGCCAACATCAACTTCGATGCTCGCACCAACACCGAGATGGGTCTGCTGCGCTCGTACATCGAGATGTGGGTCACCAACAACTCCGGCACCGCCGGCACCAACGGCGTCAACCTCCGCCAGGCCTTCGTGCAGTTCGCCGGCCTGACCGCTGGTCGCGCCACGTCGAACTTCGACTTCATCGAAGGCGGCTACAACATCGGCAACATCGAGCCCGACTCTGCCGATCATCGCGTCAACCAGTTGGCCTACACCTTCGCCTTCGGCAATGGCATCTCCGCCACGCTCGCCGTCGAAGATCAGTCGACCGCCGACTACGGCATCGCGACCTACGCTGCCTCGAGCGGCCCCTACGCCGGTCTGAAGTGGCCGGATCTGGTTGCCAACGTGGCGATCGCTCAGGCTTGGGGTAAGGCCCAGATCATGGCTGCTCTGCACGAGAACTACTCGAGCATTGCCGCCGGTGGCATCAACTCCAACAAGTTCGGCTTCGCCCTCGGTGCTGGCGTCGAAGTCAACCTGCCGATGCTCGGCGCTGGCGACAAGGTGTTCTTGCAGGGCTTCTACACCAAGGGCGCCACGGGTTATGCCATCATCAACAACCCGAACCCGGACCTGAACGCTGCTGGTGTGACCTACACCAACATCACCCAGGATTTCGGCATCGTTGCCGGCTCCATCAAGCAGTCGACCGCTTGGGTGATCAACGGTGGTCTGAACCACAACTTCACCAAGCAGGTTGAAGCCAACCTCGGCGCGTCCTTCGCCAAGTATGACGATTGGGCCAACGTCAACACCTTTGATTACAAGCAGTACATCATCGGTGGCGACCTGCGTTGGAAGCCGGTGTCGGGTCTGACCCTCGCCGTCGCTCTCGACTATCGTCATGTCGACTACGCCAATGCCGCCTTCAAGGATGGCAATCAGTGGCTCGGCACTCTGCGCGTCCAGCGCTCCTTCTGATCTCTTCCGAGATCGAAGCGAAATCAGGAACCCGGCGGGCAACCGCCGGGTTCCTTCTTTTTTGCGGCGTCCCCTTGTCCCTTTTCGCGGTGTCCCATCGTCGAATTGCGAAGCGCCCGGAGCGCCGAGCCTGCCGCGACGCCGTCTCCTCACCCGGTGATCGCCGAGGGGAGGGGTCGGTCGCGCGGGCGCCTCGTCTCGGTGCATGAAGCGCGTCGATATATCGTCGGTTTCGACGAGGAGCGACGGTTCGCCGGTTGCCGTCCGTGCCACCTTTGTTAAGCTCCCCCTGGGTGACGTCCATCGGTCCGCCGCGCCGTGGTGTGGCCGTCACGACGGCACCGGGCCAAACGTGGAGGTTGCGATGGCGCGTTGGATCGACTGGCTGCTCCCGACCGGAGGCGCCGCCGCGGCTCTGACCGCCGTAGCTTGGTTTCTGAGTTTCGGACCGATCGCCGAGGACGTGTCGGGTCGGGCGCTCGAACGGCTGAAGGCGGACGGTCAGCCCTGGGCCCAGATCGCCATCGACGGCCGCGACGTCACCCTGAGCGGCGTGGCCCCCGATACGGCGGCGCTGCAACTGGCCGTCGAATCGGCGGATCGCGTCTTCGGTGTGCGCGTCGTCGAGGCGCGCGCCACCGTGGTGCCGCTCGCCGATCCCTATCTGTTCGACGCCGCGCGCGACGGCGATCGCGTCACCCTCACCGGGTCGGTTCCCTCGGAGGAGGCCCGGGCCGCGCTCCTCGCCTGGGCGAGGAAGGCCATGCCGGGCGCGACCGTCGAGGATCGGCTGACACTCGCACGAGGCGCACCGGCGAATTACCCGGCGGTCGCCGCCTTCGCCGTCGGCCAAGTCGCCGACTTGAAGAAGGGTTCCGCCGGTTTCGGCCCGGGCGGCTACACGATCGCCGGCGATCCCAAGGACTGGCCGACCTACGGGCGGCTCGAGGAGGCGCTGAAATCGGCGATGCCGGCGGGTGTGAAGCTCGCGGCGGACAAATTGGTGCCCCCGGTGCCGTCGCCCTATCGCTTCGGTCTCTCGACCGGCGCCGGCAAGGCGACCATCGACGGCTATCTACCGGACGCGGGTATCAAGGCGAGGCTGCTCGAGGCTCTGCGCGCGCGGTTCGCCGGTGGTGTCGTCGACCACGTCGAGGTCATCCCCGGAGCGCCCGGTGGTTTCGGCGAGGCGGTCCTGAAGATCCTGCCCGGCCTCGCCCGTCTCCAGGACGGCGGTTTCGAACTCTCCGGCTCCACCGTGTCGGTCAAGGGCGGGGTTCTCACCGAGGCGATCGGCCGACAGGTGCTCGATCGGCTGAAGGCGCTGCTCCCCACGGGGTTCACCCTCGCCGCCGCCGGCCCATCGGTGCTGCCGCCGCCTCAGGTCGATTCGGTGACCTGTCAGGCGCTGCTCGGCAAGATGCAGACCGGCGAGAAGATCCTCTTCGAGACCGGCAAGGCCCTACTCGACGAACGCTCGATCGGGGTGCTCGACAAGTTGGTCGGCGGCTCGCTCGCCTGTCTCGGCGCCCGGATCACGGTCGAGGGCCACACCGACACCGATGGCGACGCGACCGCCAATCAGGCCCTGTCGGAAGCCCGCGCCGCCGCGGTCGTCGAGTATCTCACCGCCGCCGGGATCGCGCCCGAACGTCTGACGGCGATCGGCTACGGGGCGACCCGGCCGCTCGCGACCAACGACACCGCCGAAGGCAAACAGATGAATCGCCGTATCGACTTCCGGGTCGAGTGAGCGGGGGAGGCCGTCATGATCTATCTGACAACCCAGTTGTGGCCCTTCATGGTCGTCGCCTTCGCCTTCGGATGCTTCATCGGTTGGCGTCGCGCCACCGCCGGTCATTGAGGGAAGGGCACGTCCATGTTGATGTTGACGCTCGAGACTTTCCTCCTCCTGTTGCTCGCCGGTCTACTCGGCCTGGCCGCCGGTTGGCTCATCGCCAGCGGGCGCTCCGGCGCCACGCTCGACTGGTCGGACGATCGCCCGTGGTTGCGCGACGGCCGCGTGGCCCCCCCGGCGCCGGCGCTGCCGACGCCCCCGACGCTGCTCGATCAGGCCGAACGCGCTCGGCTCGCCGAGGCCCTCGCCCATGCCGCCGCGGCTCACGCGCCGATGGCCGCCGCCGCGCCATCGACGGCGCTCGCCGAACCCGCGCCGATGGCCGTCGTCGCGGTGGTCGAACCATTGCCGCCCGCGCTGATCGAGGTCCCGGTCCCGAAGCCTGTCGAGGCGAAGGCCCCGCCCGAACCGGCGCCCGCGACAGTGCCCGCCGGCGGAAGCGGCTATGCCCTTCCCGCCGCGATCGCCGCCGCCGCCGTGACCCGGCCGGTCGCGGCGGAGGATGCGGCCCGCGCCGCCGATGCCGATGCGGTCGGCATCCGCCCCTTGGCTTTGGCCACCCCTCTCGGCGCCGAGGCCGACGATCTGAAGCGGATCAAGGGCATCGGTCCGCAGAACGAGAAACGCCTGAACGCCCTCGGGATCTTCCATTTCGCCCAGATCGCCGCCTGGACGGCGGAGAATGCCCGATGGGCAGGATCTTACCTCGCCTTCCCCGGGCGTATCGAGCGCGAGGATTGGATCTCGCAGGCGGAGGTCTTGGCGACCGGCGCCGATACCGCCTTCTCCAAACGGGTCGATGCCGGCGAAGTGCCGACCAGCCGGTCGAAGAAGAAATGAGATCGATCGCCCGTCGCCGGCGTGGCGGTGGGCAATGGTCCCGCGAGGGCCGAGACGGTGTGGATCGTCTCGGCCCTCGCGACGTCTCGGGTGACTTTCAGGCGCCGGCGCGATCGAGGAAGCCGACGATCGCATCGAGTGTCGCCGTGTCCTCGAGCAAGGGGGCATGGCCTTGGTTCGCCACCTCGACCGCCTCGAGGCCCGGGTGACGCGCCGCCATCGCCGCCACGGTGTTCGCCGACAAGATGTCGGAGAGCGTGCCGCGCAGCACCTGGACCGGCACGTCGCCGAGCGTGTCGAAGGCCGCCCAGAGATCGGGCATCGGCGCCTCCGGCGAGATCGTCGCCAGGGTCTCCGCGAGGCGCGGGTCGTAGTCGAGCACGGGGCGGCCGTCGACGTCGCGATGCAGCCGCCGGGCGAAGCGTTCGAACCCGGCGCGGTCGAGGGTGGGGAAGACGTCGCGATTGGCGAGGATCATCGCCGTGACGAGATCGGCCCAGCGGAAGCCCGGCGGAAGCGTGCGGCCGACGTAGCCCTTGATCCGCATCAGCCCGTCGATGTCGATCACGGCGCCGATGTCGTTGAGGATCGCCGCCTTCACCACTCCGGGCGCCACCAGCCCGGCGATCATCGTGACGATGCCGCCGCGCGAGGTGCCGAGCGCGGTGATCTCGCCGATGCCGAGCAGGCGCAGGCCGGTGAGCGTGTCGCCGAGTTCCTGCAACGGATTGTAGCGGCTGGCGTCCGGGTCGTACTGCGAGGCGCCGCGCCCGCGAAAGTCGAAGGTCACCACCCGACGCGGTGGCGAGCCGGCCGATCCGCCGACGAGCCGCGCCGCCACCGGTTCGAAGTCGCGGCCGTTGCGGGTGAGGCCCGGCAGGCAGACCACCGGTCGTCGTTCGCTCGGCACCTCCGGGGCGTAGTCGCGCCCGGCGAGCACCAATCCGTCATTGGAGAAGAAGCGGAACGGTCGATGGCGGGTGCCGAGGGCATCGACGGTCTCGGGGCCATGGGCGAGGCCGAGCGGAACGGCGGCGGGGGAGGGGATGTCCAAGCGCGGTCTCCGGCAGTCGACCCGGCGCGCGCCGGGAATCGATCGAGGGTGGGCAATCGCGCTCCCCGACGCAAGCCCGCGAAGGGCGGAGACGGCCGCCTTCCGAAGGCCCGCCGTCCCGAAGCCCGTCGAGGGGCTCTCGGCCTCAGTTGCCGCCGAACAACAGGCTGCCGATGCCGCCATCGCGCCCCTTGGGGATCGAGCCGGTGGAGGTGGCGGCGCGAGCGCCGACGCCACGGGCGAGGTCGTGGGTGATCTCGAGCTTCCGGCCGTCCAGGCGGAGCCGGTAGACCTGGAGATTTTCCAGGACGCGCTGGACGTAGTTGCGGGTCTCGGAGAAGGGGATCCGCTCCATCCAGTCGACGATGTCGACCTGGCCGGTGCGCGGATCGCCGTAGATCCGGACCCAGTCGTGGATGCGGCCGGGGCCGGCATTGTAGCCGACGATCGCCATCACGTAGTTGCCGTCGTAGTTGCTGACGAGATTGGCGACATAGGCCGAGCCGAGGCGCACGTTGTAGGCCGGGTCTCGGCGCCAGGCATCGGCGTTGAACGAGATGCCGAGTTTCTTGGCGGCCTCGCGTCCGGCGACCGGCATCACCTGGAAGATGCCGGTGGCGCCGGCCGAGGAGACGATCGATTGATTGAACTCGCTCTCCTGCCGCATGATGGCGAAGGCGAGGGCGGTCTCCAGCCCCGAGGTGTCGGTGTTCTTCGGCATGCCGATCGGCCAGGCCATGGCCGCCATGTCCATGCCGCGCTGGGCCCCGGCCTTGCCGGCGGTGACCGCCAGATTGGTCCAGCCCTGCTTTTCGGCGAAATCGATCACCGCGGCGATCTGGCCGGCGGTCGGCAGCGTCTCGGCCATGTGCCGGTAGAACACGGTGGCGAGATCGCGCCGCCCGAGCTTGCCGATGCGGCGGATCGCCTCGAAGCGGTCGTCGCGCGCCATCGCGGCGCGATCCGACGAGGTCGGCTCGACATTGCGGGAAATGCCGAGATCGGTGAGGCCCAGCTTGGCGCGGGCCATCTGGCCGTAGAAGGTGAAGCCGAACTGGCCGGCCTTCTGGTAGTAGCTCTCCGCCGAGCCGCCGCCACCGGCCTCCGCCGCGCGGCCCATCCAGTAATAGGCGCGGGCGCGTGATACCGGCTTGTGGGAATCCTCGAGGATCGCGGCGAAATGCTTCATCGCGGTCGTCGGTTTGTCGAGGAAGCGCAGCGCGTACCAGCCGGCGTGGAAATCGGCCTCCGCCTGATTGGCCGGGCTCGACCCGGTGTGCCCCACCACCACCTTGTAGGCGGTCTTGGCGTCGCCCATGTCGAGCAGCTTGCGGGAGACGATGCGCTTCTCCTCCCACCACTCGTCCGGCAGCGCCATGGCGCGCGGATCCTTCGGCGCGCGGGCGAGGAGGTCGGCCGCCTCCTTCCAACGTTCTGCGCGCCGGGCATATTGCGCCCGGGCGAAGAGGAACACCGGATCGTCGCGCAGCGCCGAGGACACCTGATCGAGCAGCGAGCCGGCGTTGCCCTGCTTCTTCTCGACCGCCTGCGCCGCCTGGGCCAGTGTCTCGTAGCCGCCGCCGAGCTTCCTGGCGGCGATCTGGGCCTGACTGGAACGCCCCTTCAGCACCAGGAGATCGAAGCGCGCCTTGTAGTCGGCCTTGGTGAGGAGCGCGCCGAACTCGGTCTCCAGCACCTTCGCCTCGTCGGCGCCGAGCGTCACGTCGCGATAGGCGTAGCGCACCCACTGCTTGGCGTCGTCGCCGCGGCCCTTCTGGACCAGCGCGCGCGCCAGCATGATGCGGCCGCGATCGGAATAGGGCCGCGACCCCTGGAAGGCCAGGATGACGTCGTCGGGCGACGGACTTTCCTTCTCCAGCGCCTGCTCGGCGCGGCGGCGGAACAGTTCGGGATCGGGCCAGGTCGGATTGGCGATGGCGAATTGGGTGATCGCGGCGGAGGGCAGGCCGGAGCCCATGCGGATCAGATACCAGTCGACGATCTTCTGATCGATGCGGTCGAGGCTGCCGCGCATGGCGTTGACCGCCGCGACGTCGCCGCGCGCGGCGATGTCGATGGCGCGGGCGAGATCGTCGGCGCGGACCGGCGCGGTCGCGACGAGGCTCACCGCCAGCGCCATGCCGGGCACCAGGGCTCGAACCATTCTTCGGGTCGCTGCGAGCATCGTCGTCTCCTCGATACGCTCCCGGTGGTCGTCGCCGATCGTCACGCGGCGCTTCGCGGCAACGACGACATCCTCCACGCCCTCGCTCGAGGGGGAAGGACCGGATCGAACCTCGACCCTAGGTCCCGTGTGGTGAACAATTTCTTACGGTACCGGCGATGTTCCCAACGACACCCAACCGGAGACGCCACACCGGCTTGCCGTCGCGCGCCCCCGGGACTATTGTCGCCGCCCGCTCGCCGACACGCGGGTCGCGGATCGCGAGGTCACGCGCCGGTGGCGGATCATGCGCCGTTTCGCGACGGTTTTCCAGGTTCCGAGAGGATTCCACGATGTTTCAGGGCTCGATCACCGCACTCGTCACGCCGTTCATCGACGGGCGCGTCGACGAGAAAGCCCTGCAGGACTTCGTCGCCTGGCAGATCGCGGAAGGCTCGAACGGCGTGGTGCCCTGCGGCACCACCGGCGAGAGCCCGACGCTCTCCCACGCCGAGCACAAGCGCGTCGTCGAACTGACCCTGGAAGTGGCCAAGGGCAAGGTGCCGGTGATCGCCGGCGCCGGCTCCAACAACACGGCCGAAGCGATCGATCTCGCCACCCATGCCGAGAAGGCCGGGGCGGACGCGGTGCTGGTGGTGACGCCCTATTACAACAAGCCGAGCCAGGAAGGCCTCTATCGCCACTATATGGCGATCGACGCGGCGCTCGGCATTCCGATCATCATCTACAACATCCCGCCGCGCTCGGTGGTCGACATGTCGGTCGAGACCATGGCGCGGCTCTACAAGGACGGCCGCAACATCAAGGGCGTCAAGGACGCCACCGCCAACCTGGCGCGCCCGTCGCTCCAGCGCATGGCCTGCGGCCCCGACTTCGTCCAGCTC
>JAFHCF010000094.1:0-62084 GCA_048497495.1 Prosthecomicrobium sp.
CCCTCGGCGAGGGCCGCGACGCGGCCGGCGACCACCAGCGCGGCGCCGGCATTCATCAGCACGATGTCGCGATAGGCCGACTTCGCCCCGTCGAGCACGGCGCGCAGGGCGACGGCGTTGAAGGCGGCGTCGGCGCCCTTCAATGCATCGGGCTCGTGGCGCGGCAGGCCGACGGACTCCGGATCGACGACGAAGGTCGAGATCTTGCCGTCCTTCAACTCGGCGACATGGGTCTCGCCGGTCACGGTGATCTCGTCGAGCCCGTCGGAGCCGTGCACCACCCAGGCGGCGGTCGTGCCGAGATTGGCGAGAACGCGGGCGATCGGCTCGACCCAGGCACGGGCGAAGACACCGGTCATCTGACGCTTGACGCCGGCCGGGTTGGAGAGCGGCCCGAGCAGGTTGAAGGCGGTGCGGGTGCCGAGTTCGACGCGGGCCGGGCCGACGTGTTTCATCGCGGCGTGGTGGGCGGGGGCGAACATGAAGCCGACCCCGGCCTCGCGGACGCATTCGGCGATCTTGTCCGGCCCGATGTCGATCTTGACGCCGAGCGCCATCAGCACGTCGGCGGAACCCGACTTCGACGACAGCGCCCGGTTGCCGTGCTTGGCGATCGGCACGCCGCAGGCGGCGGCGACGAAGGCCGACGCGGTGGAGACGTTGAAGGAACCCGAGCCGTCGCCGCCGGTGCCGACGATGTCGATGGCGTCGGCGGGCGCCGCGACCCGGAGCATCTTCTCGCGCATCACCTCGACCGCGCCGGTGATCTCGTCGACGGTCTCGCCGCGCACGCGCAGCGCCATCAGGATGCCGCCGATCTGCGCCGGGGTGGCGGCGCCCGACATCATCACGTCGAAGGCGGTGCGGGCCTCGTCGCGGGAGAGCGTCGCGCCGGTGGCGGCCTTGCCGATCAGCGCCTTGAGGTCGGTCATCGGGAAACTCCGGAATTCGCATGGCCGCGCATGTCGCGGCAGGTCATCAGGCAGCCGCGCTGTCGCGGCGGGTCGTCAGGCGGCCGCGCGGTCGCGGCGGGTCGTCAGGCGGCCGCGCGGTCGCGGCGGGTGTCGTTGAAGTCGCGGGCGATCTCTAGGAAGTTGCGGATGATGGCGTGGCCGTTCTCCGAGGCGATCGACTCGGGATGGAACTGGACGCCGTGAACCGGGTGTTCGGCGTGCATCAGGCCCATGATCAGCCCGTCCTCGGATCGCGCCACCGGCTCGAGGCCGGCCGGCAGCGTCTCGCGCTCGACGATCAGCGAATGATAGCGGGTGCCGGTGAAGTCACGGTTCAGGCCACGGAAGACGCCGCGACCGTCGTGGCTGATGGTCGAGGTCTTGCCGTGCATCAGCTTCGGCGCGCGGATCACCCGCCCGCCATAGGCCTGGCCGATCGCCTGATGACCGAGGCAGACGCCGAAGATCGGGATCCGGGCGCCGAGGCGGGTGATCGCCTCGAGGCAGATGCCGGCCTCCGTCGGGGTGCAGGGGCCGGGCGAGAGCACGATGCCCTCCGGATCGAGCCGCGCGATCTCGTCGACGGTGATCTTGTCGTTGCGCACGACCTTCATCACCGCGCCTTCCTCGCCGATGTAGTGGACGAGGTTCCAGGTGAAGCTGTCGTAATTGTCGACGACGAGAAACATGAGGGCCGGCCTTCCGCGGTGGTGGCCCACAGATAGCCGGGGAGGGGGCGTTTGTCACGGGGCGCGCGGAACGCCTCTCGAGGGGGGTGCCCGCCCGGGTCGGCTCAGTTCGACAGCCGCAGCGTCTTGGTGATCTGGACGACGGCGGTGTTCATCGCCGCCTCGATCGCCGGACCGTCGTCGGCGGAGAAGTACCAAGAGGTGCCGCTGGCGCAGGATTTCAGCGTCGGGGCGAGGAGCGCGGCGTAAGGGGCGACGATCTTGGTGTATTGCGCGTCGTTGACCACCGGATAGGTCGCCTCGATGGTGATCAGTGTGGCGCCGGTGTTCTTGATGGCGGTGCAGGCGGTGCCGTAGGCGACATCGGTCGAACGGCCGTAGGTGGTGCCGCTCGCCGGCAGATCCTCGAGCCCGTCGGTGATGAAGACCACATAGGTCTTGCGGCTGGTCGACGTGGTGCCGTCGCCGACGTTGCTCAGCGCGTTCTTCACCGTGGTCAGCGCCGAGGTCGTCTTGGTGTAGCCCCAGTTGGTCGACGACTTGCCGACCGATTCCACATCGATCGTCGCCGCCTTGGTGATCGCCGTCGAGATCGACGACGACTTCGACAGGACCGTCGTGGTCGACGTGCCGAAGGTGTAGATCGACACGAGTGACCCGGCACCGGCCGAGGTCAGGGCCGTATTGAGCGAGGTGAGGAAGGTCTGGGTCGCGGTGTTGACGTAGTCGATCTTGAGGCTGATCCCCTTGGTCTTGGCCAGTGCCCGGTAGTCGGTCGAACTGTAGTAGTGTTTCGGATCATGGCAGGCGAAACCGCAATAGCCGAAGGATTTCGAGGCCTCGAGCGTCGAGATGGCGCTCGCCGTGCCGCCGATCGCCATCGAGCCGGAGATGTCGACGAGGAAGACGAACTGGTAGTAGGCGACCGGCAGCGATGCCGTCGCCGCGGCCGTGGTGGCGAGATCGATCGCCGGGAGGCCGATCAGCCCCAGGAAGGTCGTCGTATAGGTCTCGGTGGCCGCGACGGTCGCGACGATCGACTGCGCCGAGGTGATGGCCATCGTCGGTGTCACCGAGGTCTCGTCGGTGACGGTGCTCGCGATATTGGCGGCGAAGGCGGTCTTGGCGGCGGCGATGCCCTTGGTCGACGCGGTCGCGGCGTTGCTCGTCGACCAGCCGTTCGTGGCGATGTAGTCGGCCGCCGTCTTGGAGGCGGCGAGGGCGGCGGCGTCGGCGGCCGTCTGAAGCCCGGAGCGGCGGGCCGTGGCCAAGGTGTAGTCGACCGCGCCGCCCATCGCCACGATCATCGGGAGGGCCAGCAGGGCCAGCGTCATGGTCGTCGCGCCTCGACGATCCGACAGCAGTCGCTTCCAATGTCTCTTTGCCGCATTTCTCATGGCGCCGAAGCTCTCCTGCCTTCCTCCGAACGAAGGCAGCGCATATTCGAGTCGACCCTCTTCAAGAAAACCTAAGACAGGCATCAAATCTGTGTAACGAAGTGTTTCTCACATTCCATCGAAAGCAATGAGGACCAATTAATACGATGGCTAGATACATTGGTCTTGTTCGGAAGCTTCCGCCGCCGCGTCACCGATGACGAACCGACGCCTCGTCCCCGCCGTCGGTGATCGCTCTCCCGCGACCCGGCGCGCGATCTCGCCATCCCGATCGAGGACCGTGCGACCTCTCACGGCCTCGGTCACCTCGATCTGATCGCGAGCGACGAGGTGATGGCGACGGTGCGGACGTGATTGGAGCGCGGGCGGGTGTGGGGCTGACCGACGGGTCGGCGGCGGGCGCGGGCGCGTCGCCGCTCGCCCGTCGTCACTGGCCGCGCGAGACGGAGTGGGCGAAGCGCACGGCCTCTTCCGCCGCGCGGAACAAGGCCTTGGCCTTGTTGACACATTCGGCCTGCTCCAGCGCCGGGACCGAGTCGGCGACGATGCCGGCGCCGGCCTGGGCGTAGAGCTTGCCGTCCTTGACGATGGCGGTCCTCAGCGCGATGCAGGTGTCCATCGCCCCGTCGGCGGAGAAATAGCCGACGCAGCCGGCGTAGAGACCGCGCTTCTCCTTCTCCAACTCGTCGATGATCTCCATGGCGCGCACCTTCGGCGCCCCCGACACCGTGCCGGCGGGGAAGCCGGCGGCGAGCGCGTCGAGACTGTCGTGGGTCGGGTCGAGCCGGCCGGTGACATTGGAGACGATGTGCATGACGTGGCTGTAGTGCTCGACGAAGAATTTGTCGGTGACCTTCACCGTGCCGATCGAGGCGACGCGGCCGACGTCGTTGCGCCCGAGGTCGAGCAGCATCAGGTGTTCCGACAGTTCCTTGGGATCGGCGAGGAGATCGGCCTCGTTGGCCTTGTCCTCGCTCGGCGTGGCGCCGCGCGGACGGGTGCCCGCGATCGGCCGGATGGTGACCTCGCCGTCGCGCACCCGGACCAGGATTTCCGGCGAGGAGCCGACCACGGCGAAATCGCCGAAGTCGAGGAAATAGAGGAAGGGGGCGGGATTGACCCGGCGTAGCGCCCGGTAGAGGGCGAAGGGCGGCAGGGTGAAGGGCGCCTCGAAACGCTGCGACAGCACCACCTGGAAGATGTCGCCGGCGCGGATGTAGTGCTTCGAGCGCTCGACCATCGCCTCGTATTCGGCGGGCAGCGTGTTCGACACCATCGGCACGTCGAGCGGCAGGTCGCCGATCTCGTAGGCCGTCTTGTCGATCGGCCGATCGAGGGCGTCGACCACCTCGGTGAGACGCTCGACGGCGCGGGCATGGGCCTGGGGGCCGGAAACGTTCGGCTCGGGGTGGACGCGGGTGACCACCCAGATCTCGTCCTTGACCGCGTCGAACACCAGCACGGTGCGCGGTCGCACCAAGATGGCGTCGGGCAGGCCGAGCACGTCGGGGTTGGGCGCCCCGATCTCCTCCATCTGCCGCACCATGTCGTAGCCGAGATAGCCGAACATGCCGGCCGACATCGGCGGCAGGCCCGCCGGCATCTCGAACTCGTTGTCGTGGACGAGGGCGCGCAACGCGTCGAGCGAGCGGCCCTCGACCGGCTCGAAGGCCGCGCGATCGACGGCGAAGCGACGGTTGATCTCGCCGCGTTCGCCGAAGGCGCGGAAGACCACGTCGGGATCGAAGGCGATCATCGAATAGCGGCCGCGCACCGCCCCGCCTTCGACCGATTCGAGCAGAATGCAGTGGTCGCGGGTCGCGGCGATCTTCATGTAGGCGGAGACCGGCGTCTCGAGATCGGCGACCAGCGTGGTCCACACCACCGTCGGCCGGCCCTGGTCGTGAAGCGCGGCGAAGGCCTCGGTCGACGGTTCGATGCGCATGGGCGTCAGTCCTTGATGCGACCGATGACGCGGGCGACGTTCTGCTGATTGGCCTGGACGCCGATGTCCTTCTGAACGCGAGCCAGCCAGCTCTCGAGCAGGGTGTTCTGCAACGTGCCGGCGGTCTTCTCGGCGATGCCCTTGGCGTCGTCGGTCTCGCCGAAATAGGCCGGCACCGTCACCGAGGCGACCTGGAGGACGATGCGCTCGCCCTCCTTGACGCCGGCGGCGGCTCCGACATGGCCGTCGGGACCGGCGAAGGCGGCGGCGACGGCGCCGGCGGAGAGCTTCTCCGGCTTGTCCTCGCGCTTGAACTCGGTCGTGGTGGCGAGTTCCAGGCCCTTCTCGGTGGCGACCGTGGCGAAGGCCTCGCCCTGGGTCAGGCGTTCGGTGATGGACTTGGCGGCTTCGCCGAGACGCTTGGCCGTCTCCTCCGCCGTCCAGGCGGCGAGCACCTCTGTCCTGACCTCGGCGAGCGGGCGATCGTGGGCCGGATCGACGGAGGTCACGGCGTACCAGACGAAGCCCTTGCCGCCGAGATCGAGGGTCTCGTTCTCGACGCCGACGTCGCTCTCGAAGACCGCCCCGATCAACTTCGGGGCGTCGGCAACGGCGGCGAAGGTCTTGCCGTCGGGGAGCCTGCCCTCCTTGGTCATCTTGTCGACGACGATCGGCTTCATGTCGAAGCGGGCCGCCACGTCGCGCAGCGTGGCGCCGCCGGCGACGGCGTCCTCGATCTGGTCGTGACGGGCGAGGATGTCGGTCTCGGCGCGCCGGCTGGCGATCTCGAGCTTCAGCTCGGCGGAGACCTCCGCGAAGGGCTTCGCGGTCGCCGGGGCGATCTCGACCAGTTCGAGGATGGTGGCGCGGAAACGCCCCTCGACGACGCGTGAGACGTCGCCGGCCTTGGCCATGGCGAAGGCGGCGTCGGCGATCTTGGAATCGAGGAACGACGTCTTGGGCAGAAGGCCGAGGTCGAGATCCTCGGGCTTGGCGCCGCGTTCGGCCACCAGTTGGTCGAAGGTGGAGCCGGCGTCGAGCTTGGCGGCGGCGGCCTTGGCGGCGGCGAGATCGTCGAAGGCCAACTGGCGCACCCGGCGCTTCTCCGGCGTGGTGAAGCGGCTCTTCTGGCGCTCCCATTCCGCCCTGGCGTCGTCGTCGGTGACGTCTGAGGGGCGGGTGATCGACGCGGCGTCGAGCAGCAGGGCATCGAAATTGCGCGTCTCGGGCGCCCGGAAGGCCACCTTGCGGGCCTCGAAGAAGGTGGCGAGGTCGGCGTCCGAGGGCGGCGCGATCTCGCCGAGGCTCGCGGCCGACACGGTGACGAAGCGCACCGAGCGCTGTTCGTTGCGATACTGGTCGATCGCCTCGAGCAACGTCTTGGGCGCGGTCATGCCGCCGGCGATGCCGTCCATCAGCTGCGAGCGCAGCACGTCGGCGCGCCGCTTGGTGACGTAGATGTCCTCGTTCCAGCCGTTGGAGCGCAGGAGATCGACGAAGCGATTGCGATCGAAGGCACCACTGGCGCCCTTGAAGTTGGGATCGTCGAGGATCTCGGCGGCGATCTCCTTGTCGGAGATCCCCAGACGAGAGTCGCGCGCAACTTCCTTGAAGGTCGCTTCCGTCACCACGCGCGACAGGATCTGTTGGGCGAGACCGGTCTTCAGCGCGTCGTCCTTGGTGAAGGGGCGCTGGATGCGCCGCGAGAACTGCTGCAGCTCGCGCGAATAGGTCTGATCGAGTTCGGCGGTGCCGATCTCCGTCGATCCCACCTCGTAGGCGACGGTCGAGCCGAAGCCGCTGAACACGTCGGCGATACCCCAGACGCCGAAGCTCACGATGAGCACGGCGAGCAGGAGCTTCGAAATCCAGGTGGAGGCGCCGCGGCGCAGAACGTCGAGCATGGGGGGCGTGGGACCGATCGGGACACGAGGAAGCCGCCGGAGAGCCGGCGGCGAGCGGCGCGGATCATAGGAACGGCGGGCGACGGAAGCAAGGCGCAGCCGCAGGCGGCGTCACGACCCACGCCCTCGGGCCACGGTCGGCGGCGCGAACCCCTCGCCATGGCGTCGCCTGCGACACCGCCTCACCCCCGCGCGGCCGAGATCGGGACACCACGCGGTTGCGGGGAAACGCCACCATCTGGTACCGCTTCGCTCCGAGAAGGCAGCGATGCCCAACCAGATCGATACGCAACCGAGGAGATACGACATGAAGCCGCTCGTCGCCGGAAACTGGAAGATGAACGGAGCCTCCGCCTCGGTCGCCGAACTCCACGGCATGATCGCCGGCCACGGCTCGGCGTCGCAGGGCGCGGTCGATCTGATGATCTGCCCGCCGGCCACCCTGGTGGCGCTCTTCGCCGCCCAGTCCGGGCCGATCGCCATCGGCGGCCAGGATTGCCATGCCGAGGTGTCGGGGGCGCACACCGGCGACATCGCCGCCGAGCAACTGAGGGACGTCGGCGCCTCCGCCGTCATCGTCGGCCATTCCGAGCGCCGCGCCGACCACGGCGAGACCGATGCCGTGGTCAAGGCCAAGGCCGAAGCCGCGATGCGCGCCGGCCTCCTCGCCGTCGTCTGCGTCGGTGAGACGGAAGCCGAACGCAAGGCCGGCGTCACGCTCGACGTCGTCGGCACCCAGGTGCGCGGCTCGCTGCCGGCCGGCATGACCGGCGCCACCCTGGTCGTCGCCTACGAACCGGTGTGGGCGATCGGCACCGGTCTGGTGCCGACCACCGTCGACGTCGCCGAGGTTCACGGCTTCATCCGCGCCGAACTGGTGAAGCTCTACGGCGCCGAGGGCGAGAAGGTCCGCATCCTCTACGGCGGCTCGGTGAAGCCGTCGAACGCCGAGGAACTGCTGTCGGTCGAGAACGTGAACGGCGCGCTGGTCGGCGGCGCCTCGCTCAAGGCCGTCGACTTCCTGGCGATCGCCGCCGCCTATCTGTGAGAAGGCCGTAGGGCGGAACGAGCCGAAGCGTATTCCGCTGCGGCGCTCGTGTGTGGCGCCGACCTCTCGATCGAGTCGGCCGGCGGAATACGGCTTCGCCTATTCCACCCTACGATCCAAAAAAACGGCGGCCCCGCGAGGAGCCGCCGTTTCGCGTTGTGCGAGGTTGCCGCGCCGATCAGGCGCCGCGCTTGGCGTCCAGCGTCCAGGCGCCGCCGCCGGCGAACACCAGGTAGAGGAAGACGAAGCAGAACTGGATGGCGCTGTCGCCGCCGTTGAGGATCGGGAAGAAGCTCTTCGGCGCATGGGCCATGAAATAGGCGACCGCCATGAAGCCGGAGAGCACGAAGGCGGTCGGGCGGACGAAGAGGCCGAGGATCAAGAGGACCGAACCGATCACCTCGAGCGCGCCGGCGAGCCCGTAGATCGAGACGACCGGCATCTGGTCGAACATGGCGACGTGCGGGACGGCGAGGAACTTGGCGGTGCCGTGGGCGAGAAACACCAGGGCGGTGGCGATGCGCAGGACGGCGAGAGCCTGCGGGGCGTAGCGGGCGAGGGTCGAGGAGAGACCCTTGGTGGTCTCGCCGGTATAGGTGGCTGCGGTCATGGATTGCCTCGTGTCGGTTTCGCGTGAGGGAGGGGAGGGCGGTTCGTCCGCCTCGATGGCGTGACCCTGCCAGTTGCGAACCGATCGCACGAGCCCCCGTCGCGGCAACTCATTGTCGTCGATGATCGAACAGTAACGGATCCGTGATCCGTCATGTCGATGTAAGGCTGAACGAGAATTCCCATTTCTCGATCGTGTCAGGCCGCACTGGCGCCTGCCGGGCGGATCGTGTAAACAGCCCGGCAACCAGAACGGCCTCCACGTCGTTCACCCACCTCGAGCGCGGCGTAGGGCGAAAGTCCGGCGCCGCGAAGCTCGTTCGAAGACCGGTACGGATCGATGGAAACCGTCATCATCGTGATTCATTTGATGCTGGTGCTGGCGCTGATCGGCGTCGTGCTCCTGCAGAAGTCGGAAGGCGGCGCGCTCGGCATGGGCGGCGGCGGTGGCGGCGGACTGATGTCCTCGCGCGGCACCGCCAACGTGCTGACCCGCACAACGGCGATTCTCGGCGCCGGCTTCTTCGCCACCTCGGTGATCCTGGCGATCCTCGCCGGCAAGTCGACCGAGCGCCCCTCGTCGATCATCGACAATGCCGCGACCACCGCCCCGGCGACCCCGGCCGCGCCCGCCGGCACCGGCGGCGGCATCCTCGACACGCTGCAGCAGATGCAGAAGGGCGGCCAGACCGCTCCGGCCAAGCCCGCCGGGCAGTGATCCCGGCGTTCCCCGGCAGGGGGGCGGCCCGTGATCTCCCGGGACCGGAGGGCGCCGAGCCCTCCCGGCCCCGCACTTTGTCGTGACCATCCCGATAATGCGGGATGAATCCGTGAAACTTGTCGACGTGTGGCTTTCGCGTCCTCGCGAATCGGTCGGCGTTGAGCTATTGGACGACTCCCATGGCGCGGTACGTATTCATCACCGGCGGCGTGGTGTCCTCGCTCGGAAAAGGGCTTGCGTCGGCGGCCCTCGGAGCGCTCCTTCAGGCACGCGGCTACACGGTCCGGCTTCGTAAGCTCGACCCCTATCTCAACGTCGATCCGGGGACGATGTCTCCGTATCAGCACGGCGAGTGCTTCGTCACCGACGACGGCGCGGAGACCGATCTCGATCTCGGTCACTACGAGCGCTTCACCGGTCGACCCGCCAACCGCCAGGACAACATCACCACCGGCAAGATCTACCAGGACATCCTGACCAAGGAGCGCCGCGGCGACTACCTCGGCGGCACCGTCCAGGTGATTCCCCATGTCACCGACGCGATCAAGGACTTCGTCGTCACCGGCAACGAGGGCTACGACTTCGTCCTGATCGAGGTCGGCGGCACCGTCGGCGACATCGAGGGCCTGCCGTTCTTCGAGGCGATCCGCCAGCTCGGCAACGATCTGCCGCGCGGTCACGCGGTCTACGTCCACCTGACGCTGATGCCCTATATTCCGGCGGCGGGCGAACTGAAGACCAAGCCGACCCAGCATTCCGTCAAGGAACTGCGCTCGATCGGCATCCAGCCCGACATCCTCCTGGTGCGCGCCGACCGGCCCATTCCGGAGAACGAGCGCAAGAAGCTGTCGCTGTTCTGCAACGTCCGGCCGAGCGCGGTGATCCAGGCCCTCGACGTCAAGTCGATCTACGACGTGCCGATCGCCTATCACGCCGAGGGGCTCGACGACGAGGTCCTCAACGCCTTCGGCATCACCGGCGTGCCGCAGCCCGACGTCACCCGCTGGACCCAGATCTCCGACCGGGTGCACAACCCGGAGGGCGAGGTCACCATCGCTGTGGTCGGCAAGTACACCGAGCTCAAGGACGCCTACAAGTCGCTGATCGAGGCGCTGACCCACGGCGGCATCGCCAACCGGGTCAAGGTCAACGTCGACTGGGTCGACGCCGAGATCTTCGAGAAGGAGGATCCCGCCCCCTATCTCGAGCATGTCCACGGCATCCTGGTGCCCGGCGGCTTCGGCAAGCGCGGCACCGAGGGCAAGATTCTGGCGGCGAGCCACGCGCGGCGCAAGAAGATCCCCTATTTCGGCATCTGCTTCGGCATGCAGATGGCGGTGATCGAGGCGGCGCGCAACATGGCCGGCATCGCCGGCGCCAACTCCACCGAGTTCGGCCCCTGCGCCGCGCCGGTGGTCGGCCTCCTGACCGAATGGGTGAAGGACAACCAGCTCCACACCCGCGAGGAGGGCGGCGATCTCGGCGGCACCATGCGGCTCGGCGCCTACGAGGCCCGGCTCGAGGCCGGCTCGCGCATCGCCCAGATCTACGGCACCACCGAGATCTCCGAGCGCCATCGCCATCGCTACGAGGTCAACGTCGCCTATCGCGACGCCCTCGAGGCCGCCGGCCTACACTTCGCCGGCATGTCGCCCAATGGAGAACTGCCGGAGACGGTGGAGATCGCCGATCATCCCTGGTTCATCGGCGTTCAATATCATCCGGAACTGAAGAGCCGGCCCTTCGAGCCGCATCCGCTCTTCACCTCCTTCATCGCCGCCGCGAAGGAGCAGAGCCGCCTGGTGTGAGGCGACGGGGGCGGTGCCTCCGAGGAACGGGGTCGACGGACGGCGGTCCGACGGAACGCCTCCGGCGGGAGCGCGGTGAACGGCACGTCCGGACGTTGCGAAACGCAAGTGAACGGCCGCGCCTCCGGCGTTCATCTCTTTTCGAATCTTCCCGATCCGCGTCTTTTCTTTCTCATGCTCTTGAATTACGGCTCTCCTGCCGCGAAGACCGCCGCCGGCGAAGCGGGGACGGTCGACGAGCACCATCCCCAGCATCGCAGAGCAACATGATGGCGCATCGCATCGGTTACCGGGAATCCGAGTACGATCCCCCGGCGACGACGCCGACCGGTCCCGGGACGTCGGACGGCGTCGCGGCGGGCGCGTCGGTGTCCTCCGAGGGGCCGCGTCCGATGCTCCAAGAGGTGTTGACGGCGGCGGGCGGGGCGCCGCGTGCCGGGCAGGGCGATCGCCTCGAGGCCCTGTTCGAGCAGTCCGCCCGCCTGTTCGAGAGCCGCGCCGCGGTGGTCGCGGCCGATCGGGTGTGGAGCTACCGCGAACTCGACGAGCGCGCCAATCAGGTCGCCCGCGTGCTGATCGCCCGTGGAGTGCGCCCCGGCGACCGCATCGCCCTGTTGCTCGACCGCACCATCGAGACCTATGTCGGGCTGCTCGGCGTGTTGAAGGCCAAGGCGGCCTATGTGCCGATCGCCACGGCGTTTCCCGCCGACCGCATCGCCTACATCCTCCAGGATGCCTCGATCGGGCTGGTGGTCTCGGTCGCCTCCTTCGCCAACCGCCTGCGCGCCCTCGCCGTGCCCCACATCCTCCTCGATCGCATCGAGGACGAGATCGCGGCCCAACCGGCGACGCCGATCGGCGCCGACGAGGCCGCCCCGTCGTCCGAGCGCACCTGCTACATCCTCTACACCTCGGGCACCACCGGCAATCCCAAGGGCGTGGTGATCGAGCATCCGAGCATCTGCAACTTCGTCCGCGTCGCCGGCGAGATCTACGGCTACCGCGGCGACGATCGCGTCTATCAGGGCATGACCATCGCCTTCGACTTCTCGATCGAGGAGATCTGGGTGCCCTTCATGGTCGGCGCGGCGATCGTGCCGGGGCCGGCGGGGATGACGTTGCTCGGCGAGGAACTGGCGGAGTTCCTGCGCGGCCGCGAGATCACCTGCCTGGCCTGCAGTCCGACGCTGCTCTCCACCATCGAGACCGAGGTGCCGCTCCTGCGCATCCTGCTGGTCGGCGGCGAGGCCTGCCCGCACAATCTCGTGGCGCGCTGGTATCGCGCCGGCCGCCGCATCCTCAATTCCTACGGGCCGACCGAGGCGACGGTCACCGCGACCTTGACCGAATTGACGCCGGACAAGCCGGTGACCATCGGCTCGCCGCTCCCCTCCTACGCCATCGTCGTGCTCGATCCGGTCGAGGCGAGGCTCGCGAGCGTCGACGAACTCGGCGAGATCGGCATCGCCGGCATCTGCCTCGCCGTCGGCTATCTCAACCGCGACGATCTCACGGCGTCGAAGTTCATCCCCGACTTCGTCGGCATCCCTCACAATCCGTCGGGGCGGATCTACCGCACCGGCGATCTCGGGCGGGTCAACGACGACGGCGAGGTCGAGTATCACGGCCGCATCGACACCCAGGTGAAGATCCGCGGTCACCGCATCGAGCTCGGCGAGATCGAGGCGGTGCTGCTCGACCAGCCCGGCATCGCCCAGGCCGCCGTCACCACCTGGGAGCCGGAGCCCGGGCAGATCGAACTGGTCGGCTATTACGCCCAGAAGCAGGACACGTCGGCACCGCCGCGCGCCGCGATCGCCCAGGCGATGCGCGCCCGTCTTCCCGACTACATGGTCCCGGCCTTTCTCGAGGAACTGCCGGTCATCCCGATGACCGTCTCCAACAAGGCCGACCACCGCCGCCTGCCGCCGCCGAGCGGGGCGCGGCTGACCTCCGAGCGGCCGATGGTGGCGCCCTCCACCGACGACCAGCGCTTCCTCGCCGAGGTGCTCGCCTCGATCCTCAAGCTCGACGACGTCTCGGTCGAGGATCACTTCTTCGACGAACTCGGCGCCAACTCGTTGCTGATGGCGCGGTTCTGCGCCCGGATTCGCACCCATGGCAGCTTCGCGCCGGTGTCGATGCGCGACGTCTATCTCCACCCGACGGTGGCGCGGCTGGCGATGCACCTGCGCCGGGTCGGCGGCGACGCCACGACGGAGACGGTGGCGGACCGATTCCACGAGCCCTCGAACTTCGCCTATTGGGGCACCGGCGTCCTGCAACTCGGCTTCTACGGGCTCTACGGCTTCCTGACGCTGTGGGCCTTCGACATCGGCCTCGACTGGGTCTACGAGGCGCTGGAAGATTGGCCGGTGCTCTATTTCCGCTCGGTCGTGGTGGCGGCGGCGTCGTTCTTCGGCATGTCGGCGGCGGCGGTGGCGATGAAGTGGCTCTTGATCGGCCGCTGGAAGGTCGAGACCTTCCCGATCTGGAGCCTGCGCTACTTCCGCTTCTGGGTGGTCACCACGATGATGCGCACCGCGCCGGTGGTGCTGTTCACCGGCAGCCCGCTCTACAGCCTCTATCTCCAACTCCTCGGCGCCAAGATCGGCCGCAACGCCGTGGTCGAATGCCGGATCGTGCCGGTGTGCACCGATCTCATCTCGATCGGCGACAATTCGATCATCCGCAAGGAATCGGTGTTGCTCGGCTACCGGGCCCAGTCGAACTGGATCCACACCGGGCCGATCACCATCGGCGACGATGCCTTCGTCGGCGAGGCGAGCGTCCTCGACATCGACACCGAGATCGGCGACGGCGCCCAACTCGGCCATGCCTCGTCGCTGCAGAGCGGCCAGCGCATTCCCGCCGGCACCCGCGCCCACGGCTCGCCCGCCGTGCCGACCACCGCCGACTATTGCCCGATCCCCAACGTCCCCTGTTCGGCCGCCCGGCGCGTGGTCTACGAGGCGATCCAATTGATCGGCCTCTTCACCATCGCCATGCCGCTGCCGCTGCTGGCGATCAGCTATTGGGAGCATCTCGCCGAATTCGCCGACGACGGCGAGGGTCTCGGCCGTATCTTCACCGGCTCACTGGTGCTGCTCTTCGGTTCGCTGGTGATGTCGCTCCTGGTGGCGGTGATCGTCCCGCGCCTGGCGCGCCGCTTCCTGGTGCCGGGCAGGATCTATTCGCTCTACGGCATCAATCACTGGCTCCAGACGGTGACGGCGCAGGTCTCCAACTCGCGCATTCTCAACCTCCTGTTCGGCGACAGTTCGGCGATCGTCCACTACATCCGCGCCATCGGCTGGAACCTCAACGACTACGATCAGACCGGCTCGAACTTCGGCACCAATCAGCAGCATGACAACCCGTTGATGTGCGAGATCGGCAGCCGAACGATGGTCTCCGACGGGTTGTCGATGATCAATCTCGACAAGTCGGCCTCGTCCTTCCGCCTGTCGCCGACGCGGATCGGCGAGCGCAACTATCTCGGCAACAACATCCACTATCCGCCCGACGGCAAGACCGGCGCCAACGTGCTGCTCGGCACCAAGGTGATGGTGCCGATCGACGGGCCGGTGCGCGAGAACGTCGGCCTCCTCGGCTCGCCCGCCTTCGAGATCCCGCGCATGGTCGATCGCGACAAGACGCTGATCGGGGCGCTGGACGAGGCGGCGCGGCGGCGGCGGGTGCGGCGGAAGAACCGGCACAATCTCGTCACGGCGCTGATGTTCCTCTTCGCCCAGTGGTTGATGCTGTTCGTCGCCCTGTGGATCTGGGACACCGCGCTCGATCTCTATTGGGATTTCGGCGCCTCGGCGCTCTTCCTGGCGACGGTGGTCACCTCGCTGGTGGCGGTCGCCTTCTACGCCGGTCTGGAGCGGGCGAGCCTCGGCTTCCGCCGTCTGAAGCCGCGCATCGCCACCATCTACGATCCCTATTTCTGGTCGCACGAGCGCCACTGGAAACTGTCGGATTCGCCGATCACCCGGCTCTTCCCCGGGACGCCCTTCCGCAATCTGATCTCGCGCCTGCTCGGCGTGCGCGTCGGCCGCAAGGTGTGGGACGGCGGCTGCAACCTGACCGAACGGACATTGGTCGAGATCGGCGACTTCGCCAATCTCAACGAGGGCAGCGTCGTGCAGTCCCATTCGCTCGAGGAGGGTGCCTTCAAATCCGACTACATCCGGATCGGCACCGGCTGCACCCTCGGTCCGGCCGCCTTCGTCCACTACGGCGTCACCATGGGCGAGCACTCGATGCTCGACGCCGACGCCTTCCTGATGAAGGGGGAGATGGTCGAGCCCTATGGCGTGTGGCGCGGCAACCCGGCCAAGCTGCACCGCCGGCTGGTGCCGGTCGAGGCGGGCGAATGTGCCGTCGCGGCGATCGGCGACACCGCCGTCGCCTGAAGGACGGCCGTGAGGGAGGCGTGATGAGCGGTGAGGTTCGCCTGATCCCGGTCGGCCCGGCCGAGCGCGAGGCGGTCACCGCCCTGCGGCTCGGCGACGATCAACACGACCTGGTGGCGAGCAACGCCGAATCGCTCGAGGAGGCCGACGAAGACGCCGACGCCCGCCCGCGCGCCATCGTCGCCGACGGCCGCATCGTCGGCTTCCTCATGTACGAGGCCCCCGATGGCGAGGAATGGGCCAACATCTACCGCTTCATGATCGACGCCTCCGAGCAGGGCCGGGGCTTCGGCCGCGCCGCGCTGGTCGCCGTGCTCGGGGAGATCGCGACGCTCCCATGGGTGCGACGGATCGAGATCTGTTACATGCCGGAGAACGAGGCGGCCCGCCGGCTCTACGCCGCCGCCGGGTTCCGCGAGATCGGCCTCGACGAGGACGGCGAGATGCTCGCCCGCCTCGACCTCGGCCCGGCCGAGCCGCGCCGATGACGGTCGACGCCGAGGCGCTCGCCGCCGTGCTCGCCGGGCTGGCGCCGGAAGGGCTCCTCACCGGGGTTCGCGGCATCGCGGCCGGCGACGAAATGGCGCTGATGCCCGCCGAAGCGGCGACCATCGCCACCACGGCGCTCGCCGCCCGCCGCGCCAGCGGAGCCGCCCGCATCCTCGCCCGCGAACTCCTCGCCCGCCTCGGCCACGGCGCGACCGCGATCCCACGCGGGACCTCCGGCGCGCCGGTGTGGCCCGAGGGCATCACCGGCTCGCTCGCCCATGACGACGAGGTGGCCGTCGCCGTGGTGGCGCGCGCCGGGGAGGGGGCGACCCTGGAGGCGACCCTGGGCATCGACGTCGAGCCGGCCGAGCCCCTTCCGCGAGAGGTCGCGGCGCTGGTCGAGTTTCCCGGCGATCGCCTCGCCGATCCGGCCGACCCGCTCGCCCATCGCCTGCTCTTCGCCGCCAAGGAAGCGGTCTACAAGGCGGTGTTCCCGCGTATCGGGAAGATCCTCGAATGGGAGGACATCCGGGTCGATCTCGTCACTGGGCGGGCGGTCACCAGCAGCCGTCACGAAGTCGAAATCTTCCATGCTCGCGCGCCCCGGATCGTGGTTCTCGCCCGGGTCATCGCCCGGGTCATCGACGGCGGCCGCATGACGCGGTCGGGGCCCGCGTGAAGGGTTCCGCGCGCGGCGCGGAGGAGATAGGATCGCCGCCGATCGCCGGTCGCGGCGCGAGACGAGGAGACGGACACGCATGGATTGGACCCCGGTCGTCGACAGCCTTTCCGGGCTCGTCCCCTTCGCCATCTACGTCGGTCTGTCGCTCGGCATGATCGCCGTTTATTCGGCGGTCTACATGTTGGCGACGGCGCATGACGAACTCGGCCAGATCCGGCGCGGCAATCCGGCCGCGGCCGTGGCCTTCGCCGGCAGTCTCGTCGGCTATACGTTGCCGCTGGCGGTCGCCGCCCAACGCTCCTCGACGCTGTTGGTCTTCCTGGTGTGGGCGGTCGTGGCGATCGTCGTCCAGGTGGCGGTCTATTGGTTCTTCCGGCTGCTGATGCTGCGCGACGTCTCCGTCCGGATCGATCGCGGCGAGGTCTCCGCCGGTCTCCTGCTCGCGGCCGCGTCGCTCTCCGGCGGCATCGTCGACGCCGCCGCGATGAGTCTGTGAAGCAGATCACCCACGACGGGGGTCGCCGTCGGTCCGGCGGCGACGGAGGAACGCCCATGCAGGCCAAGGATCGCGCCACGAGCGGTCGCGGCATCGACCACGTCGTCGCCGCCACCCTCGATCTCGGCCTCGCCGCCGACGCGTGGTCGCGCGCCGGCTTTCAATTGACGCCGCTCGCCCGCCATCCCTGGGGCACCGAGAACCGGCTGATCCAGCTCGCCGGCGCCTTCGTCGAGATTCTCGGCATCGGCGACGGCGCGGCGATCCCCGAGCCGACCGCCACCGCCTTCTCCTTCGGCGCCTGGAACCGCGATTTCCTCGGTCGCCACGGCGACGGCCTGTCGATGCTGGCGCTCGAATCGGCCGATCCGGACGCCGATCGCGCCGCCTTCGCCGCCGCCCACCTCGAGACGTTCGCGCCCTTCGGCTTCGAGCGGGTGGCCGTCATGCCCGACGGCGAGGAAGCCGAGGTCGGCTTCGATCTGACCTTCACCGGATTCGCCGGCGCGACCGGGGAGGTCCCGGACCTCGGTCTCTTCACCTGCCGCCAGCGCCATCCCGAGGCGTTCTGGCGCGACCCCTACAAGGTGCATCCCAACACCGCCGTGGCGCTCTCGGCGGTCGTCCTGGTGGCGCCCGACCCCTCCGACTTCCACGTGGGCCTCGCCGCCTTCGCCGGGGTGCGCGAGCTCCATGCCTCGAGCTACGGCCTCGAGATCCCGACGCCACGCGGCATGATCGAGGTGTCGACGCCGGAGGCCTGGCGCTGGCGCCACGGCGCCGAGACGCTGAGGGACGACCCGGAGACGCTGGTGTTCAAGGGGTTGCGCTTCGCCGTCGCCGATCTCGCGGAAGCGGCGAAACAGGTGGTTTCGGGCGGCTTCGACATCACCGATCACGCGGGAGGCTTCGTCGTCGCCGATCTCGGCGGCGTGACGCTCGCCTTCGAGGAAATCCTCAGACCGACCCTCGGAGGTCGGGACATTCTGGTCAGGGAGTGCGCATGACGCCCAACAGTGAAGTCGTCGTCGGTTCGGTCCGCTTCGCCAATCATCTGCCCTTCGCGCTGATCGCCGGACCCTGCCAGATGGAGAGCCGGGCGCATGCGCTGGAGACGGCGGCGGCCTTGAAGGAGATGACGGCGAAGCTCGGTATCGGGCTGGTCTTCAAGACCTCCTACGACAAGGCCAATCGGACCTCGGCGAGTGCGGCGCGCGGCGTCGGCATGGCGGCGGCGCTGCCGGTCTTCGCCGAGATCCGCGAGACGCTGGGCCTGCCGGTTCTCACCGACGTCCACGACGCCGGCCAGTGCGCGGCGGTGGCGGAAGCCGTCGACATCCTGCAGATCCCCGCCTTCCTCTGCCGCCAGACCGACCTCCTGCTCGCGGCGGCGGCGACCGGCCGGGTGATCAACGTCAAGAAGGGCCAGTTCCTCGCCCCCTGGGACATGAAGAACGTGTTGGCCAAGCTCACCGGCGCCGGCAATCCGAACGTGCTCCTGACCGAGCGCGGCGTCTGCTTCGGCTACAACACGCTGGTCTCCGACATGCGCTCGCTGCCGATCATGGCGGGTCTCGGCGCGCCGGTGATCTTCGACGCCACCCATTCGGTGCAGCAGCCGGGCGGGCAGGGGACGTCCACCGGCGGCGAGCGCCGCTTCGTCGCGGTCCTGGCGCGCGCGGCGGTGGCGGTCGGCGTCGCCGGGCTCTTCATCGAGACCCACGAGGACCCCGACAACGCCCCCTCCGACGGCCCCAACATGGTGCCGCTCGCCGAGATGCCGGCGTTGCTCGCCCGCCTCCAGGCCTTCGATCGGATCGCCAAGGGGAGTTGAGGCGGGCCGAGTCCCACGGCGCGGGTGGGCGGCCGGCGCGATCGCGGATCGGCGGTCTCAGGCCGGCGAGATCAGCCGCTCGGCGATCGGGCCGGTGCCGGCGGTGACGACGATCTCGCGGCCTTCCGCATCGCGCGCCACCCGGGCGGCGCCGGTGGCGACGCGGGCGAGCGCCAGCGGATAGATGTGGTGTTCGCTCGCCAGCACCCGGTCGGCGAGCGTGTCGGCGGTGTCGCCGTCGAGGACCGGGACCGCCGCCTGCACGATGATCGGCCCGACGTCCATCTCGGGGCGGACGAAATGGACGGTGCAGCCGGTGATCTTCACCCCGTCGGCGAGCGCCCGGGCGTGGGTGTGCAGCCCCTTGTAGGCGGGCAGCAGGGCGGGGTGGATGTTGATCAGCCGATCGCGCCAGCGCTCGATGAACCAGGGGGTCAGGAGCCGCATGAAGCCGGCGAGCACCACCAGTTCGACACCGGCCTCGCTCAACTCGCGCTGGAGCGCCCGCTCGAAGCTCTCGCGATCGGGGAAATCCTTGTGGTCGACGATCGCCACCACCGGCACGCCGGCGGCGCGCGCCTTGGCCAATCCGCCGGCGTCGGCGCGGTTGGAGATCACGCAGACGATCTCGGCCGGGTAGGCGGGATCGCGCGCCGCTTCGATCAGCGCCGCCATGTTGGAGCCGCCGCCGGAGATCAGGACGCCGACGCGCCGCTTCACGCTCGGGGCGGCCGCCATGGTCACTTGGCCGGCCAGGAGAGGTCGAGCCTGCCGCGGGTGTCGACCCAGGCGCGCCTGCCGTGTTCGTCGGCGTCGCGGCCCGAACCGTCCTGGAGCCAGCCGAGGGTGACGCAGCTCTCGCCCTGGGCGCGGAAGGCCTCGGAGATGTCGTGGGCCTTGTCGGCCTCGACCACCAGCACCATGCCGATACCGCAGTTGAAGGTGCGCAGCATCTCCTGCTCGGCGATGCCGCCGACATGGGCGAGCCACTTGAACACCGACGGCACGGCGCAGGCGAAGAGGTCGATCTCGGCGACGCAGAGGTCGGGCAGGACGCGCGGCATGTTCTCGAGGAAGCCGCCGCCGGTGATGTGGGCCATCGCCTTGATGCCGCCGAGGGAGCGCATCACCTCGAGGATCGGCTTGACGTAGATGCGGGTCGGCTCGAGCAGGGCGCGGGCGACCGAGGTGCCGGGCTGGAAGGGCGCCTCGTCGTTCCAGTCGAGGCCGGCCTCCCGGACCAACCGACGCACCAGCGAATAGCCGTTGGAATGAACCCCGGAGGAGCCGAGGCCGAGAAGCACGTCGCCGGGACCGGTATTCTTCTTCGGCAGGACCTCGGCGCGTTCGACGGCGCCGACCGCGAAGCCGGCGAGGTCGTAGTCGCCAGCGGCGTACATGTCGGGCATCTCGGCGGTCTCGCCGCCGATCAGCGCGCAGCCGGCCATCTGGCAGCCGCGGCCGATCGAGGCGATCACCCGCTCGGCGACGTCGAGATCGAGCTTGCCGCAGCCGAAATAGTCGAGGAAGAACAAGGGCTCTGCGCCCTGGACGATGAGATCGTTGACGCTCATGGCGACGAGGTCGATGCCGATCGTGTCGTGGATGCCGGTCTCGATCGAGATCTTGAGCTTGGTGCCGACGCCGTCGTTGGCGGCGACCAGGATCGGATCCTGGTAGCCGCAGGCCTTGAGATCGAAGAGGCCGCCGAAACCGCCGATGTCGCTGTCGGCGCCGATCCGCCGCGTCGCCTTGGCGATCGGCGCGATCCGCCGCACGAGCGCGTTTCCGGCACCGATGTCGACCCCGGCGTCGGCATAGGTCCAGCCGTTCTTCGGTGCGCTCATGGTCTGATCTCTCCAGGGAAACTCCACGTGCGTGGGGATGGACGATCGGCGGTCGATTTGCAAGACCCCATCGCATGAGGATTCGGCCGTATCCGCCGATCTTTCGGCATGACGAGCGACGCCTCGGCAGGGGGAATCCGCCTTGCCTCTTGGAGGAGCGCACGGAAGGGGCCACATTGGGAGGTGGCCGAGCCGGCGATCGTTTCGCGGAAGCGGAGGGCGACTTTGAACGGCAGCATCACTCTGCCCAATCTCATCTCGATCTTCCGCCTGGTGTTGGTGCCGATCGCCATCGACGCCATCCTGTCGGGACGTTTCGCCGTCGCCTTCTGGGTCTTCCTGATCGCCGGGATCTCGGACGGCATCGACGGTTTCATCGCCCGCGCCTTCGATCAGAAGTCGGAGCTCGGCGCCTATCTCGACCCGCTCGCCGACAAGCTGCTGCTGGTGTCGATCTTCGTCACCCTCGCCATCATCGGCATCATCCCGACGTGGCTGGCGATCCTGGTGCTGTCGCGCGACGTGTTGATCGTCGGGGCGGTCGTCTTGTCGTGGGGCCTCGGCCGGCGGCTGCCGATCCACCCGCTCATGGTCTCGAAGGCCAATACCACCGCCCAGATCGGCTTCGCCGCCCTGGTTCTCGCCGCCAAGGCCTTCCAATTCGACATCGGCGGGCTGTGGGTCCTGGGGGAGGTTCTGGTGGCCGGATTGACCATTGCCTCGGGGATTGCCTATGTCGTCGATTGGCTGAGGGCGATGTCGTCCGAACCCGGCGATCCGGGGCGGCCCGGATGAATGTCGGCGGTTGGCCCGACGAGGAGAGACCGACGTGACGCTGGCGCGGCAATTGCGGTTCTGGCTCGGCGCGCTCGCCGGGTTCATCTTGTTGCTGTGGCTGTTGAAGGGCGTGCTGCTGCCCTTCGTCGCGGGGATAGCGCTCGCCTATCTGCTCGATCCGGTGGCGGATCGATTCGAGCGGCTCGGTCTGCCACGCGGCTTCGCGGCGCTCACCATCCTCCTCGGGCTGTTCCTCGCCTTCGTCGCCGCGTTGATTCTGATCGTGCCGCTGCTCGGCCAGCAGTTCGCCGGCCTCGTCGACCGCTTGCCGAGCCTGATCGCCCGCCTCCAGGCCCTGGCGGCGCCCTATTTCGAGGGCGTCATCCGCAAACTCTTCGGCGGCGACGCCAAGACGCTCGAGGGCGGCCTGCAGACCGCGCTGTCGCAAGGGGCCGGCTGGATCGAGACGTTGCTGAAGTCGCTGGTCACCGGCGGGCAGACGGTCGTCTCGATCCTCTCGGTGATGGTGATCTCGCCGGTGGTCGCCGCCTATATGCTGATCGACTGGGACCGGATGATCGCCCGGATCGACGGTTGGGTGCCGCCGCGCCACAGCGCCACGGTGCGCGCCATCGCCGGGCAGATGAACGACGCGGTCTCCGGCTTCGTCCGGGGCCAGGTTTCGGTGTGCAGCGCCATGGGGCTCTTCTACGGGCTCGGTCTCGCCCTGATCGGGCTCGAGTTCGGGTTCCTGATCGGCCTGATGTCGGGCCTCCTCGGCATCATCCCCTATGTCGGCTTCGGCGTCGGCCTCGTCGTCGGCCTCGCCGTGGCGCTGGTGCAATTCTGGCCGGACTGGCACATGGTCGCGCTGGTCGCCGCCGTCTTCGCCGCCGGACAGGCGCTCGAGAGCTATGTCCTGACCCCCAACTGGGTCGGCAAGTCGGTCGGGCTCCATCCGGTGTGGCTGCTCTTCGCGCTCTTCGCCTTCGGCTCGCTGTTCGGCTTCGTCGGCATGCTGGTGGCGGTGCCGGCGGCGGCGGCGATCGGGGTTCTCGCCCGTTTCGGCATCGAGCAGTATCTGACGAGCCCGCTCTACAGCGCAGGTCTCGACGACGACGCGCCCTCTGCGGGCTCCGGAGATGTCTGAACGTCCGCGCCAGCTGACGCTCGATCTCCCGGTGACCGCCGCCCACGGGCGCGACGACTACGTCGTGCGTGACGCCAATCGCGCCGCCTTCGAGCTGATCGGCGCGGCGACCTGGCCGAGCGAGGTCCTGGTGCTGATCGGGCCGGAGGGCGCGGGCAAGACCCACCTCGCGACGCTCTTTCGCGAGGCGACCGGGGCGGTGGGTATAGCCGCGGCGGATCTCGGCGCCATCGATCCGCTTCAGGCGGCGGCCGGCGGCGCCGTGGTGGTCGAGGACGCGGGCGAGGGGATCGACGAGCGGGCGCTCTTCCATCTCCTCAACGCGGCCCGGGGCCGGGGCGGGCGCTGCCTGATCACGGCGCGGCGGCCGCCGGCGGCGTGGGGGCTGGAACTGCCCGATCTGGTCTCGCGGCTGCGGGCGGCGACGCCGGTCGAACTCGGCCTTCCCGACGACGCGCTGCTCGAGGCGGTGCTCGCCAAGCTCTTCGCCGACCGCCAGACCACCGTCGATCCGGCGGTCGTCGCCTATCTGGCACGGCGGATGGAACGTTCCTTCACCGCCGCCACGCGACTGGTCGAGGCGCTCGATCGCGACGCCCTCGCCGCCAAGGGAGCGATCACCCGGGCGATGGCGGCGAAAGTGCTCGGCCGGGGATTCGATCAGGAGCCGCAACTCCCCGGACTGGACGAAAACGATGGGGAAGAAGACAGTTCGTCACATTAGTATCGCAAGAACCGGTGTGACTGTGCCATCGGACCACCACACCCGTGAGAAGGAGACGTCAGTGACGAGCAGGATCGCGAAACCGTCAGCCCAAGACCGCGCCGAATATGCGGAATTCGTCGAAGGGCCCCGGCGTTTCGTCAATCGGGAACTCTCCTGGCTCGGCTTCAATCGGCGGGTTCTCGAGGAGAGCGCCAACATCGACCACCCGCTGCTCGAACGGCTGCGGTTCCTGTCGATCTCGGCCAACAACCTCGACGAATTCTTCATGGTGCGCGTCTCCGGCCTGGTCGAGCAACACCGCGCCGGCATCCTGGCGCGCTCCGACGACGGGCTGACGCCGGCCGAACAACTCGCGGTGATCGGCGAGGCGGTCGCCTCGCTCACCGGCGAGCAACAGCGCCTGTGGCGCGAGTTGCACATCGAATTGCAGAAGGCCGGCGTCGTGCTGGTCGACGGCGAGGTGCTCGGCGCCGAGGATCGCAAATGGCTCGAGGGCCATTTCCTCACCCACGTCTTTCCGGTCCTGACGCCGCTCGCCTGCGATCCGGCTCATCCCTTCCCGTTCATTCCCAATCTCGGCTTCTCGCTGGTGCTCGATCTGGCGCGGATCGGTGGCGGTGAGGGGATGACGGCGCTGATCCGCATGCCGTCGACGCTGACCCGTTTCCTCGAGCTGCCGCCGCTCGAGGGCAAGCCGGGGGTCAAGCGCTTCATCTCGCTGGAAACGATGATCGGCCTCCACATCGAGGGGCTCTTCCCCGGCTACAAGGTGTTGGCGAAGGGCGTCTTCCGGGTGATCCGCGACTCCGACATCGAGATCGAGGAAGAGGCGGAGGATCTCGTCCGCGTCTTCGAATCGATGCTCAAGCGGCGTCGGCGCGGCAGCGTCATCCGCCTCGAGATCGAGGGGGCGACACCGCCGAGGCTGCGCGACTTCGTCGCCGATTCGCTGTCGTGCGACGCCGACGGGGTGTTCCTGGTCGACGGGCTCCTGGCGTTGAACGAGCTCAGCCAGTTGGTCGGCGTCGACCGGCCGGAACTCAAGTTCGTGCCCTACGCGCCGCGCTTTCCCGAGCGCATCCGCGAGTTCGGCGGCGACTGTTTCGCCGCGATCAAGGCCAAGGACTTCGTCGTCCATCACCCCTACGAGAGTTTCGACGTCGTCGTGCAGTACCTGATGCAGGCGGCGCGCGACCCGGACGTGGTGGCGATCAAGCAGACGCTCTACCGCACCTCCAACGACAGTCCGATCGTCAAGGCGCTGTCCGAGGCGGCGGAGGCCGGCAAATCGGTGACGGCGGTCGTCGAACTCAAGGCGCGCTTCGACGAGGAGGCCAACATCCGTTGGGCACGCGACCTCGAGCGCGCCGGCGTGCAGGTGGTGTTCGGCTTCATGGAGTTGAAGACACACGGCAAACTGTCGATGGTGGTGCGGCGCGAGCAGGGCCAGCTCGCGACCTATTGCCACATCGGCACCGGCAACTATCACCCGATCACCGCCCGCATCTACACCGATCTCAGCTTCTTCACCGCCGACCCGGCGATGGCGCGCGACGTCGCGCGGATCTTCAACTTCATCACCGGCTATGCCCAGCCGGAGGAGTTGGAGCGCATGGCGGTGAGCCCGCTGTCGATGCGCTCGCGCATCGTCGACCACATCGATGCCGAGATCGAACACGCCAAGGCCGGCCGCCCGGCGCAGATCTGGCTGAAGATCAACTCCCTCGTCGACGCCCGCATCATCGACAAACTCTACGAGGCGAGTGGGGCCGGGGTGAAGGTCGACATCATCGCCCGCGGCATCTGCTGTCTCAGGCCGGGCGTGCCGGGGCTTTCGGACAATATCCGAGCGAAGTCGATCGTCGGCCGCTTCCTCGAGCACAGCCGCATCTTCTGCTTCGGCAACGGCCACGGCCTTCCCTCGACGCAGGCGATCGTCTACATCGGGTCCGCCGACATGATGCCGAGAAATCTGGACCGGCGCGTCGAGGTGCTCGCTCCGATCACCAACGCGACGGTGCACGAACAGATCCTCGACCAGATCCTGGTCGCCAACCTGAAGGACAACCAGCAGAGCTGGCGCCTCCTTCCCGATGGCGGGCACGAACGCATCCGGCCGGCGGAGGGCGAGGAGCCCTTCAACGCGCACAAGTTCTTCATGACGAACCCATCGTTGTCGGGCCGTGGCAAATCATCGAAAACCGATCAGCCGCGAAACATCGTCCGTGCCCCCCGCAATTGAACCGGGGTGGATGGGGCTGGTCAGCGATTCGACGGCGCCGGGCCGCATCGGCGGGGCGACGCCGATCGCCGTCATCGACATCGGCTCGAATTCGGTGCGTCTCGTCGTCTACGAGCGGCTGACGCGCACGCCGACGGTGATCTTCAACGAGAAGGTCCTGGCCGGGCTCGGCAAGGGCCTGTCGAAGACCAATTCGCTGGCCGAGGGGCCGCTGCGCAGCGCGCTCGCCGCCGTGCGTCGCTTCAAGCACATCTCCGATCAGTGCGGAGCCGGGACGCTGCACGTCCTGGCCACCGCGGCGGCGCGCGAGGCGAGCAACGGACCGGCCTTCGTCGCCGAGTTGGAACGCATCTGCGGCGTGCCGATCAGCTTGCTGACCGGCGCCGACGAGGCGCGGCTGGCGGCGCAGGGCATCGTCGCCGGCATCCACGGCGCCGACGGGGTGGCCGGGGATCTCGGCGGCGGGTCGCTCGAGCTGGTCGACATCCGGGGCGACACCTTCGGCGCCGGGCTGACCTATCCGCTCGGCGGCATCCGCCTGTCGGAAGCCGCCGAAGGCTCGATCCGCAAGGCCGAGCGTATCGCCGCCCAGGTGCTCGACGGCTCGCCGATCCTGGCGGGGCTCGCCGGCCGCACCTTCTACGCCGTCGGCGGCACCTGGCGCTCGCTCGCCAAGCTGCACATGCATCAGATCGAGTATCCGCTGCGGGTCATGCACAACTACGCCATGTCGGCGGACGTCGCGCTCGACCTGTGCCGGCTCGTCGGTCGTGGCGCGGTCGAGACGCTGCCGAAGATCGAGACGGTCTCCAAGCAGCGCCGCGATCTCCTGCCCTTCGGCGCCGTGGTGCTGGCGCAGGTGATCAAGGTGGGCCGGCCGAAGGACATCGTGCTCTCGGCCCTGGGCCTGCGCGAGGGTCATCTCCACGAACTTCTGTCGCCGGAGGAGCGGCGACGTGATCCGCTGATCGCCGCCGCCCAGGAACTGGCCTTCCTGCGCTCGCGGTCGCCGCGCCACACCGACGAGATGGCGGGGTGGACCGACATGGTCTTCACCGCGATGGGGCTCGACGAGACGGCGGAGGAAAAGCGCCTGCGCTGCGCCGCCTGCTACCTCACCGACATCGGTTGGCGGGCCCATCCCGATTATCGTGGCGAGCAGAGCCTCAACATCATCTCCAACGCCGCCTTCATCGGCGTCGATCATCCCGGCCGCGCCTATCTGGCGCTGGCGAATTTCTACCGCCACATGGGCCTGATCGACGACGCGCTGAGCCCGAGCCTCGCCCGGTTGGCGACACCGCGCGGCATCGAGCGCGCCAAGGCGCTCGGCGCGGCGCTGCGGGTCGCCTTCGTCCTGTCGGCGGCGATGCCGGGCATCGTCCCCGACACGCTGGTGTTGCGCATCGGCAATCGGCTGGTGCTGGAGCTGCCTGACCATCTCGCCGACCTCGACGGCGAGGTGCTGCAACGCCGCTTCCGCCAACTCGCCAAGCTCGCCCAACTCGACATCGAGATCTGCAAGCCATGAGCCGCGACGGCGAGATTCGCCGGGTGAGCGATCTGGTGAAACACGGTCTGGTCGCGGCCGATCGCGCCGCCGGGCTCGAACGGGTGGTGGAGCGCTTCGCCCTCACCATCACCGACGAGATGGCGGCGCTGATCGACCCGGACGATCCGAACGATCCGATCGCGCGCCAATTCGTGCCCGACGCGGCGGAACTGACGGTGGCGGCGGACGAGGGTCCCGATCCGATCGGCGACGGGGCCCACGCGGTGGCGCCCGGGGTCACCCATCGTTACCGCGACCGGGTGCTGCTGGCGCCGACCCATCTGTGCCGGGTCTATTGCCGCTTCTGTTTCCGCCGCGACAAGGTGGGGCGAGGGGAGGAGACCCTCTCCGAGGCCGATCTCGACGCGGCGACGGCCTATGTCGCGGCGCGGCCGGAGATCTTCGAGGTGATCCTCACCGGCGGCGATCCCCTGGTGCTGTCGGACCGGCGGCTGGCCATGTTGCTCGACCGGCTCGAGGCGATCCCCCATGTCGAGGTGGTGCGGATCCATTCGCGCGTGCCGGTGGTCGATCCGAGTCGCATCGGCGCCGAGACCGTCCGGATCCTGCGCCGTCGCTTCGCCACCTGGATGGTGGTCCACGTCGACCATCCGCGCGAATTGACGGCCGATGCGGCCGCGGCGCTGGGCCGTCTCGTCGATGCCGGCGTGCCGGTCCTGTCGCAGACCACGCTGCTCGCCGGCGTCAACGACGACGCGGCGGTGCTCGAGGCGTTGTTCCGCCGGCTGGTGGCGCTCCGGGTGAAGCCCTACTACCTCCACCATCTCGATCGCGCCGAGGGCACCGCCCGGTTCCGCACGACGATCGGCAAGGGGCGGGAATTGATGCGGACCTTGCGCGGTCGCCTCACCGGCATCGCCCAACCGAGCTACGTGCTCGACATCCCCGGCGGTCACGGCAAGGTGCCGATCGGCCCCGATCCGCTGGTCTCGACGGGCGAGGGCGAGGAGGCCGGGGAGGGCCCCGGACGCTGGCGGGTCGAGGATCCGGAGGGGATCTCTCACGACTACGAGGAGTGATCGCCGGCACTCGGCTCCGGCCGGAGGGAAGAGGCCGCGGCCCTGGTGGTTCGATCGAGACGGATGGTTCCAACCCGTCTCGTGAATCAGAACCACCAACATGTTGACCTCGTGGTCGAATCGATCTGGCGCTTGCGGGACGCGAGCGTCTGATTTTGACCACAGGAGGAAAATCTCGGTCTTTTCACGGGGTCGTGAATGGGTTATCCAGCTTAACAGGGAAGTAACCCGTCCGTGCGATTCATGATCGGATGACGGTGCCGTTGGTCCGTCGTCCGCCACGCGTGGATCGGGACGACGGACGCGAGAATTCCGCCGGCGCCCCTCGTGGGCAGAGGAAGGAAACGCCGAGATGACGAAATCGACGAGGCGCGTGGCGGTCCGTCTGCGGATCGGCCTTTCGGGTTCCGTCATCGTCGCCGCGTCTGTCGTCCTCGCCGGTTGTGCCACCTCCAACACCAAGTCCGCGCTGCTCTCGGGCGCCGAGCCGGTCGAGCGGGTCGTCGGACCCCACGACAAGGTGCCGCCGGGCGGCGGGCGCTATCAGGTCGGCAAGCCCTACACCATCGGCGGGCGAACCTATTATCCGCGCGAGGAGACCGACCTCGACGAGAGCGGCGTCGCCTCCTGGTACGGTGGCGACTATCACCACGGCACGCGCACCGCCAATGGCGAGGTCGTCGATCGCGACGCCATTTCGGCCGCCCACAAGACCATGCCGCTGCCGTCCTACGCCCGGGTCACCAATCTGAAGAACGGCCGCTCGATCGTGGTTCGCGTCAACGATCGCGGTCCCTACGTCGGCAGTCGGGTCATCGACCTTTCGGAGAAGACCGCCGAATTGCTCGAGGTGAAGCGCCATGGCCTCGGCAAGGTGCGGGTGCAGTACCTCGGTCGCGCCGGGCTCGCCGGGTCGGATCAACGCGTCCTCGCCGCGACCCTCACCGGTCCGGGCCTCAATTCGGGCCATGACGAGCGCGTGCTGCTCGCCCAGGCCGATCTGCGGTCGGGACCGCGCCGCAACGTGCCGGCGGCGATGCCGACGATGGTGGCTTCGGCCTCGCCGTCGTTGGTCGGCGCCTCCTCCGCGCCCAGGGGGGCCGCGCAGGCGAGCCTCTTCGGTCAGGCGCACGCCACGACCCCGGCCCCGGTCCGGGTCGCCACCGTCGCCTTCGCGCCGGTCGCCGACGCCTATTCCTTCGATCTCGCCGGCGTCGATCCGCGCACCATGCGTGCGGCGACGATCGCCGCCGAGCCGGTCGCCGCCTCGGCCGAGGTCGTCGCCGCCTCGATGCCGCCCGCCTCCGGCGGGCCCCTGTCGATCCTGCCCGGCGCCACCGGTTCGTCGTCGGTCGCCACGACCGAGGACGACGTGACGCCCCTCTCGGGACTGCCGTCGCGCACCTCTTCCTATGCGAAGACGTCGCGGATCTCCTCCGCCCACGCGATCTTCGCGTCGATGGGCGAGGGTGAGCGGCTCGCCCGGCTGATCGACTGATCGGCGACGAACCGCCTCGAAAATGACGAATGCGCCGGGTCTCCTGTCGTCGCGGGAGGTGTCGGCGTGGTTCGACGACGCTGCCTCCTCTATAGTGGATCGGAAGAGAATCGGCGCGCTTTCCCGCGCGCGGGCCCTGGTCCCGTGTGCCGGGAGCGACGCTCGAAAGGCAGGCGTTCATGATGCGATCGACGGGCTTCTGGGAAGGCGCGCGGGCTCGGGCGACGGCGGTCGTGGCGGCCGTCCTGTGCCTCGGCCTGGTGGCGGCGGCAAAGCCGGCGGCGCCGAGCAAGGCCGGCCAGACCGGCGCCATGGAGGTCAAGGCCAGCGTCGCGTTGCTCGTCGACTTCGCCACCGGGGCGGTGCTCTTCGAGAAGAACGCCGACCAGCCCTTTCCGCCGGCGAGCCTCGCCAAGATGATGACGGTGGCCGTCACCTTCCGCGAATTGAAGGAAGGCCGGCTGTCGATCGACGGCGAATTCCCGGTCTCCGAACACGCCTGGCGCACCGGCGGAGCGCCGTCGCGCACCTCGGCGATGTTCGCGCCGATCCATTCCAACGTGAAGATCGGCGACCTGCTCCAGGGCGTGATGGTCCAATCGGCCAACGACGGCGCGATCACGCTCGCCGAGGGCATCGCCGGCTCCGAGGGTGGCTTCGCCGAGCTGATGAACAAGCGGGCGCGCGAATTGGGGATGGAGCAGACCGGCTTCGCCAATCCGACGGGCCTGCCGGATCCCGGCAATCGCACCACGGCGCGCGATCTGGTCAAGCTCGCAAATCACCTGATCATCGACTATCCCGATTATTACAAGATCTATTCGCAAGCCGAGTTCACCTACAACAAGATCCGGCAGTTCAACCGCAATCCGTTGCTCAAGGAATTCCCCGGTTCCGACGGGATCAAGACCGGTTACATCAAGGAGAGCGGCTATAATCTCGTCGGATCGGCGCTCCAGAGTGGGCAGCGTCTGATCGTCGTCATCGGTGGGGCGACGACCGCGAAGGACCGGGCGGAGGATGCGCGCAAACTGCTCGACTGGGGCTTCCGCACCTTCGAGACCGTCCATCTCTACGGCGCCGGCGAGGCGATCGGCGAGGCCTCGGTGTTCGGCGGGATCGCCTCGGGGGTGAAGGTCGCCTCGCCCAAGCCGATCGACATCCTCATCCAGCGCGGCAGCCGCGACAAGCTGAAGGCGCGCGTCGCCTATACCGGGCCGATCAGGGCGCCGATCGCCGAGGGCCAGCCGATCGGCAACCTCGTGGTCACCCGCAACGACGCGATCGTCCAGGAGATCCCGGTGGTGGCGGCCGAGGCGGTCGCCAAGGGCACGATGCGCCAGCGCGCCATCGACGGCACCCGCGAATTGCTGATCGGACTGCTGCGCCGATGACCGAGACCGGCGCGCCTTCCGCGAAATCCGACGCCCGTCGCCGCGCGAGCGGGGACGATGGGCATCGAGCGACGAGCCGGCGGGGGCGTTTCCTCACCTTCGAGGGCGGGGAGGGGGCCGGCAAGTCGAGCCGAGTGAAGGAATTGGCCGAGGCGCTGCGTCGACGCGGGATCGAGGTGGTGGTGACGCGCGAGCCGGGCGGCTCGGCGGGGGCGGAGGCGGTGCGTCATGCCCTGCTCTCCGGCGCGGCGGAGGCCTTCGGGCCGCTCGCCGAGGCGATCCTCTTCGCCGCCGCCCGCGCCGATCACGTCGACCAGACCATCCGCCCGGCGCTGGAGCGCGGCGCCTGGGTGATTTCCGATCGCTTCGCCGATTCCACCCGCGTCTACCAGGGGGCGACCGGCAACGTGCCGGCCTCGCAGGTGGCGGCGCTGGAGGAGATCGCCGTCGACGACGTCCGGCCCGACCTCACCATCCTCCTCGACGTGCCGGTGGAGATCGGCCTGGCGCGGGCGGCGGCGCGGCGCGGCGGCGACGTCGCCGATCGCTTCGAGAAGGAAGGTCATGAGATCCACGATCGCCATCGGCGCGCCTTCCTGGCGCTGGCGCGGGGCGAGCCGAAGCGCTTCGTGGTGGTCGACGCCTCGCAGGATCCGGCGACGGTCGCCGAAGCGGTCTGGTATGGGGTATGTTCCCGGCTCGGCCTCGCCGAATAGCTCCGAGAGACCCCATGGCCCCCCGTACCGGCGTCGTCGTCGACGCCTCGCCCGAGATCGATGCCCTCGACGGTCTGCCCCAGCCGCGCCAACGTGGCGACCTGATCGATCAGGTGGCGGCGGAAGCGACGCTACTCGACGCCTATCGCTCGGGCCGCATCCACCATGCCTGGATCCTCGGTGGCCCCAAGGGGGTCGGCAAGGCGACGCTCGCCTTCCGCTTCGCCCGCTTCGTCCTCGCCCATCCCGATCCCAAGGCGCCGGACGTGGTGGCGGCCCGCGATCTCCGGGTCGACATGGAGAGCCCCGTCGCCCGCCGCATCGCCGGTGGCTCGCACATGGACCTCCTCCACCTGCGGCGGCCCTGGGACGAAAAGGCCAAGCGCTTCAAGACCGAGCTGCCGATCGACGAGATCCGCCGCACCGTCGGCTTCTTCGGGTCGACGGCGGGCGAGGGCGGGTGGCGCATCGCCATCGTCGACGCCGCCGACGATCTCAACGGCAACGCCGCCAACGCGCTCCTCAAGATCCTGGAGGAGCCGCCGCCGCGTTCGCTCTTCCTGGTGGTGGCCCATGCGCCGGGCCGGTTGCTGCCGACCATCCGCTCGCGCTGCCGTCGGCTCGAATTCGACCGACTGGCGCCGCACCGCATCGCCGAGGCGCTCGGCGATTTCGGCATCGAGGGCGATCCCGCCACTTTCGCGGCCGCCGCCGATCTCGCCGACGGCAGTCTCCGGCGGGCGATCCTGCTCGTCCAGAACGACGGGGTGCGGCTGTGGCGCAGCCTCGAGGCGATCGTCGCCAAGGCGCCGGATCACGACGTCCGCGCCGCCCATGCCTTCGCCGACCTGGTGACGGCGCGCGGCGCCGACGACGGCTTCGACATCGCCGTCGACTTCCTGCTCGACATCGCCGGCATGCGGGCGCGGCACGTCCTGGCTCAGTCGGGCGTGCGGGCGGCGGCGCGCTGGGCGGAGGCCCATGACGAGATCGGCCGCGTCATCGGCCGGTCGGAAGCGCTCAACCTCGATCGCAAGGCGGCAATCCTGGCCTGCCTGCGCCTGCTTGCCGAGGCGGCGCGGAATTGAGTATGTCGAGAAGACGAATTACGCCGACGTCGCTTCGCGCGCCGACGACCGAAACGGCGCGCGGCCCCGCGCCGCGCCCGAGGATCCCAGAATGACCGCGCCCAAGTTCTTCATCACCACCGCGATCGACTATCCCAATGGCCGCCCCCACGTCGGCCACGCCTACGAGAAGCTCGCCACCGACGCGCTCGCCCGCTTCAAGCGCCTCGACGGCTACGACGTGCTGTTCCTCACCGGCACCGACGAGCATGGTCTCAAGATGCACCAGACGGCGGCGCGCGAGGGGATGACGCCGACGGCGCTGGTCGATCGCAACTCGGCCGTCTTCAAGGAGATGGACGCGGCGTTGGGGGTCTCCTACGACGACTTCATCCGCACCACCGAGCCGCGTCACCACGCCTCCGTCCAGGAGGTCTGGCGGCGCATGGAGAACGCCGGCGATCTCTACATGGCCAAGTACGGCGGCTGGTATTCGGTCCGCGACGAGGCCTATTACACCGAGGGCGAGACGGAGGTCGGCGACGACGGCCAGCGTCGCGCCACGCCGACCGGCGCGCCGGTGGAATGGACCGAGGAGGAGTCCTGGTACTTCCGCCTCTCCGCCTTCCAGGAGCGCCTGCTCGCCCATTACCAGGCCCATCCCGACTTCATCGGCCCGGACGCCCGCAAGAACGAGGTGATCAGCTTCGTGAAGGGTGGGCTCGAGGACCTGTCGATGAGCCGCACCACCTTCGATTGGGGCATTCCGGTGCCGGGATCCCCCGGCCACGTCATGTACGTGTGGGTCGACGCGCTGACCAACTACATCACCGGTGCCGGCTTCCCCGACGAGGCCTCGGAAAGCTACAAGAAGTGGTGGCCCGCCGACCTCCACGTCATCGGCAAGGACATCGTCCGCTTCCACGCGGTCTATTGGCCGGCCTTCCTGATGTCGGCCGGGCTGCCGCTGCCGCACCGCGTCTTCGCCCACGGCTTCATCTTCAACAAGGGTGAGAAGATGTCGAAGTCGGTGGGCAACGTCGTCGACCCCTTCGATCTGATCGAGGCCTATGGGGCCGACACCGTGCGCTTCTTCTTCCTGCGGGAAGTGCCCTTCGGCCAGGACGGCAACTATTCCCACGAGCAGATCGTCGGCCGGATGAACGCCGATCTCGCCAACGATCTCGGCAATCTCGCCCAGCGCTCGCTGTCGATGATCGCCAAGAACCTCGGCGGCGTGGTGCCGACGCCCGGTCCGCTCGCCCCGGAAGACGAGGCGATGCTCGCCTCCGCCGACGCGCTGCTGGCGACCTCGCGCGCCGCCTACGATCGCCAGGAGATCCACAAGAGCCTGGAGGCGATCTGGGGCGTGGTCGGCGACGCCAACCGCTGGTTCACCGTCGCCGCCCCCTGGGCGCTCAAGAAGACCGACCCGGAGCGCATGGGCACCGTCCTGTGGGTGACGGCCGAGGTGCTGCGCATCGTCGCCATCCTCGCCCAGCCGGTGATCCCGGTGAAGGCGGCGGCGCTGCTCGACGCGTTGGGGCAGGGGGCGGACGCCCGCGCCTTCGCGGCGATCGGCACCCGCATCGCCGCCGGCCTGATCCTGCCCGCCCCCACCCCGATCTTCCCCAAGTGGGTCGATCCGGTGGAGGAGGGGGCGGAAACGGGGAAGGGGGCGTGATGCTGGTCGACAGTCACTGCCATTTCGACTTCCCCGACTTCGCCGAGGACATGGAGGGCGTGCTGGCGCGCGCGGCGCAAGCCGACGTCGGCAAGATGGTCACCATCTCGACCCGCGTCCGGCGCTTCGACCAGGTCCGGGCGATCGCCGAGGCGCATGATCGGGTGTGGTGTTCGGTCGGCACCCATTGTCATCACGCCTCGGAGGAGCCCGAGGTCGATCGCGCCATGCTGATCCGGCTCGCCTCCCACCCGAAGGTGGTGGCGATCGGCGAGGCCGGGCTCGACTTCCACTACGACTTCAGTCCGCCTGAGGTGCAGATGGCGAGCTTCCGCGAGCACATCGCGGCGGCGCGCGCGACCGGCCTGCCGCTGGTCATCCATTCGCGCGAGGCCGACGAGGAGATGGCGCGGGTGCTGGAGGAGGAGACCGCCGGGGAGGGGGCCTTCCCTCACCTGCTCCACTGTTTCTCCTCCGGAGCGGAGTTGGCGCGGCGCTCGCTGGCGCTCGGCGGCTACGTCTCGTTCTCCGGCATCCTGACCTTCAAGAAGTCCGAGGAGGTGCGGGCGATCGCCGCGGAGGTGCCGCTCGACCGGCTGCTGGTGGAGACCGACGCGCCCTATCTGGCGCCGATGCCGCATCGCGGCAAGCGCTGCGAGCCGGCCCACGTCGCCGAGACGGCCAAGGTGCTGGCGGCGGTGAAGGGGGTTTCACCGGCCGAGATCGCGCAAATCACAACTGACAATTTCCATAGACTTTTCAAAAAAATACCGGCTTGATCTAAAGTGCCGGAAGAGGAAGACGAGGCGACGACCATGGGCACGACGATGACCTTCCGCATCCTCGGATGCGGCTCGTCTCCGGGAAACCCCCGGATCGGCAACGACTGGGGTCGCTGCGATCCCGCCGAGCCGCGAAACCGGCGCCGTCGCGCCAGCCTCCTGGTGACGCGGCGGGCGCCGAACGGCGCCACCACGCGGGTGCTGGTCGATGCCGGTCCGGACCTGCGTGAGCAGATGCTCGACGCCCATGTCGACTGGGTCGACGCCGTGTTGATCACCCATGCCCATGCCGACCACATCCACGGCATCGACGACCTGCGCGCCTTCGTGCTCAATCGCCGGCATCTGGTCGACATCTGGATGGAGGAGACGACCTCCAAGCGCGTCCGGGCGGCCTTCGACTATTGCTTCGCCACGCCGCCGGGTTCCGCCTATCCGCCGATCCTCAAGGAACATCGCTTCCATGTCGGCGAGACACTGACCGTCAACGGCGACGGCGGGCCGATCACCGCGATCGCGTTCCGCCAGACCCACGGCGACATCGACAGTTTCGGCTTCCGTTTCGGGGCGGTGGCCTATTCGCCCGATGTCAGCGACTTTCCCGAGGAGAGCCTGCCGCATCTGGCCAAGCTCGATCTGTGGATCCTCGACGCCTTGCGCTGGAAGTCGCATCCGAGCCATCTGTCGGTCGACGAGGCGGCGAGCTGGATCGAACGCTGCAAGCCGGCGCATGCCTGCCTGACCCATCTCCACAACGACGTCGACTACCGGGCACTGGCGGCCTATCTGCCGTCCGGCGTCGAGCCGTCCTGGGACGGCATGGAGTTCACCTACAAAGTCGATTGAGACCAGCCGGTTGGACGGCGACGCCGACGAAGGTCCGCGGCGCGTCCACGATCGATCCATCGGGCGAGCGTTTCAGCGGAGCGCGCTGGAAAACGAGCGTATTCCGCATTTCAGGAGGGCGGTGTCGAATTTCGAGACCTCGGCCTCGATCGGCCCACCACCCACACAAATATGTTCCATAATCCGTCTTATGCGAATGACGGATGGTGCCGGATGGAGGTTTCTCGGGCTTGCCCCCGGCCGCGATTTCGACGACCGTCGATCTCCCCCGACGCCATGGGAGCTCGCGATGAAGAAGCCGCCCGGATATCCGACCGTCTTCCCCTATCTGATGGTGCCGGCGGCCGAGGACTATGTCCGCTTTCTCGTCGACGGCCTCGGCGCGCTCGAGGAAGGCCGCACCGATGCCCCCGACGGACGGCTCGCCAATGCGCGCCTGCGCTTCGGTGACGATGCGGTCGTCATGGTCGCGGAAGCCCAGCCCGACTGGCCGGCCTGCCGCAGTTCCCACTACCTCTACGTCGACGATGCCGACGCGGCGATGGCGCGGGCGGTCGCCGCCGGGGGCCGCCTGGTGCTGGCGGTCGCCGATCGGCCCTACGGCGACCGCCAGGGCGGCGTCGAGGATCCCGCCGGCACGATCTGGTGGATCAGCCAGAGGCTGGTGGACGGTCCATATGAAGACTGAAGACCTCTCGCCCGACCGCCTCCCCGGACGGGGTTTCAATTGATATATCAGTGCGTCCGGCCTCCGGGACCGGCGTTGGTGGAAAGCCTCGACCTGGTGCGCCGGATCGCCGATGCTCTGCCCTCGCCCTGATCACCCGGCCGGTTCGACCGACCATCCAAGCAGGCGGCCGACATGACCGAACATTCCTCCCCTGCCCCGCGCCGTCATCCGCCGGTGGTTCGCCATCTCGTGGTGCGGCCGCGATTGACGGCGGCGATCGGCCTCGCGACGGTGGTGCTCGTCGGGTTGCCGCAGGTGGTCGAATGGCGCTGGCCGACGATCGGGCTGATCGCCTGGAACCTCGGCGTCGGGCTGCTGCTGGCGCTCGACCTGACGATGATGGCGCGCTCGGACGATCGCACCATCGTGGCGCGGGCTCGGGCGCTCGACGACGGCCAGGAGGCGATCCTGGCGCTGTCGGTCGCCGCCGGCATCGCCAGCCTAGTGGCGATCTTCGCCGAACTCGGAGTGGTCAAGGACCTGACCGGCTTCTCGCGCTTCGCCCACATGGCCCTGACGGTGGCGACGGTCATGACCGCCTGGACCTTCATCCACGTGATGTTCGCCATGCACTACGCCCACGACTGGTTCCTCGCCCGCGAGGATGGCGCGCCGCCGGGCCTGCGCATTCCGGGTGAAGAGGCGCCGGACTATTGGGATTTTCTCTATGTGGCGATCGTCATCGGCACCTCGGGCCAGACCGCCGACGTCGAGTTCACCTCGAAGCCGATGCGGCGGGTCGGCCTGGTCCACTGCGCCCTGGCCTTCTTCTTCAACACCACGGTGCTGGCGCTGACCATCAACATCGCCGCCGGCCTGATCTGAGGCGGCGAGGCTACCGTCACGGCGTCATGAACCGTCCGGTGACGGTGCAGTGCAGGTTGGCGCTCGACATGGCGGAACCGGTCAAAGCGCCTTCGACGAGGAGGCGCTGGCCGACCGGCACGACATAGACCACGGTGACCGTCGTCGCCTGGTAGACCAGACCGCCGAGTGCAAAGGTCGTCGTCATCGGCGGGGTCAGGAAGTCGGTCCAGTCGTATGTCACCCCGGTGCCGCGGCGGATATCGACCTGGGTGTGCGCCAGACCGCCGGAGGCAGAGGCCCGGCAGGCGACGTTCTCGACGATCAGCGCCTTGGATCCCCTGATCTTCGTGCTGGTGCCCGAACAGGTCCAGAAGGTGCCGGACGACGTGAACTTGGTGCAGGTGGCGGTGATCGTCTCCTGTTTGAAGTTGACGCCGACGAAGACGGCCTCGGCCGCGCTCGCGTTCGCCGGCCGCGGCCCGACATTTTCGGCGGCGACGGGCAGGCAGGGTTGGATCAGGGCGGCGAGGCCGACGAGGGCCAGACGAGTGCGGGCGAACATGGTTCCCCCTCCTCTCGCAATCGGATGTCGCGCGGGTCGCGACACCGCATGGTCGGCATTGTCCGCCCGGATCACCCGCCGCAACAGTTCGGAAAAGAACGATGCGACGACACGTCTGGGTAGGCTACGCTATGGCTCGTGCCGGTCGGACCTCGATCGGCTCGGTCTCGTCAGTCGACGTCCGGTCGCCCCTGCCTCAAGCCCTTGACCGCGCCGCGCTTCTTCTTGCCCTCGAGCCGGCGGATCTTCGATCCGAGCGTCGGTCGGGTCGCCTTGCGCGGCGGCGGCGGCGGTACGGCGGCGGCGCGGATCAGCTCCAGCAGGCGCTCCTGCGCGTCGGCGCGATTGCGCTCCTGGGTGCGGTAGCGGTCGGCGCGGATGATCAACACCCCGTCGAGCGTCAGGCGCCGGCCGGCGAGCCGCGACAGCCGCTCGCGCACCGGATCGGGCAGCGACGGCGAGCCGGCGACGTCGAAGCGCAATTCGACGGCGGTCGACACCTTGTTGACGTTCTGCCCTCCGGGGCCGGAGGCGCGGATGAAGGTCTCGATCAGTTCGGAGGGATCGAGACGGATCGAGCGGGTGACGACGATCGCTTCGCTCATGACCTGATCCTCGCGGGCGACGGCTGGTTGGGGCCTTCATACACGATCACGATCGCCGCGCCCTCCCCCTTCGCGGCGATACGGATTGGCAACGGCGCGGGCCCTGTTAGAATTGACGAGGGAGGCGAGCCGTCGAGGAGGTCGCGATGCGTTCCGGTTTCGGCGCTGGCGCCGCGGACAAGCGCCTCCACGAGAGCTTCGCCCGCGCCATGTTGGCGCGCGTCGGGGTCGGCGATCCGGCGCTCGAGGCGGCCCTCGCCGGCGTCGCGCGGGAGGATTTCCTGCCTCCGCCGCCCTGGCTGATCTTCGGCGACGACACTTTGGAGTGGACCTCCGATCCGGCGCATCTCTATCGCGACGTGCTGGTGGCGCTGGAGCGCGATCGCGGCGTCAACAACGGCAGTCCGTCGCTCCATGCCGGCTGGATCGCCGCTCTCGGCGTCCGGCCGGGCGAGCGCATCGTCCACATCGGCGCCGGCACCGGCTACTACACCGCGATCCTCGCCCGGCTCACCGGTCCGGGCGGCGCTGTGACGGCGGTGGAGATCGACTCGATGCTCGCCGAGATGGCGCGGACCGCCCTGCCCCGCGCCCTGCCCGACGGCCCCGAGGTCGAGGTGATCCGCGACGACGGCGGCGCCTGGCCGCGCGACGAGGTCGACATCGTCTACGTCTCGTTCGGCATCGCCGCGCCGGCAGCGCCCTGGCTCGATCGCCTCGCCGTCGGCGGCCGCCTGCTCTTTCCCCTCTGCGTCCCGCGCGGCCGCGTCTCGGCCGGCCACGGCTGGCACGGCGCCGAGGGTATCGGCCTTCTGGTCGAGCGCACCGCGACGGGCTTCGCCGCCCGCGCGCTCGAACGCTGCGGCTTCGTCTACGGCGAGGGCGCGGTCAAGGTCTCGCATGTCGACTGCAATCTGCTCGAACAGGCCTTTCGCCGGGGCGGCTGGGGCAAGGTGGCGAGCCTGACGCGCGGCGCCGAGGTCGATCCGGGGCGGTGCTGGTATGCGGGCAAGGATTGGGGGCTCTGCTACGATCCGCCGACGTGAGGCGTCGCCCGAATCGGTGCCTCGCCCGCCCGCCGAACCCCGAGGACCGACATGAAGCCCGCCCGCGACGTCTCCCGCCTGATCGAGATCATGGCGAGCCTGCGCACCCCGGTCACCGGTTGCCCGTGGGATCTCGAGCAGAGCTTCGCGACGATCGCGCCCTATACGATCGAGGAGGCCTATGAGGTCGCCGAGGCGATCCAGCGCGGCGATCTCCACGATCTGTGCGACGAGCTCGGCGATCTCCTGCTCCAGGTCGTGTTTCACGCCCGCATGGCGCAAGAGGCCGGCGCCTTCGACTTCGGCGCGGTGGTCGAGGCGATCACCGCCAAGATGATCCGCCGCCACCCCCACGTCTTCGCCGACGAGGACGGCAAGACCGTCGCTTCGGTCCAGGACGCCTGGGGCCGGATCAAGGCCGAGGAGAAGGCGGCGAAGGCCGCCCGCCGTACGGCCGAGGGCCGCCCGCCGGAGGTCCGCGGCCTGCTCGACGAGGTCGGCGTCGGCATGCCGGCCCTGACGCGGGCGGTGAAACTCCAGGCCAAGGCCGGCACCGTCGGTTTCGACTGGAACGATCCAAAGGCGGTGATCGCCAAGATCCGCGAGGAGCTCGACGAGTTGGAGGCCGAGATCGACGCCCCCTCGCCTTCCGCCGCCGCTCGGGAAGACGAACTCGGTGACGTGCTCTTCGCCATGGCCAATCTGGCGCGCCATCTCGAGATCGATCCGGAGAGCGCCTTACGCGGCACCAACGACAAGTTCCGCCGCCGCTTCGCCCATATCGAGACGCGTCTGGCCGAGAAGGGCCGCACCCCGGCCGAGGCGAGCCTCGACGAGATGGAGGCGATCTGGGTGGAGGCGAAGTCGCGGGTCTGATCGGCCGCCTCACGCACCGTCGATGCGGATGCCACGAGGGGTCGCGACGACGTCGCCACGAGGAGTGTGAGACATGCCGCGAGCAAGGACCGCCTACGGCTTCGTTCTGGCGCGGCGCTTCACCCTGTCGCCCTTCGCGCTCTTTCTCGACACGCTGCGGCTCGCCGGCGACGACGCCGACCGCAGCGAGCGCGTCCACTACGACTGGCAGGTGCTCGACACCGTCGGTCTGCCGATCCGCTCGAGTTGCGGCGTCGAGATCAGCTCCACGACGCGCCTCGGCCGGCCGGAGGACTTCGATCACATCGTCGTCTGCGGCGGTCTCTTGAAGCGCGACGCCGGCATCGACGCGGCGACGGCGGCGTTCCTGCGCGCCGCCGCCGCCCGCCGGATCCCGATCACGGCGCTGTGCACCGGCAGCTTCATCCTCGCCGAACTCGGCCTCCTCGACGGCTACCGGGTCTGCGTCAGCTGGTTCCACATCGCCGAATTCCGCGCCGCCTTCCCCCACATCGAGTGCACCGCCGAGCCGGTCTATCTGATCGACCGCGACCGGGCGACATGTCCGGGCGGCGCCGGGGCCGCGGATCTCGCCGCCCGCCTGGTGCGGCGCGACCTCGGCCGCGATCCGGCCCGCAAGGCCTCGCAGATCCTGCTCTTCGATCGGCCGCGCGATTCCTCCGACCGCCAGCCGCGCGGCGCGCTCGATCTCGACGTCAAGCACCCGAAGGTGCGTCACGCCCTGTCCTTGATGGAGGAGGATCTCGAGCGCCGCCTGACCATCCGCGAGATCGCGGACGCCGTCGGCTGCACCCCGCGCCAACTCGAGCGCGGCTTCCTCGCCGACACCGGACGGTCACCGGGCGCGGTCTACCTCGAGCTGCGCATGGCGCGAGCCCGCCGGCTGGTGGAGACGACCGGCCTGCCGATGATCGCCATCGCGGCCGAGGTCGGCTTCGTCAACGCCGCCCATTTCGGCCGCTCGTTCCGCAAGCTCTTCGGCATGACGCCGACCGACTGCCGCGCGGCGGCCAAGGCCGGAGAGGCTCAGGCGAGCGGGTCGTAGGGGACTGGGGTCTTGGCGCGTTCGGCGTCGCGGTCGTTGCGCTCGACCACGCGTCCCCTCACCTCGCGGATGAAGCGGCCGGCCTTGACGCGGAAATGGTCGAGGGCCTTCTCGGGCACGCGCAGGCGCAGCGACACGGAGTCCTCGCCTTCGATGCGCTCGACCACCTCGGTGTTGCGGTGGAGCCAGGCGGTGAGTTCGCCCTCCGCCACCGGGATTTCGACGCGGAAGACGGCGCGGTCGCGGTTGAGTCGCTCCTCGATCAGTTCGAGGAGAGCCGAAACACCGTCGCCGGTCACCGCCGAACACGGCAGGGTCGTCGGCCCGTCGAGCGCGTTGCGGGCGCCCTCGGCGAGGAGCTCGGCGCGATGGGCGGGCTCGAGCTTGTCGATCTTGTTCCAGACCTCGATGACGCGGTCGCGATTGGTCGGGTCGATGCCGAGTTGCGACAGCACGGTCTCGACGTCGCGGGCCTGCGGGCCGGTGTCCTCGTGGGCGATGTCGCGGACGTGGAGGACCAGATCGGCCTCGATCACCTCCTCGAGCGTCGCCCGGAAGGCGGCGACCAGCGTGGTCGGCAGGTCGGAGACGAAGCCGACGGTGTCGGAGAGGATGACGTCGCCGCCGTGCGGCAGGCGGACCTTCCTCAACGTCGGATCGAGGGTGGCGAAGAGCAGGTCCTTGGCGAAGACGTCGGCCTCCGTCAGCCGATTGAACAGCGTCGACTTGCCGGCGTTGGTGTAGCCGACGAGGGCGACGATCGGATGCGGCACCTTCCGGCGATTCTTGCGATGCAGCGCGCGGGTGCGCGCCACGCTCTCGAGATCGCGCTCGAGCCGGGCGATGCGTTCCTGGATCTGCCGGCGGTCGGCCTCGATCTGGGTCTCGCCGGGGCCGCCGAGGAAGCCGAAGCCGCCGCGCTGGCGCTCGAGATGGGTCCAGGAGCGGACGAGACGGCTCTTCTGATAGGTCAGATGGGCGAGCTCGACCTGGAGCCGGCCTTCTTTCGTGTGGGCGCGCTCGCCGAAGATCTCCAGGATCAGGCCGGTGCGGTCGAGCACCTTGGCGCCCCAGGCCTTCTCCAGATTGCGCTGCTGGATCGGGCTCAAGGGATGGTCGACGACGACGAGTTCGATCTCATCGGCCTCGATCGCCGTCCTGATCTCCTCGACCTTGCCGGTGCCGATCAGGGTCGCGGGCTTGGCCTCGGTGATGCGCACCAGGGGGCTCGCCACCACCTCGAGTTCGATGGCGCGGGCGAGACCGACGGCCTCCTCGCGGCGGGCCTCGAGCGATCGCGGCGGGGCGCTCTCGCCGCCCTCCCCCCGGACCGGTCGTTCGGTGCGCCAGGGAACCACCACCAGGGTGCGGGTCGGCGCGCGATCACGCGCGATGCCTTTCAGCGCGCGTTCGTTGCGGCGTTCCTCGATGGGATCTTCAAAGCCGTCTTCGTCGTCGCTCAAGGGCGATCATACCTCGTCATGCCGGCTCGGCCCCGGGACCGGCGCCACTCGTGGCGCGGGTCCTCGGTCCATGAGCCCGAGCGGATCCGACACATCGGAGTCGGATCCACGAGGATCATTCTACGAAAAGCCGGAAAAAGTCTTCCGAATTTCGTGGGTATCAGGCTTCCTCGGAGGGCTCGAAGAGCTGCACCGGTCCGCCGGGCATCACCGTCGAAATCGCATGCTTGTAGACGAGCTGGGAATGCCCGTCGCGACGCAGCAACACACAAAAGTTGTCGAACCAGGTTACGACGCCCTGCAACTTGACTCCGTTGATCAGGAAGATCGTCACGGGAGTCTTGTTCTTGCGAACATAGTTGAGGAACGTGTCCTGGAGATTGGGAGCGCGGTCCGCCATTTTCTTGTTACCTTGTTGAATTCGATTTTCAGCCCGAGACTCCCACTACGTCGTCGAGTCGGTTCGAGTTCCGCCGTGAAGCGAATGTCTCGGGCAGCACGGAGAATGATAGGTATTGATCCCGATCCCGACCATCCCACAGTGGGCACAATAGTGTCCAATCTTTGCGCAATCGGCGTGCAGACGGCTCGATCGAGCGTCAGTCGGTGGTTTTTGTCGTCGACCGTGGGGTTTTCGCCACGCCGCGGGCTGGTCGGCGATCAGATCGGCACCATTTCGGCGGCGTTGTGGAAGGCGCGGCGCAACGACAGCGCCAGGGAGCCGGGCATGCCGTTGCCCACCGTCGCGCCGTCGATCTCGGTCACCGGCATCACCAGGGTGGTGGCGGCGGTGATGAAGGCCTCGCGGGCGCGCGACGCCTCCTCGACCGTGAAGGCCCGTTCGACGACGTGGAGGCCGAGGCCGGCGGCGACCTTCAGCACCCCGGTGCGGGTGATGCCGCGCAGGATACCGCTCTCCGCCGGGCGGGTGACGAGTTCGCCGTCGGCGGTGACGATCCAGGCGTTGGTCGACGAGCCCTCGGTGACGAAGCCCTGGGGGTCGACGAACCACGCCTCCTTGGCGCCGGCCTCCTTGGCCGCCTGCTTGGCCAGGCAGTTGGGCAGCAGCGAGACGCTCTTGATGTCGACGCGGGTCCAACGGATGTCGGGCATGGTGATCACCTTGATCCCGACCTCGGCTTGGGCCTCGCCCTTCGCCGGATCGACCGACTTGGCCGTCATCACCACCGTCGGAGGCACGTCCGGTGTCGGAAAGGCGTGATCGCGGCGGGCTTGGCCGCGCGATACCTGGATGTAGATCGAGCCGTCGCGCACCCGGTTGCGCCGCGCCACCTGCCGCATCACCACGAGGGCGGCGGCGCGACTCATCGGCACGGCGATGCGCAATTCGCCGAGCGAGCGCTCCAGCCGTTCGAAGTGGAGCGTCGGGTCGACGATCATCGATCCGCGGATCTCACAGACCTCGTAGACGGCGTCGGCGAACTGGAAGCCACGATCCTCGATGTGGACGGCCGCGTCGGCGTGGGGCAGGTATTGGCCGTTCACATAGGCGATGCGGCTCATGATGGTCTCCGATGACTTCCCCGATCGGCGGACGGATCAGCCGACGCCGAGGGACTTGAGTTTGCGATGCAGCGCGGAGCGCTCCATGCCGACGAATTCGGCGGTGCGCGAGATGTTGCCGCCGAAGCGGTTGATCTGGGCGACCAGATATTCCCGCTCGAAGATCTCGCGTGCGTCGCGCAAGGGCAAGCTCATCAGATGCTCGCCTCCGGTGGAGGTGGGCAGCGCCGGAAGCATGGCTCCGATCTCCGCCGGCAGCAGATCGGCGGTGATCACCGCCTCCGGATCGCCGCGGGTGAGGATCATCAGCCGCTCGACGTTGTTCCTCAGCTGACGGATGTTGCCGGGCCAGTCGTGGGCCTGGAGCACCGCCATGGCGTCCTCGCCGATGGCGCGGATCGGAAGACCCGTCGTGCGGGAGATCTGCTCCATGAAGCTGTCGACCAGGGCGGGGATGTCGTCGCGCCGCTCCGCCAGCGACGGCACCCGGATCGGCACCACGGCGAGGCGATGGAAGAGATCCTCGCGGAAGCGACCCTCCTGGATCTCGCGCGGCAGATCGCGCGCCGTCGAGGAGATCAGCCGCACGTCGACCTGGACGCGGGTGGCGCCGCCGACCCGATTGAAGCTCTGCTCGACCAGGACGCGCAGGATCTTGCCCTGGGTCTCGCGCGGCATGTCGGCGACCTCGTCGAGATAGAGGGTGCCGCCGTGGGCCTCCTCCAGCGCGCCGATCTTGCGGGAGGAGCCGCCGTCGTCCTCGGTGCCGAAGAGTTCGACCTCCATCCGGTCGGGGGTGATCGCGGCGGCGTTGAGGACGACGAAGGGGCCGCCGGCGCGCAGCGACACCTGATGGATCATTCGCGCCGCCAGTTCCTTGCCCGAGCCCGAGGGCCCGGAGATCAGGATACGGCTGTTGGTCGGCGCGACCCGATCGATCTGCTGGCGCAGTTGATTGATGGTGGTCGAGGCGCCGAGCAACTCGGAGCTGTCGCCGGACTTCTCGCGCAGTTCCTTGACCTCGCGGCGCAGTTTGGAGGCCTCGAGCGCCCGCTCGGCGATCAGAATCAGTCGATCGGCCTTGAACGGCTTCTCGATGTAGTCGTAGGCGCCGCGCTTGATCGCCGAGACGGCGGTCTCGACGTTGCCGTGGCCGGAGATGATCACCACCGGCAGATCGGGGTGCTGGCCCTTGACCACGTCGAGCAGCGCCAGACCGTCGAGGCGGCTGCCCTGCATCCAGATGTCGAGGAAGACGAGGGTCGGTCGTCGTTTCTCGATCGCCGCCAGGCACTCGTCGCTGTTGCTGGCGGTTCGGGTGCCGTGCCCCTCGTCCTCGAGGATGCCGGCCACCAGTTCACGGATGTCGCTCTCGTCGTCGACGATCAGAATGTCGGACGCCATGGTTTCACGCTTCGTTGGTCTCGAGGGACGGGAGGTCGGGGTCGCCCCGGGGGGCGGGTTCGGCGGGCGAGGCGTCGGACGCGGTCTCGTCGACGCCGGCCGCCGGCAGGATGATGCGGACCATCGCGCCGCGTCCGCCCGTCGCGACGGCGGGGGCGTCGTAGAGTTCGATGCGGCCGCCGTGGTCCTCGAGGATCTTGCGGACGATGGCGAGGCCGAGACCGGTGCCCTTGTCGCGGGTGGTCACGTAGGGCTCGAGCAGCCGGTGGCGGTTCTGCGACGGCAGACCGATGCCGTCGTCGACGACCTCGATGGTGATGAACTCGCCGTCGCGGGTGACGGTCACCTCGATCTCGCCCTTGGCTTCGCCGCGAAGCTCCGCCGGCACCGCCTCGACCGCCTCGGTGGCGTTCTTGACGATGTTAGTGAAGGCCTGGAGCAGCAGCCGATGGTCGAAGCGGCCGAGCAGCGGGCGATCCGGCAGATGGGTGCGGAAGTCGATTTCGGGCTTGGCCACCGACTGGAGGAAGACCGCCTCGCGGACGGCGTCGCCGACGTCGGCGCGCGCCAGATGGGGCTTCGGCATGCGGGCGAAGGAGGAGAACTCGTTGACCATGCGCTCGATGTCGCCGACCTGCCGGATGATCGTGTCGGTGCACTGGTCGAAGACTTGGCGATCGTCCTCCACCTTCTTGCCGTAGCGCCGCTTCAGGCGTTCGGCGGAGAGCATGATCGGCGTCAGCGGGTTCTTGATCTCGTGGGCGATGCGGCGGGCGACGTCGGCCCAGGCGGAGGAGCGCTGGGCGGTGACGAGATCGGTGATGTCGTCGAGGGTGACGACGAAACCGCGGCCGGCGGCGTCGGTGGTGTCGGAGGTGAGCCGGACGGTGACCGTCTTCTCGCGGCCGCCGCGCGTCAGGGTGATCTGCGCCTGATGGGCCCGTCCGGTGTCGTCGGTCAGCGCCGCCTCGAGGATCTCGCCGAGTTCGGGCACCACCTCGAACACCCGTCGGCCGAGGAGTTCGTTCTCGTCGGCGGCGAGCAACGCCATCGCCGAGCGATTGGCCAGGGTGACGTGGCCCGAGGCGTCGACGCCGAGGACGCCGGCGGTGACGCCGGCGAGCACCGCCTCGGTGAAGCGGCGACGGCGGTCGATCTGGTCCTTGGCGGAGAGCAGTTCGGCGCGCTGGCCGCGCAACTCGTTGGTCATGGTGTTGAAGGTCTCGGCCAGATGGGCGAGATCGCCCTCCTTGCGGCGGACCGGCACCTGGACCGCGAGATGGCCCTTGGAGACGTAGTCGGCGGCCGTGATCAGGCGGCGGATCGGCGAGACCAGCCGATTGGCGAAGCCGATGCCGATCCAGATCGCCGCGATCAGGAAGATCAGCGACACGCCGACGAAGATCATGCCGAAGGCGAGTTGCGCGCCGAAACGGGAATTGTCGAGCTGGCGGTATTCGGCGGCGGCGTCCTTGGCGAGCCTGAGCGGTTCCAACACCTGCCGATCGAGCGGCCGGGTAACGTAGAGGTAATAGCCTTCCATCGTCGTCAGCTTGACGATGACGCCGACCTGATTGGTGCGGCCGGGGGTGATCACCACCGGCTCTTCCGCCGTCGCCTCGGTGAAGGCCTCGGGTGGCGGCATCTGCAATTCGGTCCAGGCGGGATCGAGCAGGGTACGGGTCATCACCTTGCCGTCGGCCTCGAGCAGGAAGGCGGCCGGGATGGCGCGCAATTGCGCCTGGGTGTGCATGAAGATGTCGAAGCGGTCGGGCTCGAATTCGTAGAGGTCCTTGGCGCGGTCGACGTCGGTCGCCATGGCGATGGCGTCGGCGCGGATGGCGCGACCGTGTTCGCGGATATAGGCCTCGCCGACACTCGCCGAGGCTTCGACGATGGTGCGGGTGCGGTCCTCGAACCAGCGGTCGAGGCCGCGATCGAGGGTGACGGAGGCGAGCAGCGCGATGACCAGCGCCGGCGCGGCGGCGACCCCGGAGAAGGCGCCAACGACGCGCAGGTGCAATCGCGCCGCCGCTCGTCCGGCCCGCCAGGCGCCCCACAGCGTGAAGAGCTCCCAGGCGATCAGGCCGATCAGCGCGGCGAGCAGCGTCAGGTTGACGGTCAGCGTGACGCCGAGCACCGCGTCGGTCGGCACGATCTGGGTCATGCCGGTGAGGATGGCGAAGCTGACGGCGACGGTGATCAGCGCGACGACGGTGAGGACGAGCCCGATCTTGCGGATCCGCCGGGTCGTATCGCCGACCGGCGCGATCGCATTCTTCGGAATGGTCAGGATCGGCTGAGAATCCAGGATCGGCCCCCCTCGGTCGCGCGCCCGCACCGCCCCTCCGTCACCGGTTCGGGGGTGGCGGTCAGAATCGATGCGATCCCTGTCTGGCGTCGAATTGTTGCCGATTTGCGGCACTGTGGCGAGAGAACCACACCGAGGCGCCGCGCCCGCCCCGCCTCGCGCTCAACGCCCCCGCAGCGCCGAGGCCGCGTCCCAGGCGGTCTTCACCCCGAAGGCGACGAAGAGAAGCCCGATGCCGCGCGAGATCGGCCCGCGAAAGCGGAGAAACAGCCGCCCGACGGCGGGTAGGCCGGTCCAGGCGACGGTGAGGAGATCGCCGATCGCCATCCCCAGGGTCGTCGCGAGAAACAGCAGCCCGGCGTCGGCGAGGCCGAGGCTCGGGCCGACGCCTACCGAAAGCGCGCCGTACATGGCGAGCGAGAAGGGATAGGCCTTGGGATTGGTGAGGCCGAAGACCATGCCGGTGCGGATCGGCGCGGCGGCGCCGATCGCCGGCCCGGCGCCGCGCGAACGGGTGGTCAGCGCCTTGATGCCGAGCCACACCAGATAGACGCCGCAGGCGAGCCCCAGGGCCTGGAACAGCTCGGGCCCGAGCCGGCTGGCGCCGAGGAGGGCGGCGAGCGCCAGCGCCGACCAGGTCAGATCGCCGACCCCGTGGCCGAGAAAGAAGGCGAGCCCCCTGCCCCGTCCGTGGGACGCGGTGATGCCGAGCACGGCGAGCGTCGCCGGACCGGGGGTGACGACGTAGACGATGCCGGCGAGGACGGCGGTGAGGAACAGGATGGGCGTCACGGGATCTTCCATGTCGAGAGCCAGGACGGTCCGCCGTGGTCTTCGGCTCGGCGTCCCTATTCACGTTTCCGGCATCATACGCGGCGGTACGACAATTTCGATACCTGCTCTTTCTGGGCCACAATAGTCTCGATCACGCTTGCGAGAGCGTGATGAACGGGGGGAGAAATCATGCGTGGTACGGTATTGTTCTCGGCTGCGGCGGTGATCGCCGCCGTGACCTCACCGGTCGGGGCGCAGACGTCGCCGACGATGGGCAGACCGAACGGCGCGCGACCGGAGGTAGCGGCGCCGACGGCGGTGCCGACGGTGAGGCACCGCTCGACGAGTTTCCTGTTCGTGACGGTTCCTCACGGCGGCGGCGTGGCGCGCCTGGCCATCTTCGGCTTCAAGGCAGCGGTCGGCGGCGTCGCGGTCGTTCGCGCTCGCGGCTATTGCAACCTCTCGCAAGAGGCGGCGAACAACAAGGAAATCAACATCGAATCGCGCCTCGCGGGAACGCCGCCGTTCAAAACGCCCTACTCGTCCTGGGGCGTGCTGCGGGTTCCCGCGAATGCCAGCCTCGACTTCGAGCAGATCGGGTGGACGTCGGAGCAGGAATTTCCCGTGGTGAAGGGCACCACCTACACGGTCGTGCTTTCCGGCAGGAATGCCTCTGCGGTCGCCTTCGATTCGAACTGCTCCGGCACCATCGCGATGGACATCATGTGAGCGGCCTCTCGCCGCCGGAACAGCCATCACGCGCGATCCGAGGGATCGCGCGTGATGGACTCGTTCGGATCACCGCGACGAGCGGATCACCTGGACGTCGAGGTCGCGGATCTTCTTGCGCAGGGTGTTGCGATTGACCCCGAGCAGCTCGGCCGCCTTGATCTGGTTGCCCCGGGTGGCGGCCAGCGCCGCCGAGATCAGCGGGTATTCGACCTCGCGCAGGATGCGGTGATAGAGGCCGGGCGGCGGCAGGTTGTCGCCGAAGCCGGAGAAATAGGCCGCGAGGTGTTTCTCGACCGAGACCGTCAGCCCCTCCTCGCCGGCCTTCTCCTCCGGCGCCGGAGCCAGCATCGGCTGGGCGAGTTCGTTGTCGATCACCGATGCGGTGATGATGTCCTGCGGATAGAGCGCGGCGAGGCGGCGAATCAGGTTCTCGAGTTCGCGGATGTTGCCGGGCCAGCGGTAGCGGCGCAGGCGGTCGAGCGCGGCTGTCTCGATCTGCTTGGCCGGCAGGCCCTCCTTCTCGGCGAGCGTGAAGAAGTGGCGCACCAGATCGGCGATGTCCTCGGAGCGTTCGCGCAAGGGCGGTAGCCGGATCGGCACGACGTTGAGGCGGAAGTAGAGGTCCTCGCGGAAGAGGCCCTGATTGATCAGCTGGCGCAGGTCCTTGTTGGTGGCGGCGATGATGCGCACGTCGGTCTTGATCGGGGTGCGTCCACCCACCGTGGTGTATTCGCCCTGCTGGAGGACGCGCAGCAGACGGGTCTGGGCGTCCATCGGCATGTCGCCGATCTCGTCGAGGAACAGCGTGCCGCCCTCCGCCTGCTCGAAGCGGCCGGAGGCGCGGTGGGCGGCGCCGGTGAAGGCGCCCTTCTCGTGGCCGAAGAGCTCGCTCTCGATCAGGTCGCGCGGGATCGCCGCCATGTTGATGGCGACGAAGGGGCCGGTGCGGCGTTTGCCGTAGTCGTGCAGGGCGCGCGCCACCAGTTCCTTGCCGGTGCCGCTCTCGCCGGTGATCATCACCGTGAGGTCGGTCTGCATCAGCCGGGCGAGGACGCGGTAGATGTCCTGCATCGCCGGCGACCGGCCGACCAGCGGGATGGCGTCGGCCTCCTCGCCGGAGCGGTCGATCTCGCGCTTGTTGCGCGGCTCGGCGAGCGCCCTTCCGACGATGGCGATCAGTTCCTTCAGATCGAAGGGCTTGGGCAGATATTCGTAGGCCCCCTTCTCCGAGGCGCGGATCGCCGTCATGAAGGTGTTCTGGGCGCTCATGACGACGACCGGGAGGTCGGGCCTGAGCTTCTTGATGCGGGGCAGGAGGTCGAAGGCGTTCTCGTCCGGCATCACCACGTCGGTGATCACCAGATCGCCCTCCCCTTGCGCGATCCAGCGCCACAGCGTCGCGGCGTTGGAGGTGAGACGGACCTCGTAACCGGCGCGCGACAGCGCCTGATTGAGCACCGTGCGGATGGCGGCGTCGTCGTCCGCGACCAGGATGTTGCCGGTGGGCATGACCGATCGTCCTCGTCAATCGTTCTTGGAACCGAACCGCATCTTCTCGTCCCGGCCGGCGTAGGCCGGCATGAGGATGCGGAAGACGGTCCGTCGGGGTTGGGATTCGCATTCGACCACGCCGCCGTGGTCGCGGATGATCTTGGCGACGAGCGCGAGCCCGAGGCCGGAACCGTTGGTCTTGGTGGTGACGAAGGGATCGAACAGGTGTTCGATCAGATCGGGCGGCACGCCGTGGCCGTTGTCCTTGACGCAGAATTCGAGCGGCAGCGTCACCTTGGTCTTGGAGCCGGGCACCGACAGGCGCACGCCCGGGCGATAGGCGGTGGTGAGCACGATCTCGCCGTCGTCGGCGTCGCCGATCGCCTCGCAGGCGTTCTTCACCAGGTTGAGGAAGATCTGGACCAGTTGATCGCGGTTGGCGAAGACGGACGGAAGCGAGGGATCGTATTCTTCGACGATGCGGATGTTGCGCCCGAAGCCCGACAGGGCGAGGCGCTTCACGTGGTCGAGGACGGTGTGGATGTTGACCGCCGCGCGCTCCACCGGGCGCTCGTCGGAGAACACCTCCATGCGGTCGACCAGCTTGACGATGCGGTCGGCCTCGTCGGTGATCAGGCGGGTCAGCGCCCGATCCTCGTCACTCGCCCCCTGTTCCAGGAGTTGGGCGGCGCCGCGAATGCCGGACAGCGGATTCTTGATCTCGTGGGCGAGCATCGCGGCGAGGCCGGAGACGGTGCGGGCGGCGCCGCGATGGGTCAGCTGGCGGTCGATCTTGTCGGCCATCGAGCGCTCCTGCAGCATCACCACGACACAATCGGGCCGTTCCGGCAGAGGCGAGGCATAGATGTCGACCACCTTGTCGCCGGGCAGCCGTGGGCTCTCGATGTCGACCCGATATTCGCTGACCGGCGCCTGGCGCTCGCGCACCTGGGAGATCAGCTCGAGCAGCGGCGAGCCGAAGGGGATGAAGTAGGAGATCACGTGGCGCCGCATGAAGGCGACGCTCGCCTGGAAGAAATGTTCGGCGGCGTCGTTGGCGCCGACGATCGTCCCCTCCCCGTCGACGGTGATCACCGGATGGGGCAGCGCGTTGAGCATCGTCGCCGGCGTCGGATCGACCGGCGCGGCGGCGGCGGCGAGCGAACGCGGTTTGTTCGCGGTCATGCGGCCCTCCTTTCGAGGGGTTCCGAGAAGATCTCCCGGATGGCGGCGATCACCTCCTCCGGCGCCGTGGCGGTGAGGAGGCGGCGGCGCAGCGGATGGGAGGCGTTCGATCCCTTGGTGACGACACGGTCGTCGGCCGAGGCGGCGGCCTCGAGATACCAGTCGAGATGCTTGCGCGCCGCCTTCACGCCGACACTTCGTCCATGGTGCGACAGCATCGCCTCGTAGTGTTCGGCGACGAGGTCGGCGAGCGCGGCGCCACGCGGCGCCTCGAGGGCCGGCTCGCCGCGCAGGCCCCGCGACACCATCCCCGGCAACCAGGGCCGGCCGCAGGCGGCGCGGCCGATCATCACCGCGTCGGCGCCCGAGGCCGCGAGAGCCGATTCCGCATCCGCCTTTGAGGCGATGTCGCCGTTGACGACCAGCGGGATCGTGATCGCCGCCCGCACCGCCTGGAGGGCACGCCAATCGGCCGAGCCTTCGTAGAACTGATCGCGGGTGCGACCGTGGACGGTGACGAGTTCGACGCCCTCCGCCTCGGCGCGGCGGGCGAGTTCGGGGGCGTTGAGCGAGGCGCGGTCCCAGCCGAGGCGCATCTTCACCGTCACCGGCACCGATACGGCGGCCCTGACCGCCCGGATCAGCGACACCGCGTGGTCGAGATCCTTCATCAGCGCCGCGCCCGACCAGCCGTGGACGACACGCTTGGCCGGACATCCCATGTTGAGATCGATCACGTCGGCGCCGGCGTCGACCGCCGTCGCCGCGGCGCGCGCCGTGGATTCCGCCTCGCGGCCGGCGATCTGGACGACATGGGTGGCGACCCCCTCGCCGGCCAGTCGGACGGTGGCGTCGACGTCACCGACGGCGAGGGCATCGGAGGCGACCATCTCGGTCACCACCAGGTCGCAGCCGAAACGCAGGGCGAGCCGGCGGAACGGCAGATCGGTGATGCCGGACATCGGCGCCAGGACCACCGGTCGACGGAAGGCCGCGCGACCGAGGCAGAACTCTCGATTCGTCGCGATCGGCTGAGGGAACGTCGACGGAACTTGTGTGCTCATTCGCTGTGCAGCTCGGGTCATTGGTCACATAAATGGCAGATTTTTCGGCAAGAGCAAGTCGTCGCCGGTGTTTTCCCCCGCGCCGGTTTCGAGTTCCGGCGAGATATGGTGTATGTCGTGCCTTGTCGATGGTCATTGCCGCATGTCCGGGCAGCGTGGCGACCGGGCGGCGGGTCGATGCGAGGAGGATGTGTCGTGGGGGTTGGGAAGGTCGCCGCGGTGGTGGTCGCGGCGGGAACCGGAAGCCGGCTCGGCGGCGCCGAGGGGCTGCCGAAGCAGTACCGCGACGTCGCGGGGCGCGCCGTCCTCGCCCATACCCTCGCCACCTTCCTCGACCATCCCGGGATCGACCGGGTGGTGTGCGTCGTCCATGCCGATCACGGCGCCCTCTACGAGGCCGCGACGGCGGTCCTCGGATCCCGCGCCGAGCGCGTCGCGCCGGTCGTCGGCGGCGCCAATCGGCAGGAATCGGTGCGCCTCGGGCTCGAGGCGCTGGCGGACTTCGCCCCCGATCGCGTCCTCGTCCACGATGCGGCGCGACCCTTCGTCTCGTCGACGATCCTCGATCGCGCCCTCGCCGCCCTGGGCGAGAACGAGGCGGTCCTGGTGGCGGTACCGGTGGTCGATACGTTGAAGCGGGCGGGCGACGGGGCGCTCGTCGTCGACACGGTGTCGCGCGACGGGCTGTGGGCGGCGCAGACACCGCAGGGCTTCCATTTCGCCCCCCTCCTCGCCGCCCATACCCGCGCCGCGACCGAGGGTCGCACCGACTTCACCGACGACGCGGCGGTGGCCGAATGGGCCGGCATGACCGTGACCCTGGTCGAGGGCGAGCGCGGCAACGTCAAGATCACCACGGCGGCGGATCTCGCCGAGGCGGAGACCCGCATGACGATCGATCGCTTCGCCCGGCTCGCCGACGTCCGCGTCGGCTGGGGCTACGACGTCCATGCCTTCGAGCCCGGTGATCACGTCACCCTGTGCGGCGTGGCGATCCCCCACGAGGCGAAGCTGAACGGCCATTCCGACGCCGACGTGGCGCTGCACGCCTTGACCGACGCCATCCTCGGGGCGCTCGGCGACGGCGACATCGGCGCGCATTTCCCGCCCTCCGACGAAAAATGGCGCGGCTGTGCCTCGGCGGTCTTTCTGCGCGACGCCGTGGCGCGGCTGGAGAAGCGCGGCGGGCTGCTCGCCCATGTCGACGTCACACTCGTCGCCGAAGTGCCCAAAATCGGACCACACCGGGAAGTCATGCGGGCAAGTGTCGCGGAGATATGTAAAATTTCAATCGATAGAGTCGGCGTCAAAGCCACCACGAACGAAAAACTCGGCTTCGTCGGACGCCAGGAGGGAATCGCCGCGATGGCTTCCGCGACGATCCGTCTGCCGCTGTTCTGAACCTCGCTCGAGACCTTCTATTCGAGGACCCCATGCTCGATCTCGCAGGGCTCGTCGCCCGAGCCACTCTCGTCATCGAACGCGCCCACGCCGCCGGCCTGATGGTGGCGACGGCGGAATCGTGCACCGGCGGGCTGATCGCCGGACTGCTCACGGCGATCCCGGGATCCTCCTCGGTGGTCGAGCGGGGCTTCGTCACCTATTCCAACGCCGCCAAGGCGGAGATGCTCGGGGTCGAGCGCCGCATGATCGAGCGCCACGGCGCGGTGTCACGGGAAGTCGCGGTGGAGATGGCGCGCGGGGCGCTCGCCCACAGCCGGGCCGATCTGTCGATCTCGGTGACCGGCATCGCCGGCCCCGGCGGCGGCAGCGCGGCGAAGCCGGTCGGCCTCGTCCACTTCGGCTTCGCCCGTCGCCCCGACACCATCATCACGGTCGAGCGCCGGTTCGGCGACATCGGTCGCGATCAGGTTCGGCTGGCGAGCGTCGAGCAGGGCTTGCGGCTCCTGGAAGAGGCGTTGGGGATCGGCTGAGCCTCTCCCCCCACGCGTCCTCACCCGGTCACAGGATCAGCCGGTAGTCGAGGAACGCCACCTCCTCGCCCGGGGCCAACGTGGTGCGCTCCTCGGGGAGTTCGACGAGGCCGTCGGTGCGGGTGAGCGAGGTGACGACGCCGGCGCCGTCGATCGGGTATTTCACCGCCACCGACCGGCCGTCGCGTCGTTCGAGCGAGACGCGGACGTATTCGCGCCGTCCCGCCTTCTTCTTGTAGGCGAAATCCGAGATCACGGTCTGCGGCGCCACCGGCGCGGCCGCCGCGCCGGCGAGGCTCGCCACCAGCGGCCGCAGCACGTGGGCCCAGGTGACGAAGACCGCGACCGGATTGCCCGGCAGGCCGACGAAGGGCGTGCCCTCGATCACGCCCATCGCCACCGGCCGTCCCGGCTTGATGGCGAGACGCCAGAAGGCCAGCGACCCGTGGGCGGCCAGCGCCGCCTTGACGTGATCCTCCTCGCCGGTCGAGACCCCGCCGGAGGTGACCACCAGGTCGTGACCGCGCGCCGCCGCCAGAATGCGGGCGGATGTCTCGCCGATCTCGTCCTTCAGGATGCCGAGGTCGGTGACCTCGCAGCCGGCGCGGGTGAGCATCGCCATCAGCGAGAAGCGGTTGGAATCGTAGAGCGAGGCGGGCGCCAGCGGCACCCCCGGCTCGAGGATCTCGTCGCCGGTGGAGAAGACCGCGACGCGCGGCCGGCGCCGCACCGTGACCTCGGCGACGCCGAGCGCCCCGAGCAGCGCCACGTCGCGCGGGTCGAGCCGCCGTCCGCCGGCGAGCGCCCGCGCGCCCTCGGCGATGTCCTCGCCCTTGGGGCGGGCGTTGGCGCCGCGCTTCAGGCCCGGCGGCAGCGACACCCGGCCGTAGTCGAGGAGGCGGACGTCCTCCTGCATGAAGACGGTGTCGCAGCCCACCGGCATCGGCGCGCCGGTGAAGATGCGCACGGCGGCGCCGGAGGCCGCGGCGTGGCCGGCCCCGTGGCCGGCGGCGATGCGGCCGACGATCGGCACCACCGTCTCGGCGTCCGGCGACAGCGTCACATGGGCGACGGCGTAGCCGTCGACGGCGGAATTGTCGAAGGCCGGCAGGTTCATCGGCGCGGCGAGATCGGCGGCGAGCACCCGGCCGTCGGCGCGGGTCAGCGCCACGAGTTCGGTCTCCTCGACGGCGGGAACCTTGTCGGCCACCAGCGCGAGGGCTTCCTCGATCCGCATCAGTTCGCCGCCGAAGGCGAAGGTGTCGTCGCTCAGTTGCGCCATGGTCCGTCCCGTTCGATCGGAGGTCTCGCGAAAAAGGGCGGTCACCCGCCCTCTCCCGTTTCTAGCACTCGGTGGCGCCGGAGGCACCTGTTCTCGAAGGCCTCACGCCCCCGGCTGGTCGGCGTCGGGGAAGAACAACTGCTGGCCGCCGATCTTGTAGCCGGCGATCGCCGCCTGGCCCTCGGCGCCGGTCACCCAGTCGATGAAGGCCTGGCCGTCGGCCGCCGCGACGTGCGGGAACTTGTCCGGGTTCACCAGCATGATGCCGTACTGGTTGAACAGCCGCTTGTCACCGGCGACCGCGATGTCGAGATCGCCGCGATTCTTGAAGCTGATCCAGGTGCCGCGATCGGCGAGCACATAGCCGTTCGACGCCGAGGCCATGTTGAGGGCGGCGCCCATGCCCTGGCCGATCTCGCGATACCAGGGGCCCTTGGCCTTGGCGATGTCGATACCGGCGGTGGTCCAGAGCTTCAGCTCGGCCTGATGGGTGCCGGAGCGGTCGCCGCGCGAGACGAAGGGCGCGCCCTTCGTCGAGATCGTCTGGAGCGCCTTGGCGATGTCGCCGGTGCCCTTGATGCCGGCGGGGTCGGATTTCGGCCCGATCAGCACGAAGTCGTTGTACATCACCGGCTTGCGCGCCTTCGAATAGCCTTCGGCGACGAACTTCTCCTCCGCCGGCTTGGCGTGGACGAAGAGCACGTCGGCGTCACCGCGCCGGCCGGTGTCGAGGGCCTGGCCGGTGCCCTGGGCCACCACCTTGACCTCGATGCCGGTCTTCTTGGTGAAGATCGGCAACAGGTGGCCGAAGAGACCGGAATCTTGCGTCGAGGTGGTCGAGGCGACCGTGATGGCGCGCCCCGGCTTGGCATCCTGCGCCGAGACCGCGCCCACCGACATCACACAGGCGGCGAGTCCCGCGATGATCGCGCGTCGATCGATGCTCTTCATCTCGTCTTCCTCCCTCGTGTTACCAGGTCAGTTCGCCGGCCAGGAAGGCTCGTGCTTCCCTCGTCGCCGGATTTGCGAAGAATGCGCCGGCCTCGGCGTTCTCGAGGACGCGGCCGCGATGCAGGAACACGACGCGGGTCGCCAGCCGTCGGGCCTGGCCCAGATCGTGGGTCGCCATCACCAGCGTGCGCCCCTCGGCCGCCATGGCGACGAGCATCTCCTCGATCGCCCGCGTCGCCGTCGGATCGAGTTGAGAGGTCGGCTCGTCGAGGAACAGCACCTGCGGGTCGAGCGCCCAGGCCCGCGCCACCGCCAGACGCTGCTGCTCGCCGCCCGACATCAGCCGCGCCGGGCGGCGGGCCAGGGGCTCGAAGCCGAAACGGACGAGCGCCCGCTGCGCCGCCTCGCGCGCCTCGCGCCGCCCCATGCCGGCGCTCGCGGCGGCGTGGACGAGGTTGGCGAGAAGCGAGCGGCGCAGCATCACCGGCTTCTGGAACACCATGGCGTGGCGCTTGCGCCCGCCGGAGAACCCCTCCCCATGCGCCCATTCGACCACACCGGCGGTCGGCGTCAGCAGCCCGTGGGCGAGGCGCAGGGTGAGCGACTTGCCGGCGCCGTTGGGGCCGAGCAGGATCGTCGTCTCGCCCCGTGCCAGGGTGAGCTCGATGCGATCGAGCAGGCGCGTCTCGCCGACGGCGAAGGACACGTCGTGGAACTTCAGCGGCAGGATCGTGACGGAATCGCGCATCGTGCTCATCCCGCGTAGCGCGCGCCGATGCGGCTCGCCGCGAAGGCCGCGGCGTTCACCGCGAGGGTCAGGCCGATCAGCGTCAGGCCGAGCCCGAGGGCGAGCGGCAGGTCGCCCTTGGAGGTCTCGAGCGCGATCGCCGTGGTCATGGTCCGGGTGTGGCCCTCGATGTTGCCGCCGACGATCAGCACCGCGCCGACCTCCGCCGAGGCGCGACCGAAGCCGGCGAGCAGCGCCGTCGCCAGCGAGAAGCGCCCGTCCCACAGAAGCGTCGGCACCGCATGGCGGCCGACGAGCCCGATCGAGCGCAGATGGTCGCCGTATTCGCCCCACAGGTCCTCGACCGTCTGGCGCGACAGCGCCACCACGATCGGCAGCACCAGGAGCGTCTGCGCCATCACCATGGCGCCGGGCGTGAACAGCCAGCCGAGCCAGCCGAGCGGGCCGGAGCGCGACAGCATGAGATAGATCAAGAGGCCGGCGACCACCGGCGGCAGGCCCATCAGCGTGTTGATGATCACGACGAGCGCGCCACGGCCGCGAAACCGCGAGATGCCGAGCAGCGCGCCGAGCGGCAGGCCGATCAGGGCGGCGATGGTCACCGCCGAAAGCGTCACCTGCAGGCTGAGCCCGACGATCGTCAGGAACGCCGGATCGAGACCGACGATCAGGCCGAACGCCGCGGCGAAGGCAGATCCGAAATCCGGCGCCACTTCGACGTCCTCTCCTCGATCTCGTCGCCCGCGCGAACGACTTTGGATTCGACCGGCGCGTCAGGACCGGCGTCGCGATAGCCGAAGCATAACGCTTTCGGCGCTCTTCGCCACCTTTCGATCGCCGTCGCTGTGGATTTTGCCCAGCCCCACGGTGCCCGTGCCGGTTCAGGCGGCATTCGTCAGGACGCGATCGACCCAGGCGAGGATCGCGTCGACGTCAGGCGGCAGGCGCTCCCAGTCGTCGCCGGCGAAGGCGCGCCAATTCTCGACCCGGGTGTCGCGCATCGCCACCAGGGTGGCGATGTCGGCGACGACCGCCGCGCCGATCTCCTCGCGCACGCCGTGCCCCGCCGCCTCCTGTTTGGAGAACTTGCCGGCGAAGACCAGATCGGCGCCGCCGTCGATCGCCGAGAGGATGCCGATGCTGGCGCGCGCCAACCCGTCGACGTCGAGGATGCAGCTATCGGCGCCGGCGCCGAGTTCCTGGGAGATGTTGATGGTTCCGCCGGCGGTGAGATCGTCGAGCAGCATCTCGCGCCGGCCGTTGGCGAGGATGCCGCCTTGGCGCGGCACCACCCCGCCGAGCCGCAGGTCGCCACGCGCCACCAGGCGATCGCGGACCTCGCCGAGAATCGCCTCGATGGCGACGTCGCCCGAATAGACGACGGCACCGAGGCGTGGGGTGGCGGTGGTCGGATCCTCGGTCATCGCTTCCCCGCTCGTCGGCTCGTCACGGCGGAACCCTAACGCCGGGGCGGGCGCGAGGAAACCCCCGGTCGATCCCGGAGGCGTCCACCTCCTCCGGAAGTCGATGACGGACGAGTCGCGCGAGGTCGGCGCGGCGCGGCGGATCCTCAGACCGTGCCGCGCCCGATGCCGGCATGGGTGAAGCCGTGGCGGGTAACTTCCTCGGGCCGATAGATGTTGCGCAGGTCGACCAGCACCGGCTCGGCGACGAGCGCCTTCAGGCGGGTGAAGTCGAGGGCGCGGAACTGATCCCATTCGGTGACGATGGCGACGGCGCTCGCCCCACGCGCCGCCTCGTAGGGCGAGGCGCAGAAGTCGACGCCGGGGAGCAGGCCGCGCGCCGCCTCCATGCCCTCCGGGTCGTAGGCGCGGACATGGGCGCCGGCGTCCTGCAGCGCCTGGATGATGGTGAGCGACGGCGCGTCGCGCATGTCGTCGGTGTTGGGCTTGAAGGTCAGGCCGAGGATGGCGACGGTCTTGCCGTGGACGTCACCGCCGCAGGCGCGCACGATCTTGCGCGCCATGGCCCGCTTGCGGGCATCGTTGACCGCCACCGTGGTCTCGATCAGGCGCATGGGCGAATCGTAGTCCTGAGCGGTCTTGACCAGCGCCAACGTGTCCTTGGGGAAGCACGATCCGCCGTAGCCGGGGCCGGCATGGAGGAACTTCGAGCCGATGCGCCCGTCCGAACCGATGCCGCGCGCCACCTGTTGGACGTCGGCCCCGACCTTCTCACACAGATCGGCGATCTCGTTGATGAAGGTGATCTTCATCGCCAGGAAGGCGTTGGCGGCATATTTGATCAGTTCGGCGGTGCGCCGGTCGGTGAAGAGCAACGGCGCGGCGTTGAGATAGAGCGGCCGATAGACCTCGGTCATGACGGCGCGGGCGCGCTCGTCCTCGAGCCCGACGACGATGCGGTCGGGCCGCTTGAAGTCGGAGATCGCCGCGCCCTCGCGCAGGAATTCCGGGTTGGAGACCACGGCGACGTCGGTTTCAGGCGCGGTCTCGCGCAGGATGCGCTCGACCTCGTCGCCGGTGCCGACGGGGACCGTCGACTTGGTCACCACCACGGTGAAGCCGGTGAGCCGCGGCGCGATCTCGCGGGCGGCGGCGTGGACGTAGGTGAGATCGGCGTGGCCATCGCCGCGCCGCGACGGGGTGCCGACGGCGATGAACACCGCGTCGGCCTCGCCGACCGGGCCGGCGACGTCGGTGGTGAAGGTCAGGCGGCCGTCGCGGACGTTCTTGGCGACGAGATCCTCGAGCCCCGGCTCGTAGATCGGGATGCGGCCCTCGACCAGGGCGGCGATCTTGGCCTCGTCCTTGTCGACACAGGTGACCGTGTGGCCGAAGTCGGCGAAGCAGACGCCCGAGACCAGACCGACATAGCCTGAGCCGATCATCACGATCTTCATGCGAAGTCTCCTGCCGTCCTGGCGGAAGGCGCCCGAGCGGGCCCCGATCCGCCGATCTCGTCCGCGAAGCCCTGCCACGGATTTGCGAAGCTCATGCGACGCTCGCGGCGGCGCTCCCTTTTGCCGATCGCCGGGGCTCGGCGCAAGCACCGCCTCCTCACACTCCGTAATGGTCCCTGTACCATGCCACGAAGGCGGGCACGCCGGTGGTGACCGGGGTGTCGGGGCGATAGCCGGTCAGGGCCTCGAGCAGGCGGTGATCGGCGAAGGTCTCGCGCACGTCGCCGGGCTGCATCGGCAGGAGCGTCTTGGCGATCGGCCGGCCGAGCG
>JAFHCF010000095.1:0-3841 GCA_048497495.1 Prosthecomicrobium sp.
GGCGGTCGAGGCCGACAAGGTCCTGGTCTGCACCAATGCCTATACCGGATCGCTGGTGCCACCGGCCGGGCGCACCGTGGTGACACCCAATTCCTATCAGGTGGCGACCGAACCGCTGCCGGCCGACGTCGCCGCCTCGATCCTGAAGGGCGGACGGGTCTCCTCCGACACCCGCCGGCTCTTGAACTATTTCCGCCTCGATCACACCGGACGGCTGTTGATGGGCGGGCGCGGCCCCTTGCGTCAGCCGACCTCGCCGAGCGACTGGGTCCATCTCGAGCGCGCCGCGCGTCGCATGTTCCCGCAGATCGGCCAGGCGCGGATCGAGTACCGTTGGTGCGGCCATGTCTCGGTGACCCCGAACCATCTGCCGCACATCCACGAGCCCGAGGCGGGCTTGGTGATCAACATCGGCTGTCAGGGACGCGGCGTCGGCCTGGAGACGGCGATGGGCGCCGCCCTGGCGCGCTACGTCACCACCGGCGACGCCCGCGTCCTGCCGTTCCCGATCCTGCCGATGCGGCCGATCCCCTTCCACTTCCTGCAGCAATTCTATGTCGGGGCGGTGGTGGCGTGGTTCCGCCTCCTCGATGCGGCCTCGGCCTGATCCGACGGGATTGGCGGCGCGCGGTGACGGTGGAAACGGCCCGCGGTCCGTCTCCGCCGCCTTTCCGGTGCTCGCGTCCCGCCCGTGGCCTGCTTCCGGGGCGGCGGAAGGGGCGGCAGGCCGCCCGCCGGAGACGTCGAAAAGCCGCGCCGCCTCCCGAACCGGAGACCGCTCTCGAGGGCGATCCGCGATGTGGGTGGTGCTCGAGGAGCTCGACTCCAGAACGAAGACGCCGGCGAGCGGTCACACGCCGAGAGACGCGCGCGCGACCCTCGATGCCCACGACCTCAGCCGCGATTCCACGCTCGGTGAAATGGCCATCCGGAACTCGAAGGGACGACGACTACGCCCGCCCGATCGGCCGGCCGTCACGTTCGATCGAAACCAGGAGAAAAGCGTAAGGAAATCAAATGGCTGGGGGACCTGGATTCGAACCAAGATTGACGGAGTCAGAGTCCGCAGTTCTACCGTTGAACTATCCCCCAGCGGGCCGAGCGTCGAACGCTCGTCGCCGATGGGCATCCGTCTAACCGATCGCCGGGTCGGTTTCAAGTCTTCCTTCGAAATCGATCGACGCCCGCCGCGGCCGACCGGCCGTCGACCGTCGGCGGTGGGCCCCGGCGCCGGGTGGGGAGGCCCGTCGATGCGCATTTCCCACGCCCCGCGCTGGAATACCGCCCCAGCATGCTTGTCAGCCGGCGAAGCGCTGGTAGACTGCGTCTCAACGCGAAACTCTGTGACGCCGCGCGGGATCCGCTCCCGCCGCCGGCGCGAGGATGGAAAATTGGGGAGGCAAGGCGACGATCCGCCCGAGGCGGATCGTGCTGCTCCTGTGGACAAATCCGTGCCGCCGGCCAAGCGCCGACGCCGGAAGCGTCGGGGCAAGAGAACTCGTTGGCCTTCGGTGGCCAAACCCGGCTCCGCCAAGGGAGACAGTGGGACGGCGCCTTCGCGCCTCGACGCCGCCGGGTCGCCCGCCGCCGCGAAGGCCGCCGTGGCGGGCGCGGCAGGCCCTACGGGCAATGTCATCCCGGCAGGCAACACCGTCCCCAAAGGCAGTGCCATCCTCGAGGGCAATGCCGCCGGCTCCGGGCCGGCGCCGTCCGCCGCGCCGAACACGTCGCCATCGAACCGGCACCCGCCGACGGGTGCCGCGGGCCCCGCCGAGACCGAGGAGCGGGTCGGCACGGCCGTTTCGCGCGCCGGTGAACCGCATGTGCCGGCCGGCGGCGACGACGCGCGGCCCGAGGCCGGCCCCCACGATCGCCCGCGCCGCGTCGACGAGCCGTCGCTCAGGCCACGCCATCACCCGGCCGAGCGTCACCGCGATTCCACCCATCACGTGCCGCGCGCCGAGCCCGGCCGTCCGCGCAGCGGCGGGCCGCTCTACGCGGCCCTCGATCTCGGCACCAACAACTGCCGTCTGCTGGTCGCCGAGCCCTGGCACCAGGGCTTTCGCGTCGTCGACGCCTTCTCCCGCATCGTCCGGCTCGGCGAGGGCCTGTCGCGCTCCGGCCGCCTGTCGGAGGCGGCACAAGATCGCGCCATCGACGCGCTCCGCGTCTGCCGCTCCAAGCTCGACGCGCGCGGCATCGTCCGCGCCCGGCTGGTGGCGACGGAAGCCTGCCGGGCGGCGGAGAACGGCGTCGAGTTCCTGGAGCGCGTCCGCCGCGAGGCCGGGCTCACCCTCGAGATCCTCACCCGCGAGACCGAGGCCCGCCTCGCCGTCACCGGCTGCGCCAATCTCGTCGACTGGGCCTCGGACGGCGTGCTGCTCTTCGACATCGGCGGCGGCTCGTCGGAACTGGTGTGGATGGAATTCGGCGAGGGCCGTCGCGCCGGCGGCGATCCGACCCGCCACATCCGCGCCTGGACGTCGCTGCCGGTCGGCGTCGTCACCCTGTCGGAACGCCACGGCGGCGTCGCGGTCGGTCGTCCGGTGTTCGAGGACATGGTCGCCGACGTCGACGCCCTGCTCGCGGCCTTGCCCGATTGGGCGCCGCTCGCCGCCCGCCTCGCCACCGGCCACTACCACATGCTCGGCACATCGGGCACGGTGACGACGCTCGCCGGTGTCCATCTCGGCCTCAAGCGCTATGATCGCCGCCGGGTCGACGGGACCTGGCTCACCGACGACGAGGTCGGCGCGATGATCGAGCGGCTGCTCGCCATGGAGTTCGAGGATCGGGTCGCCAATCCCTGCATCGGTGGCGATCGCGCCGATCTGGTGCTCGCCGGTTGCGCCATCCTGGAGGCGATCCGGCGGCGTTGGCGCTGCGCCCGGCTCAGGGTCGCCGATCGCGGCCTGCGCGAGGGCATGTTGACGGAACTGATGATCGGCGACGGCGTCTGGCGCAAGCCCACCCGCTGGACGCGCCGGCCGAGCGACGAAGGACGCGAGAGATGAACGACAAGGGCAAGGGCGGCGGCGCCCCGCGCGCCCTCAAGGTCAAGGTGAAGACCGCCAAGCGGCGCACCGCCTCGTCGAACCGCTGGCTCCAGCGCCAGCTCAACGACCCCTATGTCGTGCGTTCCAAGCGCGAGGGCTGGCGCTCGCGCGCCGCCTACAAGCTGATCGAGATCGACGACAAGTTCGCCCTGTTGAAGCCGGGCAATCGCGTCGTCGACCTCGGCTGCGCCCCCGGCGGCTGGTGTCAGGTCTCCGCCCAGCGGGTCAAGTCGACCGATGCCGGCCCGCGCGTCGTCGGCATCGACTATCTCGAGATGGCGACGCTGCCGGGCGCGGTCTTCCTGCAGAAGGACTTCCTCGACGACGACGCGCCGCGCCTGTTGATCGAGGCGCTCGGCGGCGAGAAGGCCGACGTCGTGCTCTCCGACATGGCGGCGCCGGCCACCGGCCACAAGAAGACCGACCACCTCAAGATCATGCATCTCGCCGAGGTGGCGATCGACTTCGCCCGCACCGTGCTCAAGCCCGGCGGCCACTTCCTCGCCAAGGTGCTGCGCGGCGGCACCGAGAACGAATTGCTGACCAATCTGAAGCGCGACTTCGAGATGGTCGCCCACATCAAGCCACCGGCGAGCCGCGCCGATTCCGCTGAGCTCTACGTCATCGCCAAGGGCTTCCGCGGCGAGGTCGACGAGCCGGTGATCGACCAGGACGACGGCGACCCGCGCGACCACGTCGCCTGGATGCCGCCGTTGAAGGACGCGTGAGGGGCGGGGCCTCGGCCGTGGCATGTAGGGCGGAATAGGCGAAGCCGTATTCCGCCA
>JAFHCF010000096.1:0-9591 GCA_048497495.1 Prosthecomicrobium sp.
GAGTTCGACGACGTGGCGGAAGCCGCGTCGGCCGGCGGGCGCAGGTCGCGCTTCGGCGGCACCACCAGGGGGGCGCGCGGCTGATATTCGATCGGCCGCTCGTGCGGATCGATCGCGCCGAGGCCGGCCATGACACCCTTGACGAGATTGGTGTCGGGGGCCCCCTTGTCGGAGCCCTCCTCGACGAAACCGTCGGTGGAACTGGCGCAGCCGGCCGTCAGGCCACACAGGATCACGATCGCCGCGGCGCCGATCGTCTTCTTCACGGAAATCGTCGTCACGGAGGGTCATCTCCCGGGCGGCCGGGCGGAGCAGGATGCTCGACCGCCGTCGTTTCAATCGGAATGGCAACGCCGCGATCGAAAGTCTCGATCGCGTCGCAGGTCTCAGGAAGACCCGGACTTTGTGGCATCCTTGGGACCGGAGACCAGGGAGTCATACAGGAGCCCGGCAACCCCGACAACGATCCACACGTCGGCGAGGTTGAAGACGTACCAGGAGCGCGACCGATCGGGCAGGAAGAGGTGGGCGAAGTCGATCACCGCCCCCCACCACGCCCGGTCGATGGCGTTGCCCACCGCCCCGCCGACGATCAGCCCGAGCGAGACGGCGAGAAGCCGGCTTTCGGTCCGCGCCATCCACACGCCGAGCAGCACCGTGGCGACGACCGAGAAGGCGAAGAGCAGCCAGCGCCCGAGATCGCCGTCGGCCTGGAACAGCCCGTAGGAGATGCCGTAGTTCCAGATCAGCCGGAGCTCGGCGAAAGGCGCCAGCGCGATCGGCCCGGTCTCGCCGAGCCGCGCGCCGAGGAGCAGCCAGAGCTTCGAGCCCTGATCGAGGATCAGTCCGAGGACCGCCACGATCAGGCCGAGCCGGAACGGCGAGAGCGCCCTCATGCGCCCCCCCGCGCCCGCCACTCGCGCAAGGCCTTGGCGTCGCGCGCCGAGACGTCGGGGAACTCGGGGTCCGAGCCGACGTCGGCCGTGATCCGCCAGGAGCGGGCGCATTTCGGCCCGGTCGCCTTGACCGGCACCACCGCGACACCCGAAACGTCGAAGAGGCGGAAGGCCTCGTCCGGCGCCTCCTCGGTCGACAGCACCACGCCGGAGGTGATCGCCACCTCGGCGAGGTCGACGCCGTCGAGCGCCGCGATCAGGTCGACGTCGCCGATGTGGACGATCGGCGCCGCCTCGAGCGAGGAGCCGATGCGCTTGGCGGCGCGCTCGACCTCGAGCGCCCCGGTGACGACGCGGCGCACCTCGCGCACCTTGGCCCATTTGGCGGCGAGCGCCTCGTTCTTCCAGGCGTCCGAAAGCGCCGGGAAGAGCTCGAGATGCACCGAGCCCGAGCCCGGATGGGCATGGCCCCAGGCCTCCTCCATGGTGAAGGGCAGCATCGGGGCGAGCCATTTGACCAGGGCGTCGAAGAGCCTCGCCACCACGGCGAGCGAGGCCCGCCGCTTCACCGAGGACTGCGGCTCGCAGTAGAGCGCGTCCTTGCGGATGTCGAAGTAGAAGGCCGAGAGATCGACCACCATGAAGTTCATGATCGCGCCGACCACGCGCTTGAAGTCGTATTCGGCGTAGCCGGCGGCGACACTCTCGCCGACCTCCCACAGCCGATGCAGCATCAGCCGCTCGAGCTCGGGCATGTCGGCGACAGCCGGGTCGAGCGCCGGCTCGTGGTGCGCCAGCGTGCCCAGCATCCAGCGCAGGGTGTTGCGGAGCTTGCGATAGGCCTCGACGTTGGTCTGGAGGATCTCCTTGCCGATCCTGAGGTCGTCGGCATAGTCGGAGGTCATCACCCACAGCCGCAGGATGTCGGCGCCGGACTGCTTGATGACGTCGTGCGGGCTGACGATGTTGCCGAGCGACTTCGACATCTTGCGGCCGTCCTCGGCCATGACGAAGCCGTGGGTGAGGACGCTGTCGTAGGGCGCCCGACCGTTGGTGCCGCAGCTCTCGAGCAGCGAGGAATGGAACCAGCCGCGGTGCTGGTCCGAGCCCTCGAGATACATGTCGGCCGGCCATTTGAGATCCGGCCGCCGGCGCAGCACGAAGGCATGGGTCGAGCCCGAATCGAACCACACGTCGAGAATGTCGGTGACCTGTTCCCAGGCGCCGAGATCGTCGGTGAGCCCGCCGAGGAAGCGTTCCTTGGCGCCGTCCTCGTACCAGGCGTCCGCCCCTTGCGCGACGAAGGCGTCGTGGACGCGGGCTTGCAACTCGGCGCTGCCGGCGAAGTTCGGGCCCGGCGCGAGATCGCCGGTCTTCACGTTGCGGAACACCGCGATCGGCACGCCCCAGGCGCGCTGGCGCGACACCACCCAGTCCGGGCGGTTGGCGATCATGCCATGGAGCCGGTTCTGCCCGGCCGGCGGATAGAAGGTGGTGTCCTGGATCGCCTTCAGCGCTCGGGCGCGCAGCGTGTCGGGCTCGTTGCGCCCGGCTTCCGCGCCTGTCCCCTGCGGGCCGCCGATCTCGCGGTCCATGTGGATGAACCACTGCGGCGTGTTGCGGAAGATCACCGGCTTCTTGGAGCGCCAGGAGTGCGGATACTGGTGCTTCATCCGGCCGCGCGCCAAGAGCGCGCCCGCATCCACCAGCGCCTGGATGACGCGGCCGTTGGCGTCGCCCTTGTCGCCCTTGTCGGTGATCACCGAGGCGCCGGTGAGCCCCGGCGCGTCCTCGGTGAGGAAGCCGGCGTCGTCGACGGTGAAGGGGATCGCGGTGTCGATACCGCGCATCTCGAGCGCGCGGGCATTGTGCATCCAGATCTCGAAGTCCTCGCGGCCGTGACCCGGCGCGGTATGGACGAAGCCGGTGCCGGAATCGTCGGTGACGTGGTCGCCGTCGAGGAGGGGGACATCGAAGCCGTAGCCTCCACCGAGCCCACGAAGTGGGTGGGTGACGACCCCGGTGGCCAGTGTTTCGGCGGGAACCGTCTTCCGGCGTTCGTACTTTTCGACCTTGGCGGCCTTCATCACCTCCTCGGCGAGCTTGTCGGCGAGGATCAACATCTCACCGACCTTGGCCCAATTGCCTTCTGGCGAAGCAGTCACCTCATAGAGTCCGTAGTCGATGCGGTTCGAGAAGGAGACGGCACGATTGCCAGGGATGGTCCATGGTGTTGTCGTCCAAATGACAACGGACGCAGGGATTCCAAGCGCACTGTGTTTTCCGAGATCATTCCAGTCCGCTTGCCCTGGGACGATTGCGGCTCCAGTCCTCGGTACCATCTTCACCGGGAACTTCACGAAGATCGTGTCGCTCGTGTAATCCTGATACTCGACTTCCGCCTCGGCCAGCGCGGTGCGCTCGACCACCGACCACATCACCGGCTTGGAGCCGCGATAGAGCTGGCCGGAGAGGGCGAATTTCTGGATCTCGTTGGCGATCACCGCCTCGGCCTCGTAGGCCATGGTGAGGTAGGGGTCGCGGAAGTCGCCGACTACGCCGAGGCGCTGGAACTCCTCGGACTGGACCCTCACCCAATGCTCGGCGAAGGCGCGGCATTCGGCGCGGAACTCGGTCTTCGGCACCTCGTCCTTGTTCTTGCCGCTAGCGCGGTACTTCTCCTCGATCTTCCACTCGATCGGCAACCCGTGGCAGTCCCAGCCCGGCACGTAGTTGCTGTCGAACCCTTCCATCTGCTTCTGGCGGGTGATGACGTCCTTGAGGATCTTGTTCAGCGCGTGGCCGATGTGGAGATGGCCGTTGGCATAGGGAGGGCCGTCGTGGAGGACGAACTTCGGCCGGCCGGCGGCCTTCTCGCGCAGTCGGGTGTAGAGGTCGTCCTTCTCCCACTTCGCCAGGATCTCCGGCTCGCGCTGCGGCAGGCCGGCGCGCATCGGAAACTCGGTCACGGGCAGATAGAGCGTCTTGGAATAGTCGACGGGCTTGTCGGTCATCTCGGCATCCAACATCGGAAGAATTCGGAAAACAGGCGGTCGGCGGCCATGGGCGCCGCCTGGAGGCGCGGAGAGGCTCGAGCCGCGACGCGGGGGGAGAGAAGAGATCCGCGCCGGCGAGCGGACGGTTCCCGGATCCGGCGTGCGGCCCTCAGGCGCGCCCGCTCGGAGCCGGGCCGATAATTCGCGCTTGCGACGCGCGCGCGGCGGGGCGAACCGCCGGATCGGCAGACCGAGACATCATGGGGCGTGTTTCTAACAGGAGACGCGGCCCGGCGGAAGGGCGCAAAGGCGCCGGTCAGATGAAGTCGAGCATCAGGTCGAGGCCGGCCAGGGTGGTGAGCATCGCGGCGGCGCCGAGCCGGTAGCGCAGGCTGGTGAAGGCCGGCATCATCTCGCCGAGATGGCCGGGCAGGTCGGCGCGCAGGCGGGCGAGCGTCCGTTTCGCCGCCCGCGCCACGCCCAGTGCCTTGGCCAGGGGGCCGGGGTAGGCGCGACGGCACACCGCGAGCTTGCGCACATGACCCTCGACCTTCCAGATCGCCGAGGACCCGGCGGGGAAGAAGGCGACCGATCCGGCCGTCAGACGATGGACCTCGCCGGTCGGCAACCCCACCTCGACGGCGCCCTCGAGGATGTGGACGGTCTCGTCCCAGACGAAGTGCCAACGGAAGGTGCCGGCGGTGCAGTCCCACAGCGTCGTCGAGCCGAGATCGTCGCGGCCGCGCGCCAAGGGCACGTAGCGGGCGACCGGCCGGCCGTCGAGCACCCAGCCGGGCGTGATCGGCGCCGGTCGCCAGTCGGCGCGGTCGGTGTGGGTGGCGACGAAGGCGCCGAGCGGCACGTCGGTGGCATCGAAGGGGGTGGCGAACGCGGCGGAGACGGGGAGGGTTGTGGCTGATACGGCGGCCATGAACGATCCTGGTCGTGAGGGCGGTGAAGCGGCGCCGATCGACCGGCGCCGTGGTCCATCGTCTCTGGAGCAGTTTCCGATCTGATCGCATCAGTTCGAAAATTGCTCCGGCTCATCGTTGGAGCAAGTTCTTATCGACCGGACTGAATCAGTCCGGTCGGAACATGCTCTAACAGTTGTGGTTGAAGATCTTGTTCCTCCGATCGGTACAAGTCTAACGAGCCTTCCGTCGGGCCTTCCGAGCCCGGCGGAAGGGGAGACGGTTCAGAAGAAGGCCATGCGGATCACGAGCATCCAGAATAGCAGAGTGAAGACGACGAGCCCGAGGCGAGCCCACCGCTCCCACCACTGCCGAGGTTCCGCGTCTATGGCTGCCTCCACCTCGTCGAGGTCCGGTGGCGCATCGGCGACCAGGAACCGTTCGATGAAAGAGATTCCGTCAAGGCAACAACGAGGATCTCCGTGATTCACAATTGGATTTTCATCGTCTTCATTTTGGCTCACGAGTTTACTCCCTCGGAATCAAAAGAAACCGGGTTGAAAATGGCTAAAGCCATCACGTTAGATCGTGTGAAATGATAGATATCTGAGACAAGAGAGTCAATATTTACAAATTTATAGATAGTAAGACTCAATAATATCTGTCATATAAGCTGTGGATATTGCATTATTGGTCGCTCGAAAGTCGTGATATTTCCGGCGGATAAGTCCCTAGGCGCAATACGGAGCGCGATGACCGAGGTCGTCGCGGTCCGTCACAGGACGACCTCCGACGGCAATGCCACCGATGGCGCGCGCGCCCCGGCGCCGTCGTATTCGAACGGGACCGGGCGCGGTTCGACAGGCCCGACGGCGTCCGAGCGCCGCGGGTGGCCCATGTTCGGGAAAGGGTACGGATCGAGGCGGGTTTCACCCCGGCGAATTCACCGCGCCCTCGGGCTCCTCGTCCTGCAATTCGCCCGCCTCCACCAGGGCGGCGAAGCGGCCACCGCGCGCCACCAACTCGTCGAAGCGGCCGCGCTCCGCGATGCGGCCGGCCTCCATGAAGAGGATCTCGTCGGCGGAGCGCACGGTGGAGAGCCGGTGGGCGATGACGAAGGTGGTGCGGTCGCGGGCCAACTGGTCGAGCGCCCGCTTGATCTTCAGCTCGGTCTCGTTGTCGAGCGCCGAGGTCGCCTCGTCGAGGATCAGGATCGGGGCGTTCTTGAGCACGGCGCGGGCGATCGCCAGGCGCTGGCGCTCGCCGCCCGAAAGCCCGCGCCCCCGCTCGCCGGCGCGGGCGTCGTAGCCGCCGCGCTTGCCCTCGATGAAGCCGTCGGCCTCCGCCAGCGCGGCGGCGTGGCGGATCTCGTCGTCGGAGGCGTCGGGTTTGCCGATCCTCAGGTTCTCGGCGATCGAACGATCGAACAGGCCGGGATCCTGGAAGACGACGCCGATGGCGCGGCGAATGCTGTCGATGGTGACGTCGCGCAGGTCCTGCCCGTCGACGGAGATGGCGCCGCCATCCGGGTCGTGCACCCGCTGGAGCAGCGCCAGCGCCGTCGACTTGCCCGATCCGGTCGGCCCGACGATCGCCACCGTCTGGCCCGGCTCGGCGACGAAGGAGACGTCGAAGATGCCGGCATTGGAATTGGGATAGCGGAAGGTGACGCCGTCGAAGACCACCCGTCCGCCCTCGACCTTCAGGGCCGGCGCGCTCGGCTTCTCCCGAAGGGTCGAGGTCTCGTCGAGCACGGCGAAGAACTGCCGCATGCCGGCGGCGTCGAAGACCAGCGAGGAGAGGAACTGCGTCAACTGGTCGAGCCGGCCGATCAGCATGGTGGCGAAACCGACGAAGGAGACGATCTCGCCGACCGAGATCTCGCCCTTGGCATGGAGCGAGGTGCCCAGCGCGAAGAGCGACACCACGGTGATGGTCGCCGCCGCCCGGGTCAGGATCGAGGCCAGCGCCCACCAGTTCAAGACCGGGAACTGCGCCGCGATCAGGTTGCCCATGATCCCCTGGAGCGCCCGCGCCTCCTCCTGGAGACGGGCGAAGGACTGCACCACCGAGACGTTGCCGATGACGTCGACGACCCGGCCGGAGAGTTCGGAGTGATAGGCCTCGGCCCGCTCCTGGCCGAAGCGGGTCTTGCGCACGACGATCGCCGAGAGCACGCCGTAGACCGCCATCAGGGCGAACAGCAGCAGTCCCATGCGCCAGTTCATCCAGATCGCCACCGGGATCAGGGTGATCAGCATGACCACCGCGGTCAGATGCTCGCGGAACACCGAGAGCAGCAGCGAGAACAGATGGTCGGTGCCGCGCAGCATCACCGAGATCAGCCGACCCGACTGCTCGTCGGAATGGAACGAGGCGGGAAGCTGGATGACGTGCTCGAAGAAGTTCTTCATCACCTCGAGCCGGCGGCGGTGGGCGAGCCGGTCGGCGTGGAGCGCCACGAAGATGCCGGCGGCGATGCCGACGAAGCCGAGACCGGCCCAGATGGCGACGAGGTTCATCGCCGGTTGATCGTGGGTCAGCGCGTCGACCACTTTGCCGAACAGGATCGGTTCGGCGAAGCCGAGGAAGGCGAGGACGACGCCGGCGAAGGCGAGCCCGAAGGCGAGCCCGGTATCGGGACCGACGAGGCCGATGGCGCGGAAGTAGAGACGGAAGAAGCTCATCGGCGGAGGCCTCGAAAAGGGCTGAGAAAGCGCCGCGTCATGGCACCCTTCCGCCGTCGACGCAACTCCTCTTCCTCACGGCGTCGCGCCGAGGATGCCCGCGCGATTTCCATCGCGCGCCGTGGCCCGGCGACGCACTCCGGCGAGGCGCCGAATCGCTGGTCCGGCCGTCAGCCCTTCACGTCGAAACCCGAGGCCTCGATCACGTCCTTGGCGGCGGCGAAGTCGAGCGCGCCCTCGACGTCGACCTTGCCGGAGGCGAGATCGATCTCGACCCTGGCGTCGGGATCGGCGTTCTTCAGCGCGGTCTCCACGCTCTTGACGCAACCCATGCAGGTCATGCCCTCGACATTCAGCGAAATCATGGTGTGATCCTCTTCGATCCGGCTCTCTCCTTCTATGTGGGGACGGGGCGGAGACCCGGTCAAGGCGAGCCGGGGCCGGGCGCGATCACCTCTGCGCGACCGATTCCGCCGCCGCCCGAGCGCGCGTCGTCCGCCCGCCCCGGCCTCGGTCGAGCCCCTCGGCGTCACTCGTGCCGACCAGGGTCGTGGAAAACCTCGCGCCCGGCCTCCGCCGTCGCCGCGATTGCTTGGCCTCACCCGGGTGAATCAGGCATGGTGGCGGCGACCCGTCCAAGCGATCCGTCCTGGTCGCCGTTCCCGAGCTGGTACATGCGCCGCTTCGCCGACCTGTTCATCGCGTTCTGCATTCCGGTCGTCGCCGTGTCGTCCGGGATCGCCGCCTATTACCAGTTCGAGGCGAGCCCGCGCGCCGCGGCGATCATCGCGGCGTCGGTCTTGGTCGGTCTGGTCGTCCTTCGCCTCGAGGGCCTGCGGCGGCGCGGGCAACGCGACCTCGACGCCAGGCTGGCCGCCATGGCCCGCCGCGTCACCGAATTCGACGGCGACCTGACCGCGATCGAACGCCGGCTCGGCGCGCTCGAGGACGGCGGCTCGCGCCGCACCCGCGACGACATCGATCAGTTGGTCGCCGAAGTGGAGGTGATCGGCACGCTCACCCGCCAGGTGATCGAGACGGTCGCCGACCTCGAGATGAACATCGCCGAAGGCCGCGTCGCCCCGGGTCGGACCGCGCCGCCCGGTACCGCCGGAGCCGGGATGTCGCGCGCCCGCCCGCCGCGCCCGGCCGGCGCCTCGCCGCTGGTGCCGGAGCGTTTCGCCCATCTCGACGCCGACGGCTTTCTCGCCCTGGTCCGCGCCGCCGTCGATGCCGAGCGCCTCGACCTGCATCTCCAGCCGATCGTCACCCTGCCGCAACGCAAGGTGCGCTTCTACGAGTGCCTGACCCGGCTGAGGACGGAGGACGGCGAGACCATCCACCCCTCCGACTACATCCCGCTCGCCGAGGCGCGTGGCTTCATGGCCGCGCTCGACGAGCAGATTCTCCTGAAGTCGGTGCAGATCCTGCGGCGGCTGGCGAGTCGATCGAAGGAAGTCGGGATCTTCCTCAATCTGTCGCCGGCGAGCCTCGCCGACGCCTCGTTCTTCGACGAGTTCGTCGAGGTGTTGGCGGCCAACCGCGATCTCCACGAGATGTTGGTGCTGGAGTTCCCGCAAGGCGCGGTGCGCGACATCGGGCCCCTGGAGCGGGAGAGCCTGCGGCTCCTGCGCGAACTCGGCTTCCGCTTCTCGATCGATCAGGTCGCCGATCTCAAGACCAGCTTCCAGAACCTCGCCGACCTCGGCTTCCGCTACGTGAAGATCTCCGCCGATCGACTGCTCAGCCGCGGCGGTGATCTCGGCACCGACATTCATCCGGTCGATCTCGCCGACTATTTCCAACGCTTCGGCATGGAACTGATCGCCGATCAGATCGAGCGCGAGGCCGACGTCGTCGACGTGCTCGATTTCGGCGTCAAATACGGTCAGGGCTTCCTCTTCGCCCCGCCGCGCCCGGTGCGCGCCGATCTGTTGCAGTCGGCGGCCGAGAGCCGCGCCGCCGTCCGTGCCGCCTCCGCCGCCAACGCCCGGGCCGAGCCGAGCCCGACGACCCCGCCCGCCGCCGATCGCGCCGCGACGGCCTCCTCCCGCCCCGCCGCCCGCCCGTTGCCGCGATCGGTCGCGGCGGCCGCCGCGCC
>JAFHCF010000097.1:0-6685 GCA_048497495.1 Prosthecomicrobium sp.
AGAACGCCCGAATGCCTCATCGCGGGGTGGAGCAGCCCGGTAGCTCGTCAGGCTCATAACCTGAAGGTCGTCAGTTCAAATCTGGCCCCCGCAACCAAAATACCAAAGCTCATTCAACGGCACATGCAAAGCCCCGCTCGGCTCTCGCCAGCGGGGCTTTTGCTTGTGTCCGCGCTGTGTCCGTTTTTAGGGCCATTCAGAAGCACGAATGCTCATTCGCCGCCCGGCAACAGAGAAAGCCCGAGTTCCTTCAAGAAGGCGTTGTGCCTTGAAGTTGCGTCCCGGGTCTGCTTTTCGATCTCGACGAGTTCGCCCTGGGTGGCCGACAGCTCAATCTCTTCTTCAGCAACCGCCATGCTGATGTAGCGAGATATGTTGAGGTTGAAGCCTTCCTCAGCAATTCGGTCCATGCTCACGCGATTGGAATAGCGGTCCTCTTCCTTAGCTGCAGGTAGCAGGCCGATCGCTCGGTAGGGCTATCAGATTGCTGACTACTTCAGCGAGGCGGTCACAGGTAAGTTCGAAACCGACTTCATCGGTACGCACGACAGAATCGCTGAAGGGGCGCCGACCATAGCCTTGAGCAAGCATCTGCGACGTTCTCGTCACCTCGTCTGAAGTCAGGACGCGTTCGCGATTTGAGATGTGTGAAAGATCGGCGGTCAGCCCGATGCAATGAAAAGCTATCCCATGCCGCTGAAAAGTTTCTCTGAAAAAAAGCCAGTTCGTGCAACGTAACGGGTAGGCCATAATAACAGCGGGATAGCGCTCAAGCTGAGTCTGACAAGCAAAAGCAATTCTGTGGCTCGTTTTTAGAATAGATCGAAGCCAAGGACCAGGAAGTGAATATTCATCGCCGTCGACAAATCCTATTTTCAATCGCGCGGAAACAGCTGTACCCAATGTTGTTTTTCCAACCCCAACCGGGCCTTCGAATGCCACTACAGCCAATGTCATCACGAATCCTCACACAAACATCAGAGCCATGGTCAAATATCGCGTTCCAATGCTTTTGTCCGCTGAGCTATCATCCGTGACTTAGCAAAATCGACAGATTGTGGGGAAGGAAAGATCAGTAGGAGGCCACGTCGTTGGTCAGAACGACGGTGCAGGTCTTGTTCAGCACGGGATCGAGCGCGGCCTGCCAGGCGAAGCGCATCCGAATGCCGCCCGGCCCGTGGATTTGCCGGTTGCCGCGCGGCAGGAACACGCGATGCGCGGTGAAGAGCAGCGAGCGGCTGGCGTCGATGGTCCAGCCGAAGGCGATCTCGCAGGGCGTGCGGCCGGTCGCCTGATCGAGCAGGCTCGTATCCTGAAACCGCGCATTGAGATTGCCCGAGCATTTGACGACGCCGGGATCGGTATCGGCGATGCGCCCGTCGGAGCGGATAACCTCGATCTTTTCGAGGTTGTTCGAATACATCAGTTCGGCAGAGACGATGTTGCCGAGCACCGCGCCGTTTCGGGTGATCGATCCCTGAAACTGGCTGAAGCGCTCGACATCGAGAACGGTGGGCGTGCCTGCGCCGGTGGTGACAGCCGTCGCCTCGCCCTGCGCGATCACGTTGACGGTTGCGGAAAGAAGCCCGGAGCGCTGCGCCTGGACGGACAGGCTGTTTGCCCGTGCGCCATAGTTCATGCTGAAGAACAGCACGTCCGGAAGGCCGACCTCGATGGACATCGAAGGCAGGTTCTGCGTGCCGGAGACGAAGGTGTGGCCGTTCGCGCCGCCCGTGAGCGTCGCGCCCGAGACCGTGCCATTCGAGGCGGGCGTGGTGGACGCAGCAATCGTGAAGCTGTTTCCGCAGCACTCAGCCGCGGTCATTTCCAGTCAGCAAGATGCTCTCGGCGGGTCTCCCTATGAATGGCGGGAACGGGTGCAATCAGGGCCGAAAGCCAAAGGTGCGAAGATTGTGGGACGGGCTTTCGGCCCGAGCCCATCGTTCCGTGTCCGCACTGTGTCCGTCGCCTTCCGTGCCTCGAACGAATGTTCGCGCCGTGTTCCGCCGTCGAATGCGCGCGACGAAAAACGCTGCCGATCTCGTGAGCGCGTGTTCTCGAATCGGACCTGAACGACGGCGACGCCGAAATCAGAATGACATCAAACTGTTATGAAAGGTGTCGGGTTTGCGAACAGCGCCGCATACAAGCTCGGTTCTCCGTGACGCGGGGTGGAGCAGCCCGGTAGCTCGTCAGGCTCATAACCTGAAGGTTGTCAGTTCAAATCTGGCCCCCGCAACCAAAATACCAAAGCTCATTCAACGGCTCATGCAAAACCCCGCTCGGCTCTCGCCAGCGGGGCTTTTGTTTGTGTCCGCGCCGTTGCCGGCCTGCTGCCCGTTGTACCGACGAAGACTCGGTCGCCGGCCACCAAATATTCTACGACAGTAGTGCTGGATAGTTGCTCGAAGCGAATATCGGCATCGCTTGTTGGGAGCCCCAGCAACCAAACAAGCCGAGACCACTGACGATCGTCAAGGTGGACCGAATTCTTCGACCACCGCATCTACGAAGCTCCGAACCTTGACAGTGGGTCGCCGTCCCGCCGGGTAGAGAACATGCATCGGCCGCACCGGCCCTTCGTAATCCGGTAGGACACGGACGAGACGACCTGCGGAGATTTCAGATTTCAGCGCGCTTTCCGGCCCGAGCGTGACGCCGTAGCCCTCGATGGCGGCATGTAGCAATGCCTTCCAGTCATTGCTTCGAACCCGTCCCTCGGCCCTCACTTCCTCGGTTTTGCCATTGCGCGTGAACCGCCATCGGCAGGGAATGGAAGGCGACCAATAAGCGTAGGCGAGGCAATCATGCTGCTCCAGTTCGGTGGGCGTCTGCGGTGTGCCCCGTCTTTCGAGATAGGCCGGTGAAGCGCAGGCGATCAGCCGATACGGCGCCAGCGGATGCGCAATCAGCGAGCCGTCCTCGACCTCGCCGATGCGCACCATCACCTCAAAACCATCCTCCAACGGATCGACGAAGCGGTCGTTGAGGGTGAGGTCGATGTGCATGTCGGGATAACGGGCGAGATAGCGCGTGACGAATGGTGCCAAACTGAAAGAGCCGAACGTCATGGGTGCGTTGACCCTCAATATCCCTTTCGGTTGGGAACGCATATCCTGCGCCAGCGAGTCGGCGGCTTCGGCTTCGGCCAGAACGATTTTGCACCGGTCATAATAGGTCCGGCCCACATCGGTCAGGCTCTGCCTGCGGGTCGTGCGATGAAGCAAGGCCACGCCAAGACGGTCCTCCAGAAATACCACATGCTTGGCCACCATCTGAGGAGACATGCCCATGGCTTCGGCCGCGGCAGCGAAGGACCCCAGATCGGCCGCTTTGACGAAGACCGCCATGCTGGTGAGACGATCCATGATTGCCCCCTTTTGGTTGTTAATATCATTCAATATCTGGAATTTATCTCATATTGTAGATGAATTAAATCTCCGTGCGAACGACAACACGGAGAAACGATATGAAAATCGGGATCATCGGCGCAGGCTTTGTCGGCCGCGTCGTCGGCAAGCTGGCAGTCCGCTCGGGCCACCAGGTCATGCTCAGCAATTCGCGCGGGCCGGAGACCTTGTTCAGCCTGCGTCACGGTGTGGGCTGTGACGTCGGGACGGTCGAGGAGGCGGCAGCGTTCGGCGATATCGTGGTCGTGGCCATCCCGCTTGCGGCATATCGCTCCGTCCCTGTCGCGCCGCTCACGGGCAAGGTGGTGATCGACACCAACAACTATTATCCTGAACGTGATGGCAGTATTCTCGAACTGGACACAGGAGCGGCCACGACCAGCGAGATGCTCGCACGCCATCTACCGCAATCGCGTATCGTCAAAGCCTTCAACGCCATTCCAATGAATGATCTCGAAAAGGACGGACGGATTGCCGGCGCGCCCGATCGTCGGGCGCTGCCTCTCGCCGGTGACGAGATCGAGGGCAAGGCGATTGCCGCCGGGCTCTATGAAGAATTCGGCTTCGACGCGGTCGATGTCGGGCCGCTCTCCGAAGGCTGGAGATTCGAACGCGGCAGACCCGTCTACTGCGTGCCGATGAACGCCGGTGATCTGAGATCTGCGCTTGCGGCAACGATACGTTAAGAGCAGCGCGCATGGCGAAACCCCGGCATTGCTCAATCGGCCGCCGAGATATCCGGTGGAGAACGGACAACACGCCTGTATTGCGCATCCATCGAAGGCGCGCGCCCGGTGATCCCGCCCTCGAGGGTCGGACCCTCGAGGGCGCGAGACCGGCGGGGACCTCGGTCTCATCTGGTCATTTCGCCGGCTTGCGGCGCGGCGGCGGGACACAGCGTCCGTCGCGAAAGAGCGCCCATTCCTCGCAGACGCGTCCGTCCTTCAGGTGGCAATATCCGGCCTGACCGCCACTCGGCCCGGTGACGATTTCGAGACGCCCGCCCCGTTGCACACAGGCGACGGATGCCGGATTGGCGATCGCCATGGTCCCGCTCGATGCCGCGTCCTCGGCGTTTGTCACGCCGACGAGGGCGCCGGTGGCGAGGAGGGCGACGACGGCCAAACGGGCGAGACGCCGGCCCCGTGCCGTCGCGATCGCGCGCGGGCGAAAGTCCATGAATTTCATCTCTCCACCTCTCTCGTCGCTCGCCTCGGCTGCGTTCGATCCGATATCCCCGGCCCTGAGCGCCGAGGCGCCGGGCCGTTGAGGACATGCCGATTGCTCACCCGCGTCGGGGGCATGAGAAATCGGCAGGCAGACACCCGAAAGTCATTTTCAATGCCTTTCAGTATAAGCGGTTCCGGATCCGAATGCATCCGGTCCGGCGTCGCTTTCAGCGGACGGCAGGAGGAAGAAATCCCCTCGCTCGAATTCGCCGTCCCGCGACGCGGGACGGTCGAGCCCCTTGAGGCGCGCGCGTGGACAGGGCCTCGGGTCTCCGCGATAGAATGCGGCGCCGACGCATCGCAGCGCATCTCACGTCGTTGCCGCCTGTCCCCGGAGATCGGTCCTCTCATCCGAGTGTCCACCATGCCCCGCTTCGCCGCCAATCTGACGATGATGTTCACCGAAGCGCCGTTTCTCGAGCGCTTCGGGCGGGCGGCGGCGGCGGGGTTCGAGGCGGTCGAGTTTCTCTTTCCCTACGAGTACGAACCGCAGGCGATCGCCGATCGCCTGGCGGCGCATCGGTTGACCCAGGCGTTGTTCAACCTGCCGCCGGGCGACTGGGCGGCGGGCGAACGCGGTCTCGCCAGCCTACCCGGGCGCGGGGGCGATGTCCTGGACGCTCTGGACTTCGCCATGCCATGGGTGCGCGCCACCGACGTGCGACGGCTTCACCTGATGGCCGGGATCGGCGACCGCCGCGATCCCGTCCGTGTCGCCGCCTATCGTGGCGCGCTCGCCGCCGTCGCGGGGCGTCTCGGCGCCGAAGGGATCGATCTCCTGATCGAGCCGATCAACCGCCGTGACATGCCCGGCTATTTCCTCGACGACTTCGACTTCGCCGCCGAGCTCATCGCCGACCTCGGCCTGCCCAATCTGAAGCTCCAGTTCGACGTCTACCATCGCCAGATCCTCGCCGGCGACGTCACCATGGCGCTGCGGCGGATGATGCCGATCATCGGTCATGTCCAGATCGCCTCGGTGCCGTCGCGCCACGAGCCGGCGGGGGAGGAGGTGTCTTACCCCTTCCTCTTCGAGGAACTCGATCGCCTCGGCTATGGCGGCTTCGTCGGCTGCGAATATCGCCCGGCCGCCGGCACCGAAGCCGGCCTCGGCTGGTTCTCGCCCTGGCGGCGGCCCTGAACACCGCCGACCCGAGAGACGCGCATCCGTCTCAGCGTAGATGGTCCTCGACCCAGCGTAGGATCTGCGGCGTCGACAGCGCTCCCGGCTGGCGCGCCACCTCGCGGCCGCCGACGAAGAGCGCCAGCGTCGGGATCGAGCGGATGGCGTGGCGAGCGCCCGCCGCCTGATCGGCCTCGGTGTCGAGCTTCAGGGCGCGGACCCGTGGTTCGAGGCGCGCGGCGGCCTCCGCGAAGCTCGGCGCCATCGACCGGCAGGGACCGCACCACGGCGCCCAGAAGTCGACCAGGAGGGGCAAGTCGGAGCGCTCGATCTGGCGGGCGAGCCCCGCGCCGTCGACCTCGATCGGCTTGCCCGGAAACAGCGTCGCCTTGCACGACGGGCAATGGGCATCGCCGAAATGCGTGGCGAGCTTGTCCTCGGGCAGCCGGTTGACGGCACCGCAGGAAGGACAGACGACATGGACGGGCATGGTTCACTCCTCGACGGTCGACGTCAGGGGCGAAAGCCCATGCCGTCGAATGCTTCTCAGATCGGGTCGCCGTCGTCCCGGTTCAAGGTCGCGTGATCCCCCGGGTGGCGCGACATCCGGTCCGCGCCGTCTTCGACGGTCGGATGCGTGGCATCCCCGACCGTCGATGAGGTCGTGGAGGTGCCGGCCGAGGGATCATCGACGCGCGGAATTCGGCGTCGCCGCGATCCGTCGCCGCCCCCACCGGGACGTCACGCGGGGTCTCGGAATGTGTGCCGACGGAATATCGATGCGGCGAACCGAGGGCCGACGGCTCGGCCGGCCTCCCGTCTCGTCACTTCGGCGCCATGCGCAGCGCCCCGTCGAGGCGGATGACCTCGCCGTTGAGCATGGCGTTGTCGATGATCGCCATCGCCAGCTTGGCGTATTCCTC
>JAFHCF010000098.1:0-9074 GCA_048497495.1 Prosthecomicrobium sp.
ACGTAGAACACCGGCGTCAGGAACAGGCCGAAGAAGGTCACGCCGATCATCCCGAAGAACACCGCGGTGCCGAGCGCCTGACGCATCTCCGCCCCGGGGCCGACGGCGATCACCAGCGGCAGCACGCCGAGGATGAAGGCGAAGGCGGTCATCAGGATCGGGCGAAGCCGCAACCGGCAGGCCTCGATCACCGCCGCGACCGGACCGTTGCGGTTCTGGATCTCGCCTTGGGATGCGAATTCGACGATCAGGATGGCGTTCTTGGCGGCGAGGCCGACGAGAACCACCAGGCCGACCTGGGTCAGGATGTTGTTGTCCATGCCGCGCGCCATGACGCCGAACAGCGCCGCCATGACGCTCATCGGCACGATCAGGATGATGGCGAGCGGCAGCGCCCAACTCTCGTATTGGGCGGCGAGCAGCAGGAAGACGAAGAGCACCGACAGGCCGAAGACGAAGATCGTCGAGCCGCTGGCGAGCTTCTCCTGGAAGGCGAGTTCGGTCCACTGGAAGCCGGTGCCCTGGGGCAGCACCCTGGCGGCCAGCGCCTCCATCTTGGCGAGCGCCACGCCCGAGGAGACCCCCGGCGCGGCGGAGCCCTGGAGCGGCACCGAGGTGTACATGTTGTAGCGCTGGATCAGCGCCGGCCCGGCCGTGTCGGTGATCTCGATCAGCGTGCCGAGCGGCACCAGCGCGCCGGTCGAGGAGCGGACCTTGATCTGACCGATGTCCTCCTTGGTCAGGCGGAATCGCTGATCGGCCTGGGCGCGGACCTGATAGACGCGCCCGAAGGCATTGAAGTCGTTGATGTAGGCGGTGCCGATGTTCTGCTGGAGGGCGGCGAAGACGGCTTCCACCGGCACGTTGAGCATCTGCGCCTTGGTGCGATCGATGTCTACGCGCACCTGCGGCGTCGACGCGGTGAAGGTGGTGAAGACCGAGCGCAGGTCGGGATCCTGCGCCGCCATCCCCATCATCTGATAGGCGAGGCCGAGGATCCGGCGCATGTCGGCCGAATCCTTCTCCTGGATCTGCAGCTTGAAGCCGCCCTGGTTGCCGAGGCCGCGCACCGGCGGCGGCGGCACCGCGACGGTGAAGGCCTCCTGGAGCGGGGCGAGCTTCGCCAGGATCTCGCCGACGATCAGGTTCGAGGTGCGGCCGCTCTTCAGCCGCTCGTCGAAGGACTTGTAGGGCACGAACAGGATGGCGCCGTTGGAGGCGGGGGTGAAGGTGGCGGCGTTGATGCCGGCGACCTCGACCGTGTGGGCGACGCCGTCGATGCCCCGCACGGTGCGCCCGGCCTTGGCCACCACCTCCTCGGTGCGGGTGAGCGAGGCGCCGTCCGGCAGTTGGACGATCACCAGCGCGTAGCCCTGGTCCTGCGCCGGGATGAAGCCGGTGGGCAGGGTCTTGGCGACCCACACGGTGGCGCCGAGCAGGCCGACATAGACCACGAGGCTCAGCATCTTCCACTTGACGGCGAAACCGACGGCGTCGGCATAGCCGTTCGCCATCCGGTCGAAGCCGCGATTGAAGAGCCCGGCGAGACCGTGGCCGAGCCGACCGATCGGCCCGCCCGGGGTGGGGTGAGGATCGTGCGGCTTCAACAGGAGGGCGGCGAGCGCCGGCGACAGGGTCAGCGAATTGATCGCCGAGATGATCGTCGACACCGCGATGGTGACGGCGAACTGGCGGTAGAACTGGCCGGTGATGCCGGGGATGAAGGCCGAGGGGATGAACACCGCGGCGAGCACCAGGGCGATGGCGACGACGGCGGTGCCGACCTCGTCCATGGTCTGGTGGGCGGCGTCGCGCGGTCTGAGCCCGTCGGCGATGTTGCGCTCGACGTTCTCCACCACGACGATGGCGTCGTCGACGACGATGCCGATCGCCAGCACCAGGCCGAAGAGGGTGAGATTGTTGAGCGAGTAGCCGAAGGCGTAGAGCACCGCGAAGGTGCCGATCAACGACACCGGGATGGCGATCACCGGGATGATCGCGGTGCGCCAGTTCTGCAGGAACACCAGGATGACGACGATCACCAGCAGCACGGCTTCCGCGAGCGTCTTGTAGACCTCGTCGACCGAAGCCTGGATGTATTCGGTCGGGTTGAACGGAATCTGGTAGGCGATCCCCTGGGGGAAGTTGGCGGCGAGTTCGTCCATGGTCTTGCGGATCTCGGCGGCGGCGCCGAGCGCATTGGTGCCGGGACGCTGGAAGATGCCGATGCCGACCGACGACTTGCCGTCGAAGAACGACAGATTGTCGTAGCTCTGGGCGCCGATCTCGACCCGGGCGACGTCCTTGAGGCGGATCACCCGGCCCTCGGAGGTCGAGCGGACGATGACCTCCTCGAACTGCTCGGCGGACTGGAAGCGCCCTTGCGTGGTCACCGAGAACTGGAAGGCGTTGTCCTTCGGCGCCGGCTGGCTCCCCAGTGCGCCGCCGGAGACCTGGACGTTCTGGGCCCGCACGGCCGAGATGGCGTCGTCGGCGGTCAGTCCCAGACCCGCCAGCTTGTCGGGGTCGAGCCAGACGCGCAGCGAATAGAGCCGTTCGCCGAAGATCGTCACCTCGCCGACACCGTCGAGCCGGAGCAGCGGATCGCGGACGTTGGCGCGGGCGTAGTTGGAGACGTAGAGCGGATCGAGCGAGCCGTCGGGCGAGAACATCACCACGACCATCATGATGTCGGGCGACGACTTGTTGGTGGTGACGCCGAGCGACTGGACCGCCGAGGGCAGGCGGGGCAGGGCGATCGCCACCCGGTTCTGCACCAGAACCTGCGCCTTGTTGAGGTCGGTGCCGAGCTTGAAGGTGATGGTCAGCTGCATCGACCCGTCGGCCGAGGCATAGGAGGACATGTAGAGCATGTCCTCGACGCCGTTGATCTGTTCCTCGAGCGGCGTCGCCACGGTGGCCGCGACCGTCTCGGCATTGGCGCCGGGGTAGTTGGTGCGCACCACGATGGTCGGCGGCGCGATCTCCGGGTATTGCGACACCGGCAGGTTCTCGAAGGCGATCAGACCGACGAGAACCAGCAGGATCGACAGCACCGAGGCGAAGATCGGGCGGCGGACGAAGAAATGGGCGAAGCGCATGGGTTTCGCCCTCTCACTTCGCCGGAGCCGGCGCGGGCGCCGGTGTCGGCAGGCTGGCGCCGCCGATCGGCGGCAGGGCGACGCGTTGCGGCGTCACCTTGGCACCGGGGCGGATGCGCACCAGACCGTTGATGGCGAGGGTCTCCGACCCGTCGAGACCGGAGCGGATCAGCCGATAGCCGTCGATCTTGGGGCCGGTGACGACCGGACGCGGCGACGTCGAGCCGTCCTCGGCGACGAGTTGCACGATGCGGCGGGTCTGGTCGGAGGCGATCGCCTCGTCGGGAACGAGGACACCCTTCTTCAGCCCGCCCAGCGGCACGCGGATCTTGCCGAAGAGGCCGGGGGTGAGGAAGAGGTCGGCATTGGCCACCTTGGCGCGCAGCCGCATGGTGCCGGAGGCCTGATCGACCCGGTTGTCGAAGAAGTCGACCCGCGCCGCCCGCTTCGGCTCGGCCTCGTCGGTGGTGCCGACGACGCCTTCGAGCCCGACGATCGAGGCTTTCGCGCCGCCTTGCGTCGCGGCGCGCTCGAAGGCGAGGAAGGTGGATTCGTCGACGTCGAAGTAGAAGTCGATCGGATCGGCGGCGACGATCGTGGTCAACAGCGTGTCGGCGGCGCCGACCAGCGTGCCCTCCGACACCAGGGTGCGCGACAGGCGTCCGTCGATCGGCGCGAGAACCTTGGTGAACTCGAGATTGAGTTGGGCGGCGTCGAGCGCCGCGCGGTCGCCGGCGAGCTTGGCCTGGGCCTGGAGGAAGGTCTGCCGGCGCTGATCGAACAACTGTTCGGTGATGTTGCCGGTCTTCTGCAGCAGCGTGGCGCGCTCCAGGTCGCCGTTGGCGAACTGCACCGCGGTCTGCGACACGGTGACGGTCGCCGCCGCCTGATCGACCGCCGCCTGATAGGGGCGCGGATCGATCTCGAAGAGCAGGTCGCCCTTCTTGACGGTGGCGCCGTCGGTGAAGGCGACCCTCTGGAGATAGCCGGCGACGCGCGACTTCACCTGCACGGCTCGGGTGGCGTCGAACCGTCCGGTGAAACTCACGACCTCCTGGACGTCCTTGACCAGCGGCGTCGCGACGGTGACCGGGGGCGCGGGGCGCGGTCCGGCGCCCTGAGCGAAGGCTTGCCCCGGCACGCCGAGGCAGGCGGCGGCGAGAAGGAGGCGAAGGACGGCGTGCCGCATGGGAACCTCGGCGTCGGAGAAACGAGAATCGGCCGGATCCTGCGACCCGGCCGTGATCCATTTCACCACGAAGCGCGGGGTGCCGTCACCTGACATATCCGTCATTTCACGCATGCGCCCGACGGGCATCTCGGCGTGATCGGCCATGGTGGCGCCGACCGCGCCGCGCCCGGCCGAACGCGATCGATCGCGCGATTCGATACCGGCCTCCGATTCTCGTCGACCGGCCGAAGGGGCGAAAGTGCGAGAGGTGGAAATCCGCTTCGTGACCGGGTCGTCACCGATCCGCTGCTCATGTTCTGATCAATTCTGGAATGGTAGTCGCCCATCGGGAACATTGGTGACCTGCACCGATGCGCACACTGGAATGTTTGCTTACAATCCATGGTCAATAAAAACGTGGATTCTGGTGGCCTAATGCAATTATTGAGTGCATTCCGACGCTTCGATCCGCGCTCGACGGCGACGGTTCGGACCCGTTGACGCAACAAGATGCATCTGGTCGAAATTATTGCATTGCAGTTTCGCACTGCACCATTATATTCAACCTCGTGACCGGCGCTTCGCGGCGCCCGTCATGGCCCTCCTTGGGCGTTTCCTCCCTATAGACTTAGGCCGCCTTCGAGGCGGCCTTTTTTTTGGCCGAGGCGGGACGTGGTGCCGCGGTCGGGCGCCGAGACCCGCCGACGCCGACGATCGCGAGCCGCGCGTCAGTCGCGTGGCAGGCGCATCGGACGGCCGTCGGGCCCGCGCAACGGGAACATGCCGGCCTGGAAGGCGGTCGCCATGTGGCCCGCCTTGGTGATCGCCTTCTCGGCGAGATCGGCGGGGAGTTCCTCGCGCGCCGTCTCGCTGAACAGCGCCATCCAGCGATCGAAGTGCGCCGGCTCGATATCGAGTTTCCAATGGGGCGGGAAGGGCCGGCCCTGGTAGCGATCGGTGTCGATCAATTGGCGCGACCAGAAGTCGATGATCACCACCAGATGATCCTCGAGCGCCGGTATGGAGCGAAACGGCGGCCCCAGCAGGTCGTCGGCGTCGCCCTTTTCGTAGAATCGCCGCACCAGCCGCTCGATCGCCGCTTCCACCAGCATCGGGTCGTGGGCGGCGGTGACCGTCAGCACATCGCGTTCCATGGTCCGTGGTCCTCGTCCTGGACTATCCGCCGAAACGCTGGCAGGTCCGAGCCGGCGCGCGCAATCGGTAGAACCACGCAAGGACCGGCGCGACGGCGGACGGGGAGGGCGCGCGGTCTCGCCTCAGCCATCCCGCGCGATGACGTGGAAGAACGTCCCCGAGACGTGCCCGCGCCGGCTGCCCGTCGCCGTCGGGGTGGAGCCGTAGGCGTCGCCGGCCAGCGCGAAGGGCGCGTCCGCCCCGCCATCGACCACCGTCGCGTAGTGGAATTCGTGGCCCTTGAGCCGCGTGCCCGCCTTCCCCAGCGGCCCGTCCGCCAGCGTTTCCACCGCGCGGTAGCCGAGATGCATCCGGCGGCTGGCGAACGAGGTGGCGACGTCGAGGAGACCCGCCATGGCGTGGGTCTCGCCGCTCGCGTCGGTCAGCGTTCGCCCCAGCACCATGTAGCCGCCGCACTCGCCGTGGACCGGCTTCTCGGCCGCGAAGCCGCGCAAGCCCCCGAGGAAGGTCGAGGCCGCCGCCAGACGGCCGGCGTGGAGTTCGGGATAGCCGCCGGGAAGCCAACAGACGTCGCAGGCCCGGTCCGGCGCCTCGTCGGCGAGCGGCGAGAAGAAGACGATCTCGGCGCCCGCCGCCCGCCATCCGGCGACGAGATGGGGGTAGAGGAAGGCGAAGGCCTCGTCGCGCGCCACGGCGATGCGGCGACCCGGCGGCGGCAGCGGTCGGGCCTCGTCGCCGTCGACGGGCGCGAGCGATCGCGCCGCCGCCACCAGCCGGTCGAGGTCGACATGGGCTTCGACGAGGTCGGCCATCCGGTCGATCAACCCGTCGAGCCCGGCGGTCTCCGAGGCCTGGACCAGGCCGAGATGGCGCTCCGGCATGACGATGTCGCCGGTGCGCGGAATGGCGCCGAGCACCTCTATGCCGATTCCCGCGATCGCGTCGGAGACGAGGCGGGTGTGGCGCTCCGACCCGACCCGGTTGAGGATCACCCCGGCGAGCCGCAGGCCCGGGGCATAGGCCGCGACACCGGCGACGATCGCCGCCGCCGATTGCGATTGGCCGGAGACGTCGTGGACCAGGACCACCGGTATGCCGAGCGCCGCCGCCACCTCGGCGCTCGCCCCGGTGCGGCCGGGGGCGCCCGGAACCCCGTCGAAGAGCCCCATCAACCCTTCCGCGATCATCAGGTCGGCGCCGGCCGCCGAATCGGTCGCCAGCCGCGCCAGGAGCGCCGGCGGCATCGCCCAACTGTCGAGATTGAGGCTCTCGCGGCCGCTGGCGGCGCGGTGGAAGGCCGGGTCGATGTAGTCGGGCCCGCATTTGGCGCCAGCCACCGCCAGACCCCGACGCGCCAGGGCCCGAAGCAGGCCGAGCGTCACCGTGGTCTTGCCGCTCGACGAGCGCATCGCCGCGACGAGCAGGCCCTTGGGCGCGCCGCCGCTCATGCGCTGGCGTCTGGGAAACCGAGCGCGGCGCGCACCGGCACGATCGAGCCGATGACGGTGATCGCCGGCGCCTCGATACCCGCCTTGGCGACGTCGGCGACGGCGGCCTCGAGGGTGGAGACCAGCACCCGTTGATCTGGCGTCGTCGCCTTGGTGACGAAGCCGATCGGCGTCGACGGCGCCATGCCGGCGCGAATCAACTCGGCGATGATCGCGGCGAGATTGTTCATTGCCATGTAGAGCACCAGCGGCACGCCGGTGCGGGCGAAGGCCGGCCAGTCGATCGCCTCCGGCCCCTGCATGGCGTAGTGGCCGGTCATCAGGATGATCGCCTGATTGGTGTCGCGGGTGGTCGCCGGGATGCCGGCGGCGGCGAGCCCGCCGAGACCGGAGGTGATGCCGGAGACCACCTGGAACGGAACGCCGGCGGCGTGCAGCGCCAGCGCCTCCTCGCCGCCACGGCCGAAGACGAAGGGATCGCCGCCCTTCAGCCGCAACACGCGTTTGCCCTGGCGAGCCAGTTCGATCAGCCGCTCGGTGATGTCGCGCTGCTTGGCCGAGGGCTTGCCGCCGCGCTTTCCGGCATATTCGAGCTCGGCGCCGTCGCGCACCAGTTCGAGAATGTCGGGCGCCACCAGCGCGTCGTAGACCAGCACGTCGGCCACCGTCAGCGCATGGATGGCGCGGGCGGTGAGCAGGCCCGGGTCGCCGGGACCGGCGCCCACCAGCCAGACGGAACCCGGCTCGAAGGTCGGCATGTGCCGGCCGAGCGGCCCGAGATCGATCATGGGTCGTTCCCTCCGTTGACGTCGTTGCCGGTTCAGATACCAACTCACATCATGAAAGACGACGGGACCCCGACGAAAATCAAGACAGATTCTCAACTGCGTCGCGGTTGGACCACCGGCGCCTGCGCCACGGCCGCCGCCAAGGCGGCATTCGAGGCGCTCACGACCGGCGTCTTTCCCGATCCCGTCGCCATCGCGCTTCCCGGCGGCGATCGGCCGAGCTTCGTGCTGGCGACCAGCGAAATCGGCCCCGACTTCGCCCGCGTCGGCGTGGTCAAGGACGCCGGCGACGACCCCGACGTCACCCACGGCGCCCTGGTGGTCGCGACGGTTCGCCGCGCCCCGCGAGGCGCCGGCATCGTCTTCTCCGCCGGCGCCGGCGTCGGCACGGTGACCCGGCCGGGCCTGCCGATCGCCGTCGGCGAACCGGCGATCAATCCGGTGCCGCGCGCCATGATCACCACCGCGATCGCCGAAGTGACGGCGGCGACCGGCGCGGCCGGCGACGTCGAGGTCGAGATCTCGATCCCGCATGGCGACAAGATCGCGCTGAAGACCCTGAACCCGCGCCTCGGCATTCTCGGCGGCCTGTCGATCCTCGGGACGACGGGGATCGTCGTGCCCTTCTCCTGCGCCGCCTGGATCCACTCGATCCATCGCGGCATCGACGTCGCCCGCGCCATGGGCTTTCCCCACGTCGCCGGCTCGACCGGCAACACCACCGAGCAGGCGGTCCAGAAGCTCCACCGGCTCGACGAGGTCCAACTGATCGAGATGGGCGACTTCGTCGGCGGCATGCTCAAATATCTGCGCACCCACCCGGTCGCCCGCGTCACCGTCGCCGGCGGCATCGGCAAGATGGTCAAGCTGGCGCAGGGGCTCGCCGATCTCCATTCGAAGCGCGGCTCGGTCGACCACGACTTTCTCGCCCGTGTGGCCGATGAGGCCGGGGCCTCGGCCGACGTCGTGGCGCGGGTCAGGGCCGCCAACACGGCGCTCGAGGTGTTGGAGATCGCCCGCGACACCGGCTTCGACCTCGGCACGCCGATCGCCGCGGCCGGCTGGCGCACGGCGGCGGCCCTGCTCAAGGGCGCCGACATCGCCCTGGAAGTGGTGATCTTCGACCGCCAGGGCGGCCTGGTGGCGACGACGGGGTTTCGGCCGGTCGCCGGTTGAGAACGCCGGTCGATCCATCGCCGCGCGAAATCGACGCGGTCTTGGCGAAATTCTACCCTCGACGAGACCGGACGGAGCGTCCACTCTTCGGTTCGGAACATCGATCGAGGGGGAGTTCTCCATGACCAACCTACCGACGCCCGACTCGTCGCCCAACGGTCTCACGCCCAAGACCTGGGCGATCGTCGTCTGGGCCCTCTACCTGTCCGGCTCGATCACCGGTGGCCTCGGCAGC
>JAFHCF010000099.1:0-23453 GCA_048497495.1 Prosthecomicrobium sp.
CCCCCGCGATCCTCGGCCCGACGAGACCGGACCCGCGCCCTCGGCGCGGCCGATTTGTTGCGGCCGCGTCCCGGCTTGACGGCGGTCAAGGAGCCACCTCCGCGATGTGTCATGGTCCGGCGCGGAAAGGGACGTGGGTCGACGCCGTGCGTCGATCCGGGAGGTCGGACGGACCTCCTCGCCCCCGCCCGGGGACCTCGACGTCGAGGGTCACGGACGGAGACGGCGGGCCAGACCGCACAACCGAGACAGATTTCGCGATCGAAACGCAGTGTTTCGTCGGTATCGGCTCATGCCGACCGCGAGGGGAGGATCTTTGCCGTCGAACCGGGACGGGAGAGATCCGTGGTCTAGCGAGAACGAACCCGACGAGAACGACGTGGATCCGGATCGAGAAGAGAGCAGGAGCGCGATCATGAGATCGTTTCTGAAGACGTCCATCGCCATGGGCGTGCTCGTCGGACTGGGAGCCGTTTCGGCGAGTGCCGAAAACCTGGACGACGTGATGAAGCGCCGCGGCCTCAGCCAGAAGGATCTTCTGGCCGCCGCCAAGACCTATACGCCGACCGGTGGTCGTGACGAGTTCCTCGTCTTCTCGTCTGGCGGCCAGTCCGGCCAGATCATCGTCTACGGCGTGCCGTCGATGCGCCTCCTCAAGTACATCGCCGTCTTCACCCCCGAGCCCTGGCAGGGCTACGGCTACGACGAGGAATCCAAGAAGGTCCTCGCCCAAGGCGACATCGACGGCCGTTCGCCCAACTGGGGCGACACCCACCATCCGGCGCTGACGGAGACCGACGGCAAGCCCGACGGCGAATATCTCTTCATCAACGACAAGGCCAACCCGCGCGTCGGCGTCATCTCGCTACACGATTTCGAGACCCAGCAGATCGTCGTCAATCCGATCCTGCAGTCCGAGCACGGCGGCACCTTCGTCACCCCGAACTCCGAATACGTGATCGAAACCGCCCAATATCCCGGCGTCCTCGGCCGTGGCTACGCCCCGCTCTCCGATTTCAACGAGAAGTTCCGCGGCGCGGTGACCTATTGGAAGTTCGACCGGCCCAAAGGCCGCATCGATCCCTCCAAGTCGTTCTCGATCGAACTGCCGCCCTATACCCAGGATCTGTCGGACGCCGGCAAGGGCCCCTCCGACGGCTGGTCCTTCACCAACTCGTTCTGCGCCGAGCGCTACGTCGGCGGCATCGAGTCCGGCAAGCCGCCGTTCGAAGCCGGCTGCTCCGCCAACGACGCCGACTACCTGCACGTCATCAACTGGAAGAAGGCGGCGGAAGTGGTGGCGGCCGGCAAGGTCACCAAGATCAACGGCCACGACGTCATCATGATGAAGACGGCGATCGAGGAAGGCCTCATCTACCTGATCGCCGAGCCCAAGTCGCCGCACGGCGCCGACGTCAGCCCGGACGGCAAGTACATCATCGTCGGCGGCAAGCTCGACACCAACGTCACGGTCTACTCGTGGGAGAAGATCAAGGCGGCGATCGATGCCAAGAAGTTCGCCTCCAAGGATTCCTACGGGATCCCGATCATCGACATGAAGCAGGCGATCCACAATCAGATCCAGCTCGGCCTCGGCCCATTGCACACGCAATACGACTCGAAGCCCTGCATCGCCTACACCTCGCTCTACGTCGACAGCCAGGTCGCCAAATACGACTACTGTCAAGGCAAGGTGCTCGACAAGATCTCGGTGCACTACAACATCGGCCATCTGATGTCGATGGAGGGCGAGAGCGTCGCGCCCGCCGGCAAGTATCTCGTCGCCCTCAACAAGCTGGCGATCGACCGCTTCAATCCGGTCGGCCCGCTGCATCCGCAGAACCATCAGCTCATCGACATCACCGGCGACAAGATGGAACTGCTCTACGACATGCCGGTCCCGCTCGGCGAACCCCACTACGCCGCCTCGATCTCGGCCGACAAGCTGAAGCCGCTGATTCGCTACAAATACGGCACCGACAGCCGCACCGGCCAGGCCAGCCCCCACGCGGTGCGTCCGGGCTCGGAGAAGATCGTCCGCGAACCGGGCAAGGTCACCGTCTACGGCACCGCGATCCGCTCGCACTTCACCCCCGAGATCGTCGACGCCAACGAAGGCGATCAGATCACCTTCCACATCACCAACGCCGAACGCGCCGAGGACGAGACTCACGGCTTCACCGTCGACACCTATACCGGCAACCTCAGCCTCGAGCCCGGCAAGACGGCGACCGTGAGCTTCAAGGCCGAACGCCCCGGCGCCTTCTCCTTCTACTGCACCGAGTTCTGCTCGGCGCTCCATCTGGAGATGGAAGGCTATCTGATGGTCAAGCCGAAGGGCATGGCCGACCAGGCGTCCGCCAAGGTCACCGACGCGACCGCCTACACCAAGGCCGACTTCGACAAGCAGTACAAGACCAACAACGACACCCAGGCGATCCTCGACTCGGTGGTCAAGTACATCCTCTCGACCAACTACAAGGACTTCCCGACCGTCGTCGCCCTCGTCGAGGATGCCGTCGACCAGTTGAACTTCGCCAAGGACGCCAAGGACAAGACCGACGCGGCCGCCAAGAAGGAAGACTGGCAGCAGGGCACCCTGTGGGCGAACCAGTGGTGGCAGTACCAGGTCAAGGCCGCCGACACCGGTCTGCGCGTCAAGACCTACCTCGAGGAGCACGGCGCCAAGGTCGTGACCAAGTGAGGTCTCTCCCGATCCCCCCGGCGGCAGCGCCGTCGGGAGGATCCCATCGACCGGGAGGGCGACCCGTCGCCCTCCCCTCGGCCCCGGCGCTCCCGGGACCGATCGGGGCAACGACGATCGTCGACGAACCCACCGTGAAACGCGCGCCACCCAGAAGCGCGCCATCGCGACCGCCGCTCCCGGCTCGCAACCCGCGAGCGCCCTCGAGGAAGACAGACATGCTCCCAATCGCCGCCGGCCTCGCCGCCGCTCTTCTGGTCTCCACCGTCTCGGCCCTCGCCCAGACCGCCGCGCCCGCGGGCGACGGCGCCCCGGACGGCAAGGCCCTGTTCGCCGCCAAGACCTGCATCGCCTGTCATGGCCGCAACGGCGCCAAGGCGATCCAGATGTATCCGGAGATCGCCGGTCAGGACGCCAAATATCTGTTGCAGCAGATGAACGACATCGCCGACGGCAAGCGCCTGTCCGGCCCCGACGCGCGCGGCTATCCGCGCACCCAGGGCATGAAGGACGTCATGCATCTGACCGCCCCGGCCGAACGCAAGGCCATCGCGGACTTCCTTTCCAAGCAACCGCCGCCCAAGCCCCGCAAGCTCGATCCGGCCCCCGACGCGGCGCGCCTCGAGGAAGGCAAACAGGCCTTCGCCAAGGGCGGCTGCGCCACCTGCCACGGCGTCGACGGCGCCAAGCCGCTCCCCACCTATCCCGCCATCGGCGGCTTGAAGCGCGAGTATCTCATGCTGCAGATGACGGAAATCAGGGACGGCATCCGCCAGAATGGTAGAGTCAAGACGATGCTGCCCTTCGCCAAGAAACTCGACGACGCGAAAGTCGCGGCGATCGCGGATTATCTCTCTCAGATCGAACGCGCCCCCAAGTGAGCCGACGTATCGCGGGGACCATCGGAGATCCGACATGAAGAAGACTTTCACTCTCTCGCTCGCGCTCGGCGCGCTCCTCTTCGCCGGCGGCGCCCTCGCCGCCGAGAAGGCGGTCGACCAGAAGACCTTCGAGGACAACAAGACCAAGACGGAATGGATGAGCCAGGGCGGCGAACGCGAGGAAGCGCTGCATCTGAAGCCGAACCCGGAGAACGGCAAGGACGTCTACGAAGTCTGCTCGGCCTGTCACCTGCCGGAAGGCTGGGGCCAGCCCGACGGCACCTTCCCGCAGCTCGCCGGCCAACATCGCACCGTCATCATCAAGCAGCTCGCCGACATTCGTGACGGCCACCGCGACAATCCGACCATGTATCCCTTCGCCCTGCCCTCCGAGATCGGCGGCCCGCAGTCGATCGCCGACGTGGCGGACTACATGGCGACCCTGAAGATGAACCCGGAGAACGGCGTCGGCCCCGGCACCGACCTCGACCACGGCGCCAAGCTCTATGCCGACAACTGCGTCCGCTGCCACGGCGCGACCGGCGAAGGCGATGCCGAAAAGTTCTACCCACGCATCCAGGCCCAACACTACGAGTACCTGCTCAGGCAGTATCGCTGGATCAAGGAAGGCAAGCGTCGCAACTCCAATCCCGAGATGGTCGAGCAGATCAAGCACTTCTCGGATAAGGATACGATCGCGGTGCTCGACTACGTCTCGCGCCTGAAGCCGCCGGCGGACCTCGTCGCGCCGAAGGGCTGGAAGAACCCGGACTACCAGTGAGCCGCCGACGGCGTGGGGGGTCCAGTGGTTCGATCGAGACGGACCTGTCGCGTCTCGAGGAGCGCCGGCGCGGATGCTCGACATCGGATCGAAGATCGAGGAGCCGCGCCGATCCCGGCGCGCTCCACCCGACACGGACGAACCTACGGCGGCGAACCGTCCATCCAGGAGAACGAACCGATGACGTCCACTCCCTCGGCCCCTGGGGCGGCGAAGTCCGGCGCCGGCAGGGCCGCCCTGCTCTTCCGGGTTCTGTCCCTGGTGGCGCTGATGGCGCTCGGCGCCTCCTATTTCACCCCCGCCTGGTGGGTGTCGCTCAAGGCGCCGAACTATCCGGCCCAGACCTTCCCCGACGGCGTCCGCATCCATTTCCACTTCGATCGCGTCGCCAACGGTTGCCAGATGCGCAACTCCAAGGAAGTCGAGGAGAAGGAAGCCCTCGACTGCGTCCATGAGATGGACACCATCAACCACTTCGTCGGCATGTATCCGATCGCCTCCGGCGGCCCGGTCGAAAAGCTGCTCTCGCCCTTCCTGCTGTCGCTGATCGGCGTCTGCATCGTCGGCTTCGCCATCCCCGGCGTGCGCGCCCGCACCGCCGTGATGGGCCTCGGCTTCGCCGGCGTCGCGGTGTGGATGGGGCTGGCGCTCTATTCGCCGGGCGGGGTGCAGTATCTCGGCAAGGGGTGGGTGACCGGCCTCGTCGACAGCCTCGGCCGCTCCGAGGACGAGACCAAGGACCAGGACCTCCATCCGATCGTCAAGATGCTGAAGGAATCTCTGGCGAAGTCCGGCATCGCCGTCGGCGACGGCCCGAAGATCGCGGCCTCCGCCACCAAGGCGCAACTGGTCGAGGTGCTGAAGGCGGTTCACGACCTCAAGGCCCCGGTCAGCCTCACCGACCCGACGGTCGGCAAGTGGACCGGGCGCGGTATCGACGTCATGGCCTGGCACTACGAGGAGAGCCTCGGGCGTTGGTTCAACGAGCCGGCGAAGAACCAGCGGCTGGTGGCGATCATGACCACCGCCACCCATGTGGTCTTCGGCGCGGTGCTGGTCGCCATGGGCCTCTTGCTGTGGCTCGCGCGGCGGCCGAAGTCGCCGCTGTTCGTCCTCATCGCCGTCGTTCCGATGGTCCTGCCGATCGGCTTCCTCGCCGAATACTCGGCCTGGCTCTGGTGGTACGGCCACAGTCTCAACGCCATGGGTGCCTTCACCCTCAAGCCGTTCATGCCGACGGTGTTCGGCGACGGCAAGGTGGCGCAGTTCTCCACCCACTCCTATCCGGCGATCGGTTTCGCCCTGATGTGCGTCGTCGGCCTGGCGATGGCGATCGCCGCCCTGGTGCGCCGGTCGCTGCCCGCCGCCTACAAGGATTGAGGCGAAGAGGGTCATGATCGGCGCGCATCGCCTCGCGGCATGGATCAAGGGCACGGTGATCGCCGGCTTCGCGCTCGGCGTCCTCGTCCTCGTCGGGGCGGGCGTCGTCCGCTACGCCGAGATGCGCGGCATCGACGATCTCACCCGCGACGCCGGCTTCGCCGATCACCATCCCCCCGCCCCCGACCCGCGTTCCGAGGACGAGATGGAGGATCTGCGCCGCTTCCCCACGGGCGCCGTGCCGCTACAGCCGTTGATCGACGCCACGCCGGACGGCGGCACGCTCCGCCTCGAGCCGCGCGTCTATGCCGCGCCCGGCCATATCCGCCGGCCGATGCGCATCGAGGGCGTCCCCGGCGCGATCGTCGACGGCGGCGGCATCGGCTCGATCGTCACGGTCGAGGCCGACGACGTCTCCATCCTCGGCGTCACCTTCCGCAATTCCGGCGAGCGCCACGAGACCACCGATTCCGCCGTGCGCCTGCGCGCCAAGCACGGCATCTACAAGGACAACGTCATCGAGGACTGCCTCTTCGGCTTCGAGCTCAAGCAGGCCGACTACAACATCATCCGCCGCAACCGCATCGGCTCCAAGGATCTGCCCGAGGCCCTGCGCGGCGACAGCGTCCGCGTCTGGTATTCGAAGGGCAACCGCATCGAGGACAACGAGATCATCCATGCCCGCGACACCGTGGTGTGGTACTCGACCGAGAACATCATCACCGGGAACCGCATCATCGACAGCCGCTACGGCATTCACTTGATGTACTCCCACGACAATCGGCTCGAGCGGAACAGCTTCCTGTCCAATACCGTCGGTATCTTCTTGATGTACGCCAACGACAACAAGGTGATCGACAACGTCATCCACTACAGCCAGGGACCGTCGGGGATCGGCCTCGGCTTCAAGGAATCGTCGAACACGGTCGTCGAGCACAACGACTTCTTCGCCAATGCGCGCGGCATCTTCATGGACGCCTCGCCCTACGACCCCGAGGGGTTCAATCGCTTCCGCGCCAACCGCATCGCCTACAACGGCGTCGGCGTCGCCTTCCATTCCGATTGGGAGGGCAACAGTTTCGAGGACAACGCCTTCGTCGGCAACCACACCGAGGTGAGCGTCTACGGCACCGGCTCGGCCAACCGCAACCACTGGCGTGGCAACCTCTGGGACAGTTGGGAAGGCTTCGACCGCGACCGCGACGGCATCGGCGACACGCCGTTCGAGAGCTGGAGCTGGGCCGACCGCCTGTGGATGGACGTGCCCGACGCCCAGTTCTTCCGCACCTCGCCGTCGCTCGAGCTGATCGACTTCATCGAGCGGCTCGGCTCGCTGACCGAGCCGCGCCTGATCGTGCGCGACCCCGAACCGCGCCTCGCCCCACCCTCGACCGACGTCGGTGCCCGTGGCACCAGGCGGCCGGAGAAGACCTCATGACCGAGACCGACCGACCCGAGGACCAACCGGAGAAGCGCCTGACCAAGGGCGGCGAGGATCGCCGCCGGGTCCTGCGTTCGATCGTCGTCGGCGCCGCCGTCGGCGCCGCCGCCCTCGCCGGCCTGCTGCAACACCGCTTGGCGCGAGCCGAGCCACGGCTGCGGCCGCCCGGCGCGCTCGACGAGGAGGACTTCCTCGCGGCCTGCATCAAATGCGGCCAATGCGTCCAGGTCTGCCCGGTCGAGGCGATCCGCCTCGGCGACCTCCTGGAGGGGCTCGGCAACGGCGTGCCCTACATCGCGGCGCGCGATCAGGCCTGCGACTTCTCCTGCGACGCCACCCAGTGCATTCTCGCCTGCCCGACCGGCGCGCTGTCCCACCTGATCGACAAGAAGGAACAGGTGAAGATGGGCGTGGCGAGGCTCGCCGCCCCCGACGCCTGCCTGGCGCGCAAGGGCAAGGGGCACCAGGGCACGGCCCGTGGCACGACCTTCCCCGGGGTCCTGCGCTATGCCGAGATCGACCGTTGGAACGCCCAACCGGTCGCCGGGCACCCGTATGAGCTCGAGCTCTGCGACCTCTGTGTACGCCACTGCCCGATCGACGGCGCCATAGCGCTGAAGCCCCTCACCGACGACCCCACCGACGCGCGGCGCACGCCGGTGGTCGAGGCGTCCTGCGTCGGTTGCGGCGTCTGCGAGATGATGTGCCCGAGCGACCCCGTCGCCATCCGCGTCGAGGTCACGACCACCGGACGCGAACCGGAAGGCAGGCACGCATGAGATCCGGATTCGCCGGCCGCACCCTCGACGGCCTCGCCCAACTCCTCGGCCGCGCGCCGACCCGTCCCGATCCCGCCGAGATCACCGAGGAGGCGCGCGCCATGCACGCCTTCAAGAAGACTCCGGAGGAGCGCAAGCGCCGCAAGGCGGCGATCAAGGCGGAGAACGACGACCCCTTCGTCTCCAACAAGTGGCGGATCCGCCGCTGGATCTCGATCGTGGTGATGAACGGCATCTTCGTCGCGTCCTATTGGACCGACCTGCAACTGGTCGAAGGCGCGCTGACCGCCAGCCGGGTGCTCGGCTTCCACTTCGCCGACCTCAACTCGTCGCTGCAACTGATGCTCGCCCACAAGCATGTGGTGATCAATCTGCTGATCGGCATCACCACGGTCCTGTCGTTCTACCTCCTGCTCGGCGGCCGCACCTTCTGCTCCTGGGTCTGCCCCTATCACCTTCTGTCCGAAATCGCCGAGATGCTGCACCTGAGGCTCGCCGCGAAGCGCCTGGTCAAGGATCACCCGCTCGATCGACGCCTCAGGACGGTGATGTTCGTCGTCTTCGCCGGGCTCGCCTTCGTCTCCGGCTTCACCCTGTTCGAGACGATCTCGCCTGTCGGCATCCTGTCGCGGGCCCTGACCTACGGCACCGTCGTCGGGCTGATCTGGATCGGCCTGCTTCTCACCGTCGAGGTTCTGTGGTCGCGGCGCCTGTGGTGCCGCTATCTCTGCCCGATCGGCTTGACTTATGGCATGGTCGGCGCCGTCACGCCGGTTAGAATTCTCCACGAGGTGACGAACTGTCATCACGAAGGCAAATGCCGCGACGTCTGTCTGGTGCCCCATGTGCTCGACATGACCAAACTCGGCTATGCTTCCGAGGTGAGGACGCCGATCGGACCGGATTGCACCCGTTGCGGCATGTGCCTCGACGTCTGCCCGTCCGGCGCGCTCAGGTTCGACATCAAGGGAATCTCCCGGGCCGAGCAACCGGCCGAGTGATTCCGGGACGAACGCGACCGGTCGCGCCCGAGGGGGGCCGGCCGACGACGGCTCGGCGGCCCGCGACGAGGCTGCGGCCCGCGACGATCGAGGACGGACGACGCGCATGATTTCGCTGAAAGGGCTGGTCAAGAGCTTCGGCGCCGCCCGCATCCTGAACGGCATCGATCTCGAGGTGCCCGCCGGCCAGCGCATCGCGCTGATCGGCTCGAACGGCGCCGGCAAGACGACGCTGTTCCGCTGTCTGCTCGGCGAATACACCCACGAAGGCGCCGTCCTGGTCGACGGCCGTGACCCGCGCCGGGCCCGCACCGAGGTGTTGCGCCTCGTCGGCTTCGTCCCCCAGATCGCGCCGCGCCTGGAGATGCCGGTCAAGGCCCTGATGCGCTACGTCGCCGACGTCTGCGCCGGCCGCGTCGAGGACATGGAGGCGATCGCCGCCCGCATGGGCCTCGACGTCGCGCCGATCCGCTCGCGCCCCTTCGTCAAACTGTCCGGCGGCATGAAGCAGAAGCTGCTGATCGCCATGGCGCTCGGCCGACCGACCCGCATGCTGATCCTCGACGAGCCCGCCGCCAACCTCGATCCGGGCGCCCGCGCCGTGCTCTTCGAGCTCCTCGCCGAACGCCCCGAGGTGACGATGACCATCTCCTCGCACCGCATCGACGAGATCGCCGCGCTGGTCAACCGGGTGATCGAGCTCGAGCATGGCCGCGTCATCCTCGACGATACGGTCACCGACGCCGGCCGGCTCGGCTCGAGCTTCTCCGTCCGTCTCGACACCGCCCGCCCCGAGCCCAGCTTCGCCCGCGCCGCCGGCGAGTGGGGCCTGAGCGAAGGCCCCGAGAGCCGCTGGACCGGATCGATCGCCGGCCCCGACCGCCTGCGTTTCCTCGGCTTCGTCGCCCGCCACGCCGGACTGGTGCGGGGGCTGGCGCTCGACGAGGAGACGCCCGCCGCGGAAGGAGCGCATCATGCCCTCGCCGGCGGCCGTTGATCTCTTCGCCGGGTCCTCGCGCCGCGCCCTCCTCGGCGCCGGTCTGTCGATGAGCGCGCTCGCCCTGCTGCCCGCCTGTTCCGAGGTGAAGGCCGAGCCCCGCAAGATCAAATGGGGCCGCGACGTCTGCGAGTTCTGCCACATGGTCTTCGCCGACCGCCGCTTCGCCGCCGAGATCTGGGACGCCAGCCTGCCGCGCGCCCGCATCTACGACGATTTCGGCTGCGCCGTGCTCGCCGCCGCCGAGATGGACGTGCTCGCCCGCGACGACGTCCCCTTCTGGGTCAGCGACGACGCCGCCCCCGAGCGCTGGCTCGATGCCCGCGCCGCCCACTATCGCGACGGCGTCGTCACCCCGATGGGCTACGGCCATTCCGCCGGGACCGGCCCCGATCACCCGATGACCTTCCTCGCCGCCGCCACCGCGATCCGCGACAAGGCGGCCTGCGAACACAAGACCTGAGGAGACGGATTTGCGCGCACCCGACATGGTCCCCGCCGCCGCCCCGCCGGGCTCGGGCTTCTGGACCGGCTTTGCCGCCACCTTCCGCCTGGAAGTGGCGGAGGCCTTCCGCGCCCGCTGGTTCGCCTTCTATTCGGTGGTCTTCTTCGGCCTCGTCGGCATGCTGCTGGTCTTCGGCCTGACCGAGAGCCGCGTCCTCGGCTTCACCGGCCTGTCGCGCACCCTGGTCACCTACATCCAGCTCACCATGGCGATCCTGCCGATCTTCATCCTGATCACCACGGTGCGCTCGCTCGCCGGCGACCGCGAGGCCGGCGTCTTCGAATACGTCCTCGGCCTGCCGGTCGGCATCGGCGCCTGGTATTGCGGCCGTTTCCTCGGCCGCTACCTGCTCGCGACCGCCCCGGTGATCGCCGCCCTCCTCGCCGCCGTGATCTACGGCGCGGCGCGCGGCGTCGCCGTGCCCTGGCTCGAGCTCGGCTTCGACATCGGCCTGCTCCTGGTGATGATCTTCGCCTTCGTGGGCCTCGGCTTCCTGATCTCGGCGCTGACCCGTTCGGTCGACACCGCCCAGACGCTGGCCTTCATCATCTGGCTGATGCTGGTGCTCGCCCTCGATCTCGTCCTGCTCGGCGCGCTGATCCGCGGCCGGCTCGCCATCGAGGGCGTCGTCGCCATCGCCATGCTCAACCCCTTGCAGGTCTTTCGTACCGGATCGATGCTGCTCTTCGATCCGCAGTTGGTGTTGCTCGGGCCGACCGCCTACACCGTCTTCGACATCTTCGGCCGCACCGGCTTCATGGTATGGTCCTTCGCCTATCCGCTGGCCCTCGGCCTCGCCACCGCGCTGGGCGGCTGGCTGATCTTCCGCCGAGGCGACCTGCCGTGAAGGAGCCCGCCATGTCCGAAGTCTCCTCCGTCACGGATCCCTCACGTCTCGCGCTCTGGGCCCGCGCCGTCCGACCTCGGACGCTGTCGATCTCGGTGGCGCCGATCGTCGTCGGCGTCGCCCATGCCTTCGCCGCCTTCGGCCGGGTCGAGGTCTGGCCGGTCGCGGCGGCGACCGTCTCGGCCCTCGCCATCCAGATCGCCACCAACCTCGCCAACGACGCCGCCGACGGCGAACGCGGCCACGACGGGCCCGCCCGCCTCGGCCCCGAGCGTGTCACCGGTTCCCATCTGATGAGCGCCGGCGAGGTCCGGCGCGGCGCCGTGATCGCGACGCTGGTGGCCGCCCTCTTCGGCCTCTTCGCGGTGATCGACGGCGGCGCTCCGATCCTGATGATCGGCCTCGCCTCGATCCTCGCCGGCTGGGCCTATTCCAACGGCCCGCTGCCGATCTCGGCCACGCCCTTCGGCGAGGCCTTCGTCGTCGCCTGTTTCGGCATCGCCGCCGTCGTCGGCATCGAATGGCTGGCGGCCGGCGCCGTCCTCTGGCAGGCCGGCGCCCTCGGCGTCGCCATCGGCCTGCCGGCGGCGGCGGTCTTGACCGTCAACACCCACCGCGACCGGGTCGAGGACACCCGCAACGGTCGCCGGACGCTGGCGATCCTGATCGGCACGCGCGGCTCCAAGGTCCTCTACGGTCTCGAACTCCTCGCCGCCGTGGCGATCGCCACCGTCGTCGTGGCGCCCTCCGGCGGCTTCGCTCCCTGGCTCGTCGCGGCTTGCGCCCTGCCGGCGCTGCTGCTCGCCATCCGTCTCGCGCGGTTGCGGGTCGGCCGCGAACTCAACGGCTGCCTCGCCGCCACCGCCGGCTTCCAGATGATGCTCGCCATGGTGGTCGCGGTCGCCCTGATCGGAGGTCTCGGATGATCCGTCCGCTGGTTCTCGCCCTGGCGCTCGCCGCCGCCGCCCCGAGCCTCGCCGCCGAACTGGTGACGAGCGCCCCGAAGTCGGTCGCCGTCACCGTGCAGGATCGCGACGGTCGCGAACTCGCCCCCGCCTCGCTCGGCGGCAGGCTGACGCTGGTGCACTTCTGGGCGAGTTGGTGCGGCACCTGCCGCACCGAGTTCCCGGCGATCGACGCACTCCAGCGCGACATGCGCGCCGAAGGGGTCCGGGTCGCCGCCGTCTCGCTCGACCGCCTCGGCTGGCCGGCGATCGACCGCACCGTGTCGGCCCTCGAGATTCACGAGGTGACGCTCCTCCACGACCGCAACCGCGAGGCCGCCGCCGCGTTCGGCGTCCCCGGCCTGCCGACCACCGTGGTGCTCGACGGCCAGGGCCGCGAGGTCGCCCGCCTGATCGGCGCCGGCGACTGGCAGGACGAAGGCCTGCGCGCCAAGCTGCGCGTTCTGGCGAAGCGCTGAATTCTCAGGTTGCCTTCCGCCCCTGGTGGATCGCGGCGATGCCGAAGGAGAGGTCGTCGACGCGGACGTCCTCGAAGCCGTTGCGGGAGAGGATTCCCGCGAACTCGGCCTGGTCGGGAAACCGCGCGATCGAGTCGATCAGATAGCGATAGGCCTCACCACGCCCCGAGACGACGGTTTCGAGCACCGGAATGGCGGTGCGCGACCACGCCTCGTAGAAGGGCCTGAGCCACGGCCGGGCCTTCGAGAACTCCAGGCAGAACAGCCGTCCGCCGGGCTTCAGCACGCGACGGATCTCGCCGAGCGCCGCGTCGAGCCGGGTGACGTTGCGGATGCCGAAGGCGATGGTGACGAGATCGAAGCTCCCTTCCGCGAAGGGCAGATCCTCGGCTTCCGCCTCGACCCATTCGACGTCGCCGCCGCAGGGCCGTCCCCGGCCGACCGCCATCATGCCGGCACTCGGATCGGCGACGGTGACCTTCGCCCCACGCCGCGCCAGGCGGAAGGCGATGTCGCCGGTGCCGCCGGCGACGTCGAGCGCCACCTCGCCCGGACGCGGCGCGGCGAGGTCGACGAAGCGGTCCTTCCACAGCCGGTGGATGCCGAGGCTCATCAGATCGTTCATCAGGTCGTAGCGCCGCGCCACGCCCTCGAATGTCGCCCGGATCAGGGCGCGGCGAGCTTGCGGGTCGACGTCGGAACGGCCGAAGGTGGCGGCGAGCGGATCGCCGGTCTTCTCCTCCGCCGTCACGACCGCGCCTCCAGGACCATTCTGATCTTCGCCGTCATCTGCTCCGCCGACAGGGTGTGCGAGAAACGCCCGACGATCGCCCCGGCCGGATCGACCAGGAAGACCGAGGCGGTGTGATCCATCAGATAGGGCCGGCCCTCGCCGACCTCGACCTTGGCGTATTTCACCCGCCAGGTCTTCGCCATCACCGCCAGTTCCTCGCCGCTCGGCGTCACCCCGACGAGACGGGGATGGAAGAAGTCGACGTAGCTCGCCATCACCGCCGTGGTGTCGCGATCGGGATCGACCGTGACGAAGATCGGCGTCACCCGGTCGGCGAGGGCCCCGAGCCCGTCGACCGCCTCCGCCATGGTCTGCAGTCCGAGCGGACAGACGTCGGGGCAATGGGTATAGCCGAAATAGACCAGCCGCCAGCCGGTGAGCATCGCCGCGTCGAGCTTGCGGCCGGTCTGATCCGTGCCGAGTACGCGCGCTTGCGCCGAGGCCGGCCCGCCGAAGGCGACGACCGCGGCGAGTGCGATGGCGGCGAGCGCCGCGCGACGTGTGACGGACATCGGATTTCTCCCTCGAGACGCATCCCACGGCGATACTAGATCCGACGCGTGGCCGCGGCCTTGACCGATGTCGCGTGAGAACCCTCCGGTGAGACGTTCGGCGGCGCCCGTCGAGGCTCTCGCCTTCCAGCGCGGCCGGTGGCAGTCTCGACCTCGCGACGACGCGCCATCGCCGTTTCACCCGGAGCGATTCCCATGCTGTTCATGATCATCGAGCACTATCGTGACGCCGACATGGTGCCGATCTACCAACGCGTCCGCGCCGAGGGGCGGATGCTGCCCGACGGGCTCGACTACGTCGACAGCTGGGTCGAGCCGAATTTCGCCCGCTGCTTCCAGCTGATGCGCTGCGACGATCTCACCCTTCTCCAGCGCTGGATCCTGAAGTGGCGCGGCTCCGGCACCACCTTCGAGATCGTGCCGGTGGTGCCGAGCCGCGACACCGCGGCCGTCGTCGCCCCGCTGCTCGAGGCTTCCACTCCGTCAGGGACGGGCGACTGACGGGTGGGCGAAGAGCGGGATCTCCGTCGTCGCCTTCAACTCCTTCAGGACGATCGAGGAGCGCAGCGAGGCGAGCCCGCCGGTCACCGCGATCAGCCGATCGAGGACATCGGAGAGATGGGCGAGATCGCGCACCAGGATCTTCATCAGGAAATCGGCGTCGCCGGTCTGCGACCAACACTCGACCACCTCGTCGGCGCGGCTGACGAAGTCGCGGAAGGCGGCGTTGGCCGCCGCGTCGTGCGAGCGCAGGCCGACCATCGTGTGGGCCATCACCCCCACCCCCATCCGCGCCGGATCGAGGATCGCCACGACGCGCCGGATGTGCCCCTCCGCCCTCAGCCGTTGCAGCCGCCGAGCGCATTGCGTCGCCGACAGATGGACCAGGGTCGCGAGTTGCACATGGCTGAGATCGCCCTGTCGCTGCAGGGCGGCGAGGATCTTGAGATCGAAGGCGTCGAGATCGGACAAGGGCGGTCTCCGTCGATCGGCGGGTCTCCTGGATATCGCAGGAGAATAGCACTGGCTCGGCTTCCTTCGACGGATTCCTGCGTAATTTCCGCGAAAGTAGTCCGATTTTGCAGGATCTCGACGCGAGAGTCGCATTAGACTGCGTCACCGTATCACCCGACCCCGTGAGACCCCGATGTTCGAAACCCTCGCCGCGCAGCCCGCCGATGCCCTCCTCGCCCTGATCGCCCTCCATCGCGACGACCCGCGCTCCGGCAAGCTCGACCTCGGCGTCGGCGTCTACCGCGACGAAACCGGCGCGACCCCGATCATGAAGGCGGTGAAGCAGGCCGAGGAGATCCTGCTCGCCACCCGGACGACCAAGTCCTATCTCGGCCCCGAGGGCGACCTCACCTATGTCGACCTCCTGAAGCCGATCGTCTTCGGCACCGATCCCGGTCCCCGCCTCGCCGGCATTCAGACACCGGGCGGCACCGGCGCGCTGCGTCTCGCCGCCGAACTGATCGCCGCCGCGCGGCCCGGCGCCCGCGTCCTCGTCGGCACCCCGACCTGGCCCAACCACGCGCCGATCCTCGAGGAGGCGGGGCTGACGCTCGTCGCCCATCCCTTCTTCGACGTCGCCACCCAGACCCTCGACTTCGCCGCCCTGAAGGCCGCCGTCGCGGAGGCCGGCGAAGGCGACGTGGTGCTGCTGCACGGTTGCTGCCACAACCCGGCCGGCGCCGACCTCTCGCCGACGCAATGGGACGAGATCGCCGACCTCGTCGCCGAACGCGGCGTCCTGCCCCTCGTCGACCTCGCCTATCAGGGGCTCGGACAGGGCCTCGACGCCGATGCCTACGGGGCCCGCCGGATGATCGAGACCCAGCCCGAGGTGCTGGTCGCCTATTCCTGCGACAAGAACTTCGGCCTCTATCGCGAGCGTGTCGGCGCCCTCTACGCCCTCGCCCGCGACCCGGCTGCCGCCGCCGCGCTCGTCACCAACATGGCCTATTACGGCCGCGTCGCCTGGTCGATGCCGCCCGACCACGGCGCCGCGATCGTCCGCACCATCCTGGAGAGCCCGGAGCTGACGGCGATCTGGCGCGCCGAACTCGACCACATGGGCGCCCGCGTCCGCGCCGTGCGCCAGGCGCTGGCTCGCGCCGACCAGCGTCTCGCCTTCCTCGCCCGCCAGCAGGGCATGTTCTCCACCCTGCCGCTCGATCGCGACCAGATCGGCCGGCTGCGCGCCGAGCACGCGGTCTACATGGCCGGTTCCGGCCGCATCAACATCGCCGGCCTCCAGGTCGCCGAGGTCCCCGCCTTCGTCGCGGCGCTCGCCGCCGTCGGCTATCCCGCCGACTGACGGGACCGACAGCCTCCGCCGACCTCCCTCGCCGTCTTCACGGAAGGATGATCCATGTCCGAAGCTCCCGCGCTCATGACCGGCGGCCGCGCCATCGTCGAGGCCCTCATCGCCAACGGCATCACCCGCCTCTACGGCCTGCCCGGCGCCCAGATGTATCCGCTGTTCGACGCCCTCGCGTCGCGCGCCGACCGGATCCGCACCTTCTCCGCCCGGCATGAACAGGCCTGCGGCTGGATGGCCTTCGGCGAGGCGCGCTCGACCGGACGACCGGCGGTCTATTCGGTGGTTCCCGGCCCCGGTGTCCTCAACACCACCGCCGCGCTGGCCACCGCGCTCGGCGCCTGCGCCCCGGTCCTCTGCCTCACCGGACAGGTGCCCTCCGCCTTCCTCGGCAAGGGCCGCGGCCATCTCCACGAGATCCCCGACCAACTCGGCGTCTTGGCGCGCCTGACCAAATGGGCGGCACGGATCGAGCGGGTCGAGGACGTCGCCGACGTGATCGACGAGGCCTTCGCCCGCATGTGTTCCGGCCGCCCCGGACCGGTGGCGATCGAGATGGCCTGGGACGTCATGGCCTCGAAGGCGGAGGTCGGCCCCTTCGCCGCCGCGCTCCTCCCGCCGCCGGCCGAACCCGATCCGGCCGAGATCGCCGCCGCCGCCCGCCTGCTTCTCACCGCCAGGCGGCCGATGATCATGACCGGCTCCGGCGCCCGGCATGCGAGCGCCGCCGTCCGCGAATTGGCGGAGGAACTCGACGCTCCCGTGGCCGCCTTCCGCGGCGGGCGCGGCATCTTCGCCGAGACCGAGGATCTCGGCATCTCGTCCACCACCGCCCACCGCCTGTGGCCCGAGACCGACGCGGTGATCGGCATCGGCACCCGGCTCGAGCTGCCGACCATGCGCTGGACCGGCATGATGACGCTGATCGACCGGCCCGAGGCGCCGCCCCACGTGATCCGCATCGACGTCGACGCGGACGAGATGAAACGCCTGGTGCCCCATGCCGGCATCGTCGCCGACGCCGAGACCGGCACCCGCGCCCTGACCGCCGCGATCCGCGCCCTGCGTGGCACGCGCCCCGCCGGCGAGGGAGCCAAGATCCGCGCCGGGATCGCCGAGGCCAAGGCCGTCACCCGCGCCGCGATCGAGGTCGTCCAGCCGCAGCTCGCCTATCTCGACGTCATCCGAAGGGTGCTGCCCGACGACGGGTTCTTCGTCGGCGAACTATGCCAGGTCGGCTTCGCCTCCTATTTCGGCTTCGACGTCCGTCGGCCCTACACCTATGTCTCCGAGGGCTATCAGGGCACGCTCGGCTACGGCTTCCCCGCAGCCCTCGGGGTCAAGGCGGCGAACCCCGGCCGCCGGGTCCTGTCTGTCACCGGCGATGGCGGCTTCATGTTCGCCGTCCAGGAACTGGCGACCGCCGCGCAGGAGCGGCTGGCCGTCGTCGTCCTGCTCTTCGACAACGCGGCTTATGGCAACGTCCGTCGCGACCAGAAGACCCTGTTCGACGGCCGGGTCATCGGCTCCGACCTCGTCAATCCCGATTTTCTCGCGCTCGCCGCCGCCTTCGGCGTCGAGGCCCACTCGGTCGCCTCGCCCGAGGAGCTCGAACCGGTCCTGGCCGAGGCGCTCGACGCCGACCGCCCGGTCCTCGTCCATGTCCGCGTGCCACCCGACGGCGAGACCGCGCCCTGGCCCTTCATTCACCCGAAGTGAGGTGAGCGACCGGACGGACCGGCGATCCCGATCAATGCGGGAGGCCCGTCGGCGGTCTAGGATGGCCATGGTCAGATCAGGGAGGTCGCCATGATCGAGCTCACCCGCCGCGCCGTCCTCGCCGCAGGCCTGTTCCTGCCCTTCACCGCGCGCGCCGCCGAACCGCCGCGAGGCTCGCCGCTGCGTCAGGCGGTTCTCGATGCCCTGCGCCCACGGGTCGAGCGCGACATCGGCCCGCCGGTGCAGTTCATGATCGAGCGCATCAACGTCGAAGGATCCTGGGCCTTCGTCTCCGCCACCCCGCAACGGCTGAACGGCGCTCCCGTCGACTGGTCGCGGACCCGCTTCGCCCGCGACTTCGCCGCCGACGCCATGAGCGATTCGCTCCTGGCGCTGTTGCGCAACGAGGGCGGAGCCTGGCGGGTGAAGGAATACGCCCTGGGGCCTACCGATGTGGCCTGGATCGAGTGGATCGCGAAGTATCGCCTGTCCGAGCGCTTCTTCATGGAAGGGGCGCGGTGAGCGTCGAAACGCAAAAGGGCGCGGGAACCGCCGACGGTCCCGCGCCCCTTCCGTGCCGACGGCTTCACTTCTTCAGAAGTCCCGGCTGATCTTCCTCGAGATAGGCGGTCTCGGCCGGCGTGAGTTCGATCATCTCGTAGCCGGTGACCATCGTCTTGACGTAGTGGGTCACCGTCTTGCCGGTCGTCGTCATGTAGACGTGGATGACCACGAAGGTGATCATCAGGAAGGCGGCGGCGGTGTGGATGAAGGCGACCGCCGGCAGGCCGATGGTCCCGACCGCCCAATGCGCCCACAGGGGATAGGTCAGATAGACGATCCCCGAGGACCACAACGCCGGCCCGATCATCACCATGAACGACAGATACGCCAGCGACTGCAGCGCATTCTGCTTGCGCTTCAGGCTCTTCGTGTAGGGATGGGGGGCGCCGGTCAGGATGCCCCAGGCATAGAAGCGGATCACCGCGGGCAGACTGGCGAGCTGCGGCAGGTACTGTTTCCACTGGCCGGTGGTGAAGTGCCAGAAGGTGGTCAGGATCCACAGGGCGATCAGCGTCAGGGCGGCGACGGTGTGGATGTTCACCGCCGTCTTGAAATCGATGAGACCATGGGTGCCGTGAAGGCCGAAGCCGGAGAAGGTCAGCACGAAGATCAGGACCGCCTGCGACCAATGCCAGAAGCGTTCGTAGCGGGAGTAGATCATCACCGCGCGTTTCGGCGGATGGGCGGTGATCTGCGGGGCGATGGTGGAGTCGCTCATCAGTGGGCTCCCTTCGTCTTCTTGCGCATCACGAACCGTGCGCCGGCGTGGAGGCCGATACCGAGGACGGTGGCGGCGAAGGCGGCGTAGCCGATGAGGTCGAGCCAACGGAAGTTGTCGCGACCCGGCAGGTAGACGCCGGTGATTCCAGCCAGCCGGCTGTCATGGGAATGGCACTCGGCGCAGGGCACGGCCTTGTCCTTGGGCGCCACCATGTGGGTGATCGGCCAGTACATCCGCGTTTCGATGAAGCCGATCTTGCCACTCCACGGAAGACCCGCGTATTCCATGCCGAACTTGATCGCCTTCGGGTAGTCGAAGTTGGTCCAGAAGGCGCTGTCGTCATTGCCGAAGACATGGTTGACCACCAGCGTCTTCAGTTCCGGATCATAGGGCTGCTTGCCCTTCATCTCCTTGAACGGCCAGATTCGGGCGGTCGGATCGGCGGCATCGCCGTGCAACTTGTTGAGGGTGAGGATGCCGCTGTCGTCGATCTTGTCGCCGATGTTGGTCTGGTCGATGACGCCGTTGTACCACTTGTAGGTCGGCCGGACGTTCTCGCCATAGGTGAAGTCGCCCTTCTCCGCCGAGTAGCTCAGGTGGCCGTGGTCGTCCTTGATGAAGATGGGCTTGCCGTCGGCATCCTTCTTACCCGCCGTGGACCAGTCCCACATCGTCTTGGTGGCGATGCCGCCGCGCGCGAAGGCCGGGATGTGACAGGTCTGGCAGGCGACGCGATCGGTGTGATCGTTGAGCTTCGACGCCTTGTGCGGCTCGTTGCCGTGGCAGGATTCGCAAGTGGCGCGGTCGTGATCGTCCTTCGGCAGGTCCTTGCCGTGGGTGTCGATCGCCCGTGTGGCGTAACGCGATCCCGAGGGTATGTGGGCGTTGAACGTGTGACAGGCGGAGCAGGACATGTTCTGTCCGTCGACACCCATGTGGACGTCGAGCTCCTTGGTCGGCTTGATCAGCGAGGTATCGAGATCGCCGTGCTTGACCGCGTCGCCGCCACCGCCGTTGAAGTGACAGGCACCGCAGTTCTCCCGGCCGGGCGCGCCGACCGAGGCGGCGACCTTGGCGAGATCCGGCGGCGGAACCATCTTGTCGCCGACCTTGCGCGGCGTATAGGCGGGATGACCGGCGTCGGTCGGCACCTTCTTGTAGGTGCCCGTCTTGTCGTGGCAGGCGAGACAATCGACGTTCGAGGGTTCGTCGGGCGGCGGTTGGCGCGCGTCGGTCCAGCCGTAGCCGGCGTGGCACGAGGTGCAACGCGGTTCGTTCGACAGCGGCGAGCCGCAGAACGAGTTCGCCGTCCGTGTCTTGCCGACACGCTGCCCGGTCTTCGGATTGGTGAAATCCCACTTCCAGTGAATCGACGTCATCACCTGATGAGCGGCCTCGGTATGGCAGGTCAGGCAGGCCTTGGTGACCTCGGGGCCGGAGGCGAACGGGCCCTTCAGCGCCGGGAACTTCGAATGATCGGCCGTGCTGCTCTTCACGGCCCCGGGCGTCAACGCCGCCGGCAGGGCCGACCGCGCCGACGACTGCCCGGCCACGTCCTCGGCCGATGCCGGCGCGCTCCACAGGAGCGCCATCGCCAGAAATGCCCACCAGATTCCGCGAGATCGACGCATCCCGTTCTCTCCCCGATCACGTCGACCTTGCGCCGCGCCGGCGTGGTCGAACTGAAATTACATTTCGAGTATATATTTTATATCGAATAGATGTTTTCCGCCCGCCGCCGACATGCGACGGATCGTCACTCGACTTCGGTCGAAAGTCGCCGCCGCGCCGCGGCCGGTCGGAGCGCGGCGAAAAGGCCTTTGAATCTGCTGAATAAAATTAAAGTGATCTGAAATTTCGAAAAGCTCGATGTCGAATCGCATCGGCGTCGCGACACCGATCGTCGCGGCCGTTTCATTCTTGGTCGTGGACGAAGGACGGCGTCAGGCGCCGCGCGCCCGGGCCGGCAGATCGAAGGCCGGATCGGCGATCTCTTCCGGCGACACGCTCACGCCCCGGTCGAGAAGGCGCCGCGCCGCCATGTGGTCCTGGGGGCGATTGACGCTGTCGACGGCGACGAGGGCGCCGCCGCGCCAATAGAAGATCGAGAAGGCCCCCTCCTCGATCGAGCCGCGTGTCACGGCGCGGTCATGACCGGCCGAGAGCCCGACCATCTGGAGTTTGACGTCGTATTGATCGGACCAGAACCACGGTGTCGCGGTGAAAGACCGCTCCTTGCCCATCAGGGCGGCGGCCCCCGACTTCGCCTGTTCCACCGCGTTCTGCACCGATTCCAGCCGGCGCAACGATCCGTCGGCCAAGCGTTGGGCGGTGCAGTCGCCGATCGCGACGATCGCCGGGTCGGAGGTTCTCGAACAGTCGTCGACGACGATGCCGCGATCGCAGGCGAGCCCGGCTTCGCGGGCGAGGTCGTCCTCGGCGACGACGCCGACCCCGACCACCACCAGATCGGCGGCGATCGGACCGAGCGAGGTGTCGACGCCGGTGACCCGTCCGCCCTCGCCGAGGAAACCGGTGACCCCGACGCCGAGAAGGGTCTCGACCCCATGGCGCCGATGCAGATCGGAATAGAAGGTCGAGATCGGCTCGGAGACGGCGCGCGCCATCAGCCGGGGCGCCGCCTCGATCACCACGGCTTGCGCCCCGGCGTGGCGTGCCGAGGCCGCCAGCTCGAGCCCGATGAAACCGCCGCCGACCACCGCCATCCGGCGGGTGGCGGGAAGCCGCGCCGCGATCGCCTCGGCGTCGTCGAGCGAGCGCAGCACCAGGATGCCGTCGAGATCGGCGCCGGGAAGCGGCAGCCGACGCGCCCGCGCGCCCGTGGCGAGCCCGAGGCCGGCATAGGCCTCGCGCCGACCGTCGGACAGCACGACCTCTCGCGCCGCTCGATCGATCGCCACCACCCGCGTGCCGGTGACGAGATCGATGCCCTTCTTGACGAAGAACTCTGGCCCGCGAATGACCAGATGGTCGCGGCTGGTCTCACCGGAGAGCAGATGCTTGGAGAGCGGCGGGCGATGGTAGGGGGCATGAGCCTCCTCGCCGTAGAGGCGGATCGGCCCGGTCCAGCCCTCGGCGCGCAGCGCCTCGGCGAGTTGCAGGCCGCCCTGGCCGGCCCCGACCACCACCATCGCCCGTTCGGTCACGATTGCACCTCCGCGATACGGACGACCAGCCCCTCGAGCTCGGGCGTCACCTTGATCTGACAGGACAGACGGCTGTTGGGCCGCCGTTCGGCGACCACATGTTCGAGCATGGCGATCTCGCCCTCCCCGGCCGCCGGCACGGCGGCGGCGGCCTCACCCTCGATGTAGCAGTGGCAGGTGGCGCAGGCGCAGGACCCGCCGCATTCCGCCTCGATGCCGTCGACGCCCTTCGACGTCGCCACCTGCATCAAGGACCAACCCTCCGTCGCGTCGATCGTCACGGCCTCGCCGGTCGGCTCGATGAAGACCACTTTCACCATGCGTCCATTCCCCCTCGCGGGCTCCGCGCCCGTCGTTTCCTCGATATCGTCCGGCGCGGTCCATCGTCCGTCCACGCCGCTTCGGCCGCATCATCGACCCGGCCGCGATCCCCGTCCACATCCGTGATGGCCTTTTCCCCCGCGACCCCTGGGCGCGGGAGACGCTCGTCATCTCGGCATCAGGCGCATGCCTTCACGAGGTTTTTCCCGGCCCTCATGGCCGAGACCTCCGCGCGGGTCGAGATCGTGCGGGCGCCGTGGCGCCGGACCTGTCGCTCCGGCCCCTCCTCCCCGTCATTGCCGGGCTCGACCCGGCAACCCGGCGACAGTCACCGAGCCGTCGGGTCCATGGGTTGCCGGGTCGGAGCCCGGCAAAGAAGAGGGGAGAGGGTCTCGCCCATCACCGACGCCGTATCCGTCGCTCTCCCCGTCACCCGGTGACGGATGACCAGAGCCTCCGTGCCACCGAGCGGAACGAAGCACCAGCGCCGAGGTCCCCATGGGTGAAGAGCCCGCAGGACCCTCGATCCCGCGTCCAGGACCGCCGCGAGCGCCCCCGGACTCTCGCCCGGGGCCGCTCGCGCCTCGTCACCTC
>JAFHCF010000100.1:0-18059 GCA_048497495.1 Prosthecomicrobium sp.
CGACCACGTCCTGCCGCCCTTCCGCGCGGCGATCGCCTCCGGCGCCGAGATCGTCATGTCGGCCTTCAACACCTTCAACGGCGTGCCGGCGACCGCCAATCGCCATCTGCTCACCGACATCCTGCGCCGCGACATGAAGTTCGAAGGCCCTGTCGTCTCCGACTGGGGGGCGATCGACCAATTGAGGAACCACGGCCTGTCGCCCGAACCGCTCGATCTGGCGGTCGCCGCCTTCAACGCCGGCGTCGACATCGACATGTCATCGAACTTCTACCGGCGCTACCTGCCGATCGCGCTGAAGCGCGGGTTGGTCACGCAAGGCCGGATCGACGAGGCGGTCGAGCGTGTGTTGCGGCTGAAGTTCGCGGCGAAGCTCGAGACGCGGATGCATGTCGATCCGGCCGAGACGCTCACGACCCACGCGAAGTTGGCGCCGGCCGGACGCGCCCTGGCGATCGAGATGGGCCGGCGGGCCACCCTCCTCCTGCGCAACGAGAAAGACCGGCTGCCGCTTCACGGCGTGTCGCGCATCGCGCTGGTCGGTGGTCTCGCCGACAGTCCGCGCGACCACATGGGGCCGCATCCGGGCCTCAGCCAGATGGGCGACATCGTCACGCTGCGCCACGCCATCACCGAGCGCGCCGCGGCGGCCGGCGCCACCGTCGACTATCTCGAGGCCTGCGGTGCCTGTCGCCATGCGAGCCCGAGCGACGACGCGAAGATCGCCGAGGCGGCGGGCGCGGCGGCGGTCGCCGACGTCGTCGTCGCGGTGGTCGGCGAGACCTACGAGGAATCCGGGGAGGCGGCGGCGCGCGCCGATCTCTCGCTGTCGGCGCCTCAGGTGAAGCTGGTGAAGGCGCTCGCCGCCACCGGCAAGCCCGTGGTGCTGCTCCTGACCGGCGGGCGACCGATGCTGGTGGAATCGGTGATCGACGACGTCGACGCCATCGTCATGGCCTGGTTTCCCGGCACCTACGGGGCGATCGGCACGGCGGAGGTGCTGTTCGGCGACGTCTCGCCATCCGCGCGCCTGCCGCTCACCTGGCCGCGCTCGACCGGGCAGTTGCCGCTCTCCTACGACCGGCTGCCGACCGGGCGGCCGGCGAGCGTCGACGACAAGTGGACCAACAAATACGTCGACATCGGCTGGCTACCGCGTTTCCCCTTCGGCTTCGGGCTCGGCTACGGCCACACCGTCTTCTCGCCGCCGCGGCTCGATCGCGCCCGCGCCGCGCCGGGCGACAGGGTCGCCGTCACCGTCGAGGTGGAGAACACCGGCGCGCGGGCGACGCGCGAGACGGTGCAGGTCTACGTCCGCGATCTGATCGCCAGCCGTTCCCGGCCGCTCAGGGAATTGAAGGGCTTCGCCCAGGTCGATCTCGCCCCCGGCGAGACGCGCGCGGTGACCATCCCGATCCGCGTCGCCGCTCTCGGCTTCCACGTCGACGACGGATCCTACGTCGTCGAGCCGGGTACCTTCCGCATCTTCGCCGGACGCGATTCGCAGGCCGAGGCCTCCGCCGACCTCGAGGTGACCGCCGGTTCACGGGTGCCGCCGTGGCAGGCGCCGATCCCCTGCATCGAGCCCGGGGCGGGCAAGAAGGCGGCACCGGCGCGTTAGCCGGGGCTCGAGCGGAGGAGGCGTGAAAGGAGGCGGCGGCGAGCGCCGTGCGCGATGCTTCGAGATGGCGCTCGTGCCGAGCGCCATCTCAGCATGAGGCGCCAGGGGTTTTCCGAAGAGAACTCGAACGCCTCATGCTGAGGGGAGCGCGGAACGCGCCCGTCGCGAAGCATCGCGCACGCCCCCGCGCTCCTATCCGACACCCCCGCCCGACCCGCATCCGCCACGCCTCGCCCAGAAAACGACTCCGCCACGTCCATCCCTTCCTCGACAAAGCCGCCTCGGCGGATAGGATCGGCGCCCGCGTCGCCGACAGGTCCGGCGCGGTCGGGGCGGCAGGTCGCCGACCCGCGACGAAGTCAGTTTCGAGGATCCAGAATGAGCATCACCCGCATCGAAGTCGGCCCGCGCATGTCGCAGGCCGTGGTTCACGGCAACATCGTCTATCTCGCCGGCCAGGTGGCGACGACCCCGGAAAGCGCCGGCGTCGGCGAGCAGACCCGCCAGATCCTCGCCCAGATCGACGATCTGCTCGCCAAGGCCGGCACCGACAAGACGAAGCTGCTCTCGACCACCATCTATCTCGCCGACATCGCCACCTTCGCCGAGATGAACGCCGAATGGGACGCCTGGATCGCCCCCGGCCACACTCCGGCGCGCGCCACCGTCGAGGCGAGCCTGGCGGCACGGATCTACAAGGTCGAGATCGTCGTCGTCGCCGCGATCTGATCGCGCCCCCTCACGAGCCCCGGCGGCGTCGGCCAGACGCTTCGCCGGGGCGCGCATCCGGAGCCGCCCCATGCACCGCATCGTCTTCCTGGAACGCGACACGCTCGCCCCGGAGATCCGGGTGCGGCGGCCGGCCTTCGCCCATGACTGGGTCGAATACCCCAAGACGCGGGCCGACGAGGTGGTCGAGCGGGCGAGAGGCGCGACGATCCTGATCGTCAACAAGGTGAACATCACCGCGCAAACCCTTGCGCGGCTTCCCGATCTCCGCCTGATCGCGATGGCGGCGACCGGCACCGACTGCGTCGACAAGGATGCGGCGCGGGCGGCGGGAATCGCGGTCGCCAACATTCGCGGCTATGCGACGACCAGCGTGCCGGAACACACGTTCGCGCTGATCCTGGCGCTCGCCCGCTCGATCGTGCCCTATCGCGCCGATGTTCTCGCCGGCGAATGGCAGAAGGCGGAGCAATTCTGCTTCTTCTCGAACCCGATCATCGATCTTGCCGGACGCCGGCTCGGCATCTTCGGTTCCGGGTCGCTCGGCACCCGCGTCGGCGAGATCGGTCGGGCCTTCGGCATGGACGTGGTGTTCTCCGACCGCAAGGGCGCGACCGAGGCCCGACCCGGTCATATGAGCTTCGACGAGGTGATCGCGACGTCCGACGTTCTCACCTTTCATTGCCCGCTGACGCCGGAGACGCGCGGCATGGTGGCGATGGCGGAGTTCCGGCGGACGACCCGGCGGCCGATCGTCGTCAACACGGCGCGCGGCGGCCTCGTCGACGAGGAAGACCTGGAACGCGCCCTCGACCAGGGTCTCGTCGGTGGCGCCGGTCTCGACGTGACGCTGCCGGAACCGCCGCCGGCCGGGTCGACGATCATGCGGTTGGCGAGCCGGCGCAACGTCATCGTCACCCCGCACACCGCCTGGGCCTCGACCGAGGCGCAGCAGCGCCTCGCCGATCAGATGATCGACAACATCGAGAATTTCGTCGCCGGCCGGCCGACCAACCTCGTCGTCGGTTGATCTGGCCGAAGGTCTTCGCTCGCGCCGATTCTCTTCCTCGCGGACATGCTCTAGGGTGGACCTCGGCGACCGCCCGCCTCCCCACGTGGATCTCGATCCGATGTGCGAACTCCTCGGCATGAGCGCCAATGTGCCCACCGACATCCGCTTCTCCTTCGCGGGGCTGGCGCGGCGCGGCGGCGCGACCGGGCCGCACAGCGACGGCTGGGGCATCGCCTTCTACGAGGATCGCGGCTGCCGCTCGTTTCACGACCCGGAGGCCTCGGCGCGGTCCGACATCGCCCGGCTGCTCCGGGCCTATCCGATCGAGAGCCGGGTGGTGATCGCCCATGTGCGGCGGGCCAATCGCGGCCGCGTGGCGCTCGAGAACACCCATCCCTTCACCCGCGAATTGTGGGGTCGGGCCTGGACCTTCGCCCACAACGGCCAATTGAAGGGCGTCAAGAAGCTGGCGCTCGGCCGCTTTCGCCCGATCGGCACGACCGACAGCGAGCATGCCTTCTGCTGGCTGATGGGGGAACTCGAGGCGCGGTGGTCGCGCCTGCCCTCGCCGGCGCGTCTCGACGCGACGCTGCCCGGGCTCTTTTCGCGGCTCGCCGAACTCGGCGTCTTCAACGTGCTGATGAGCGACGGGCGCTCGCTCTACGCCCATTGCGGCAAGCGCCTGTCGGTGATCACCCGGCGGGCGCCCTTCGGCAAGGCGACGCTGATCGACGACGACGTCCAGGTCGACTTCGCGGCGGAGACGACGCCGAACGACGTCGTCACGGTGGTGGCGACCCGACCTTTGACGCGCGACGAGGAATGGCGCGATCTCGCCCCCGGAGAGAGCCTGATCCTGCGCGACGGCGAGACCATCGCCCGACCGTCCCGCGGCCGCCGGACATCGCCGCCGCCACGTCTCGGTCGCCCAAAGTCGCAAGGGGATGCTCGCGCCGATGAATAATTTCGCCACCATTCCAATGCCAGTGTGACCGCACTAGAATTGTCGTGACTGGCGACGACGTCGATCCGGGCGGGGATCGATGAACCACGAATCTGGTCTCGACGCGCTCCTCACCGCTCGCCGGCGCGATGGGCGCACCCGGCATGGCGGCGCTTCAGGACAGAAATGCCTCCCCTCGACGTGGTCATGATCGGCCCCTTCCCGTCCGACCCGGCGCGGATCGAAGGCGGCGTGCAGGCATCGCTCTACGGGCTCGGCTGCGAATTGCGCGACCGCCCGGCCGAAGTGGACCTGCGCGTCATGGCGACACCCGGCCGCCCGATGGTCGGGGTGCGCCGAGATACGGTCGCCGGCGTCGAGGTCACCTTCCTCGATACGCCCTACCGTTTCCTGGTCTCGTCGATCCTGCGGCTGCCGACGATCCTGCGGGCGATCGGCGCGGCGCGACATCCGGTGGTCCATCTCCACGGCACCGGCCTCGTCCAGGCGGCGGTGCTGGTCGTGGCGCGTCTGCGCAAGATACCCGTGGTGTGGACGATGCACGGCATCACCGGGAAGGAGATGCGCGACGCGCGACGGCGCGAGCCCGGCTTCAAGCCCTGGGCGCGCTGGGCGCTCTATGCCGGCTGCGAGCGGCTGCAGTTGAAGCTCTCGCCGCGCATCATCGTCGACACCGTCTATGTGGCGCGTGAAGTCGCCGAGCATGCCGGGGTGCCGCCCCAGGTGATTCCGCAGGGGATCTTCCCCGGCGAGATGGCGGCGGCCCGCAATCCCGACCGTGGCGCGCCTGTGGTGATCTCGCTCGGCGTGATCCATCCGCGCAAAGGCCACGCTCTGACCATCCGCGCCTTCGCCGAAGTGGCGCGCGCCGTGCCGGGAGCGCGCCTGCTCGTCGTCGGCGCCGTCGCCGATCCGCGTCATCTCGCCGAACTGAGGGCATTGGTCGACGAACTCGGACTGGCGGATCACGTCGAACTGCGGGTGGACCTGCCGCGCCGCGAGGTCCTGGCGGCCTTGAAGCGAGCCCGCGTCTTCGCGCTCCATTCCCAGGAGGAGAGCCAGGGCATCGCCCTGTGCGAGGCGATGGCGGCGGGGCTGCCGATCGTCGCGACGCGGGTCGGCGGCATTCCCGACGTGATCGGGGCGAGCCGCGCCGGGTTCCTGATCGAATACGGCGACGTCGCCGCCATGACCGCCCACCTCGTCCGGCTGCTCGGCGACGACGATCTCCACCGCGCGACGGCCGTCGCGGCGACGACGCGCTCCGCCGACTTCGCCTGGGGGGCGATCGCCGAACGCATCCTCGCGGTCTACCGCGAGGTGGCGGGCGTCAGCCGCTGAGGCGGGTGGCGCGCGCGGGCGCGAGGTCCCTCCGGCCGGACCTCTTCGATCCGGCCGAAACGGGCGCGGCGTCACATCCCCAACCGGGTCTTCGCCTCGTCGAGGCTCGCCTCGAAGGCGTCGACCATGGCGTCGACCTGCGGGGCATTGATGATCATCGGCGGGCAGAAGGCGAGCGCGTCGCCCATGGCGCGGCCGATGACGCCGTGTTCCTGGAGGATGCCGGCGACCATGCCGCCGAGCTTGCCGACCGGGTCGAGGGCCTTCTTCGCCGCCACGTCGACGACCAGTTCGACCGCGCCGATCAGGGCGACGCCGCGCACCTCGCCGACGAGCGGGTGATCGGCGAGGGCGCGCAGCCGCGCCTGCATGTGGGCGCCGACGTCGCGGGCGTTGGCCACCAGGTCGCGTTCCTCGATGATCGCCAGGTTCTCCAGCGCCACCGCCGCCGCGACCGGGTGACCGCCGGCGGTGAAGCCGTGGCCGAGGGTGCCGATGCGGTTCGATTCGTCGGCGATCGGCTCGAAGACGCGCTCGTTGATCATCAGCGCGGAGATCGGCAGGTAGGACGAGGACAGTTGCTTGGAGCAGACCACCACGTCGGGGGTCATGCCACAGGTGGTCGAGCCCCACATGGCGCCGGTGCGGCCGAAACCGCAGATCACCTCGTCGGCGACCAGCAGGATGCCGTATTTCGCCAACACCGCCTGGATCTTCTCCCAGTAGGTCGCCGGCGGCACGATGACGCCGCCCGCCCCCATCACCGGCTCGGCGAAGAAGGCGGCGATGGTCTCGGCGCCCTCCGCGAGGATCAGCGCCTCGAGATCGCCGGCGAGCCGGGTGGCGAAGGCCTCCTCGGTCTCGTTCGCCTGCATCTCGCGCCAGTAATGCGGGCTCGAGGTGTGGAGGACGCCGTCGATCGGCAGATCGAAGGAACGGTGGTTGTTGGGAAGGCCGGTGAGGCTGGCGGAGGCGATGGTGACGCCGTGATAGGCGCGCTGGCGCGAGATGAACTTCTTGCGCGCCGGTTCGCCGAGCGCATTGGAGCGATAGCGCAGCAGCTTCATCACCGTGTCGTTGGCTTCCGAGCCGGAGTTGGTGAAGAACACCTTCGACATCGGCACCGGGGCGATCGACACCAGCTTCTCGGCGAGATCGATCACCGGCCCGTGCGATTTGTGGCCGAAGGTGTGGTAGAACGGCAGTTGCCGCATCTGGCGCGCCGCCGCCTCCACCAACCGCGCCTCCGAGAAGCCGACGCCGACGCTCCACAGGCCGGCCATCGCCTCGATGTAGCGGCGACCGTGAATGTCCTCGACATAGATGCCGTCGCCGCGCTCCATCACCAGAGGTCCGGTCTCCTGATGACGCCGGGCGTCGGTATAGGCGTGGAGATGGTGGGCGATGTCGCGGGCTTCCGGCGAATTCGGCGCATGGGTCACGGGTGGGGCTCCCTCGGGCTGGACGACCGCCGGACGGCCCGTGCGGGACGGGCGGCGCGGCGCATGTCGCCACTCTATCCGAGCCGAGACGAAACGCACCCCTCGGGCGGAATGGCGGTCCCGCGTGTCGCAGGGATCGGCGCGCGCCGCCGATCTCGATTCGCGCCGATCGCGCCGAGACGGCATCCGGCGGCGTGGGACCATCGATTCCGAATTCTCGTTTCTTTGTATGACGTAGCGTAATGACAATGAAGCAATCGATAGAGATATCCCGCGAGCAGCGTTCGTATCCAGAATTTCACGCATTCCTCGGTTTATATTTTCAATTTGTTAATCAGCGAGCCGGCACCTTGGTGTAATTACTGAGGTCGGAGAAGATAGATGTCCTTCTCATTGCGAACACAAGCCATCGTCGGCGTCACCTTGCTCATCGCTCTCAATCTGGCGACGATCGGCATCATCATGCGGGCGAAGTTCACGAGCCTCGAGAGCACGCATCAGGTTCAAACGCATTTCGATGGGTTGAAGTCGCAGGTGGTTCCACTCGGGACGCTGATCAAGAACATTCAGATCGACACGATCCAGGTCCAGCAGTTCCTCACGGACATTTCGGCGACGCGTGGCCGAGACGGGCTCGACGACGGATTTGCCGAAGCCGAGAAGTTCGCGGTCCGCTTCGCCGCGGACAGCGCCGAGGCGCGGGCCATCGCCGCCGAGCTCGGTCGCTCCGATCTGGTGGCGGGGCTCGACGCCGTCGCCAAGTCTTTCGCCGCCTTCTATGAGGCCGGGCGGAAGATGGCCGAGGCCTATGTCGCCGAGGGGCCGTCCGCCGGAAACCAGATGATGGCCGATTTCGACGGGCGCTGCGACGCGCTCGACCAACAGCTCGAGACCCTCCTGAGGATCCGTGACGCATTGATCGACGAACGGATCGGCGGCATCGCCTCGGAGCTGAAGGGGGTCGAGGCCTCCATTTCCGACACGGCATCGACCAACATGGCGGCGGCGGCGCTGGCGACCCTGGCGCTTTTCCTCGGCGCCTTCGCCTTCCTGCGCTTCGTGGTCCATCCGATCGCTTCCCTCACCGGGGTGATGGAAGCGCTGACCTCGGGACGACGCGGCGTCGTGGTTCCCCATGTCGTCTCGCGCACCGAGATCGGCCGCATGGCGCGCGCCACCGACGTGTTCCGCGAGGCGATCGAACAACGCGAGGCGCTACAGGCGGAGCGCGCGGCGGAGGATGCGCGCAGGGAGGCCGAGCGACGGCGCGAGCGGCGGGCGCTCGCCGACACTTTCGCCGCCACCGTGTCGACGGTGGTGGAGACCGTCGGCCGGGTCGCCGAGGCGATCGGCGGCACCGCCCGCCGGGTCGACGACATCGCCCACACCACGGCCGGGCGCGCCGGATCGGTGTCGCAGGCCGCGTCGGTCGCCAGCGACAACGTCGCCACAGTGGCGGCGGCGACGGAGGAACTCACCGGCGCCATCGACGAGGTCGGCCGACAGATGCATCACGCCGGCGCCGTCTCGGCCACGGCGGTGCGCCAGGCCGAGCGCACCAACGCCATCGTCCAGGACCTCTCGGAGGCCACCCAGCGGATCGGCGAGATCGTCGATCTGATCAACGCGATCGCGGCGCAGACCAATCTCCTGGCGCTCAACGCGACGATCGAGGCGGCGCGCGCCGGCGACGCCGGACGCGGATTCGCGGTGGTGGCGCAGGAAGTGAAGCTCCTCGCGGCCCAGACCTCCAAGGCGACCGAGGAGATCGCCCAGCAGATCGCCACCGTCCAGAACGTCACCGACGAGGCGGTGTCGGCGATCCGCGACATCACCACGACCGTCGACGAGATCACCCGGATCTCCCAGTCGATCATCGTCGCGGTCGACGAACAGGCCTCCGCCACCCGCGAGATCTCCCGCTCCATCGACGAAGCCGCGAGAGGCACCCGGGACGTGCGCTCCAACATCTCCTCGGTCGACCAGTCGACGCGCGAGACCACCGAGGCGGCCGGCACCATGGTCCGCGGCTCCGACGACCTGACCGAGGTCGCCGATCGGCTGCGTCTCGAGGTCGAAGGGTTCGTCGCCCGGATGCGAGCCTGAGACCGATTGCCGCCGCGCGCCGATGCCCGAGGGACGCGCCGCGGTTCGAGGGATCGGCGAGAACGGCCGGCGATGCGCCGACGGAGCCCCCTCGCGGGCGCGCCGTCACCGCTTCGCGGCGCCTCGGGAATGCCCCGAGGACGGAAGAGAAGTCATTGACCGGTCTCATGAATGAGCTATGGTCCGAACATCGTCCGAGGTCGCGGAACCCGCCCGTGGTTCGCGCCTTCGGTTTTTCGTGCGCCGATGAGGATCCCTGACCGGCCGCTTCGGTCCACTGCCGCAATTCCGGCCATGCTTCGGCCGACGGACCTCGCTCATGGATCGCCGCGACTTCCTCTCCTCGTCCCTGGCTCTCGCCGCAGCGCTCGGCCTGTCGGGTCACGCGCGGTCCGCGGCGGCGCAGCAGCCGGCCGGCGAGGCGGACCCGAAACCGGGAACGGCCTTTTCCTATGCCGGGCTCAAGGAGGAGGCGCGACGGCTGGCGACCAAGCCGCGGGCGTCCACGCCGGTGACCGTGCCGCAGCGCTTCGTCGACATCAGTCACGAACAGTATCGCGACATCCGCTGGAAGCGGGACCAGATGATCTGGCGCGATGAAAAGCGCGGGTTTCGTCTGGAGCCGCTGCCCGGTGGTTTCGTCTACCGCGCACCGGTGGATCTCTACCTGATCGACGACGGGCGGGCGTTGCCGATCGCCTTCGACCGCGAACGTTTCGACTGGGGATCGAGCGTCACCGCGCCGGAGGAAGGCGTCACCCTGCCGTTCTCGGGGCTCAAGCTGAGGCGGCCGCGCGAGGGCGACCGCTGGCAGGAGTTCGCCGTCTTTCAGGGCGCCAGCTACTTCAAGTCGATCGCCCGCGACCAGATCTACGGCCTGACGGCGCGCGGCCTGGCGATCAACACCGCCGAGCCGGACGGCGAGGAGTTCCCCTACTTCAGCCGATTCTACGTCGAGAAGCCGGAACTGAACGCCCAGACCATCCGCCTCTACGCGCTGCTCGACAGCCGTTCGGTGACCGGGGCCTATCGTTTCACCGTGCGCTCCGACGACGAGACGACGATCGACGTCGAACTGACGATCTATCCGCGCGAGGACCTCGGTCACGTCGGGCTCGGCGCGCTCAACTCGATGTTCCTCTACGGCGCCATCGGCCGCACCGCCTTCGACGACATTCGCCCGGCCGTGCATCTTTCGGACGGGTTGGCGGTGACGACCGGCCTCGGTGAACGCCTGTGGCGGCCGCTCGCCAATCCGCGCAACCTGCAGATCTCCGTCTTCGGCGACGAGAATCCGCTCGCCTTCGGCCTCGCCCAACGGGCACGCGGTTTCGGGGAGTTCCAGGATCTCGAGCATCGCTACGACCTCCGACCCTCCGCCTGGGTGGAACCGGTCGGCGACTGGGGCAAAGGCTCGGTGGTGTTGGTCGAGATCCCGTCGGAGAGCGAGATCCACGAGAACATCACGGCCTATTGGCGCCCCCGCGCCAGGCTGCCGGCGGGCCAGGAATTCGGCGCCGCCTATCGCCTGCGCTGGACCGCCGGGGGGGTCGCGCCGACCGACATCGGCCGTGTCTCCGGCAGCCGCGAAGGCAAGGGCGCGGAGGGCAACTGGCGGCGCTACGCCATCGACTTCGTCGGCCCGATGCCGCCGATCGCCGAGATCAAGCTCGCCGCCGGCGCCTCCGCCGGACGGCTGGTGGCGCCGATGCTGCGCCCCAATCCGGTGACCGGCGGCTACCGGGTCACCTTCGATCTCGATCCGAAGGGTGCCGCGCTCTGCGAACTCAGAGTACAATTGACCGACGGCACCAAGCCGGTCAGCGAAACTTGGCTCTATCGATGGGTTGCCGCGTGAACCGGATCGCCTCCCTCGAACGCTCGGACGCCGCCTCGAATTCGGACGTCGCCGCCGCCGTCGATCTCGATTCCCTCGGGCCGGTTCCGCCCGAGGCGCCCCTCGACATGCCGGTCCAGCGGCTCGACCGCTGGGACGGGCCGCGCCCGACGGTGGTCGACGGCCGGCCCTCGATCTGGCTCCGGCTGATCCGCCTGTTCGTCTTCGGCCTCGGCGGCGCCATCGCCGCCTACGGCGTGCGCGAGATGGTCGGCGTGGTCTCGGCCGGCGGCATCGTCGGCCTGGAATGGCCGCTGATCGTCTTCTTCGCCCTCACCTTCTCGTGGATCGCCCTGTCGGCGGCGAGCGGCATCGCCGGCTTCTTCGCCGGCTTCTTCGAGCGCTCGAAGGTGCGCCACGTCGATCGGCGTCTGACCACCCGCACCGCCCTGCTGATGCCGGTCTACAACGAGAACCCGGCACGCACCATCGGCGCGCTCGAGGTGATGGCCGAGGCGGTGATCGGGCTCGGCGAGGGTGAGCACTTCGAGATCTTCGTGTGTTCCGACACCACCGACCAGACGGCCTGGGTGGAGGAGGAACTGGCGATCGACCGCCTGCGCCACCGCCTCGGGACCCGCATGGCGGTGTGGTATCGCCGCCGCCACAAGAACGTCGCCCGCAAGGCCGGCAACGTCGCCGACTTCGTCCGGCGCTGGGGCGGGCGCTACGACCACATGCTGGTGCTCGACGCCGACAGCCTGATGCAGGGCGAGACGCTGATCACCCTGGCGCTCCTGATGGAGGACGACGCGCGGGCCGGCATCATCCAGACGCTGCCGGTGATCGCCAACCGCAACACGCTCTTCGCCCGTCTGCAACAGTTCGCCGGCAAGGTCTACGGGCCGGTGATCGCGCGCGGGCTGGCGGTGTGGTCGGGGCGGGACGGCAACTACTGGGGCCACAACGCCATCATCCGCACCTCCGCCTTCGCCGAGGCCTGCGGCCTGCCGGAACTGCCGGGGCGCAAGCCCTTCGGCGGCCACATCATGAGCCACGACTTCGTCGAGGCGGCGTTGATCCGGCGCGCCGGCTGGGGCGTCTACATGGTGCCGTGGCTCGGCGGCTCCTACGAGGAGAGCCCACCGTCGCTGCTCGACGTCGCCATGCGCGATCGGCGCTGGGCCCAGGGCAATCTCCAGCACATGGCGGTGATCACGACGCGGGGCCTGGCCTGGCCGTCGCGCGTCCACTTCGCCACCGGCATCATGAGCTACCTCGCCTCGCCGATCTGGCTGATGCTGCTGATGGTCGGCTTGGCGCTGGCGTTGCAGGCGAAGTTCATCCGGCCGGAATATTTCTCCAAGGAATTCTCGCTCTATCCGGCCTGGCCGCGCTTCGATTCCGAGCGCGCGCTGCAGCTCTTCATCGTCACCATGGGGGTGTTGCTGCTGCCCAAGGTGCTCGGGGTGATCGAGACGATCCTGCGGCCGGAGCTGCGCCGCAAGTGCGGCGGCGGGTCGGCGATCGTGGTCGGGATGGTGCTGGAGACGCTGATCTCGGCGCTGGTCGCCCCGGTGATGATGCTGCTTCAGTCGCGCCACGTCGCCGAGATCCTGCTCGGGCGTGATTCGGGTTGGAAGACCCAGCGCCGCGACGACGGCGGCATTCCGCTGGCCGAGGTGATCCGCCACCACTGGCAACACGCCACCATCGGTGTCTTCATGTCGCTGGCGGCCTACGTCATCTCGCCGGCGATCCTGGCCTGGATGGCGCCGACCCTGATCGGTCTCGCCATGGCGGTGCCGATCTCCTGGGCGTCGGGGTCGCTCGCCGCCGGGCTCGGATTGAAGAAGGCCCGGCTGCTGCTGATCCCCGAGGAGACCGCGCCGCCGGCGGTCATCGGTGCCGCCCGCGAGGCCCAACTGTCGGCCGAAGCGGAATTGCCGGAGGTCGAGGACGGGCTCTCCGCGGTGGTGGAGAACCCGATCGCCCGTGCCGTCCATGCCCGCCTGCATCTGCCGGTGCCGCTCAGGGCGCGCGGCAAGCCTGAATTCGATCCGGTGATGGCCGCCGCCAAGATCGACGAGGCGACCAATTTCGCCGAAGTCCTCGCCTGGCTCGGGCCGAAGGAACGCATGGCGGTGTTGTGCGAGCCACATCTGATCGAGAACATCGATCGGCTGATCGTCAAGCCGGAGCCGCCGCCGGATCTGGTGGCGATCGAGGAGATGCGGGTCCGCCCCTATCCGGCCGAAGTCCCCCCAGGCGCCCGCGAGGCGTCCTTCCCCGACGGCGATCCCGCGGCCGAGATCGACGCCGTCGCGTCGGCCGCCGCCGAGGCGGCGCAGCCGGGATCGTGAGCCGGCTGAGCGCCCTCGCCCCACGTCACATCACCAGGGCGACGCGCCCGCCGGGCTGACGCTCCAGGCGGCCGGCGAGCGTCAGTTCCATCAGCACGAGATGCAGTTCGCCGGCGCCGACGCCGGTCGCCCGCAGGATCTCGTCCATGGTCACCGGGGTCGGTCCGAGCGCTTCGAGGATCACGCGGCGGGCGTCGTCTGAGGCGTCGAGCGGGCGGTCGAAATCGTCGGGACGCGGCGCCTGGAAGTCGGGGGCGTCGACCCGGCGGCCGATGATCGGCGTCAGGCCCTCGACCACATGGGCGGCGCTCGCCACCAGGGTGGCGCCGTGGCGAATGAGATCGTTGGTGCCCTCGGCGCGCGGATCGAGCGGCGAGCCGGGAACCGCGAAGACCTCGCGGCCCTGTTCGGCGGCGAAGCGGGCGGTGTGGAGCGAGCCGGAACGCGCCGCCGCCTCGATCACCACGACGCCCAGGGCGATGCCCGAGATCAGCCGATTGCGACGGGGAAAATCGCGGGCGCGGGGCTCCCAGCCGAAGGGCATCTCGGAGACCAGCGCGCCGCCGGTCTCGACGATGCGGGCGGCGAGGCCGGCGTTCTCCGGCGGATAGAGCCGATCGAGACCGCCGGCGAAGACCGCGATGGTGCCGGTGTCGAGGCTCGCCTCGTGGGCGGCCGCGTCGATGCCGCGCGCCAGCCCGGAGACGGTGACGAAGCCGGCCTCGCCGAGACCGCGCGCCATCACCGCCGCCATCTTGCGGCCGGCGAGCGAGGCGTTGCGGGCGCCGACGATCCCCACCGCATGGCGGCGACAGACCCCCGGCCCGCCCTTCACCGCGAGAAGCGGCGGCGGCCCCTCGATGGTCAGGAGGTGGGCGGGATAATCGGCCTCGCCCATGGCGACGAAGCGGGCGCCGCAGGCGGCGGCCACCGCCTGTTCGCGGGCGACCTCGGCCTCGGAGGCGATGCGGATGCGGGCGCGGGCGCCGCCGCGCCGGGCGAGCTCGGGCAAGGCATCCAGGGCGGCGACGGCGGAACCGAAATGGTTGATCAGCTCGCGAAAGGTGATCGGGCCGACGTTCTCCGAACGAATCAGGCGCAACCAGGCGGCACGGCTCGCCTCGCCCATCGCCGGCCCGGCGCGCGGCGCCACGTCGTCGTCGTCGTCGAAGGCTTGCCGTCGCACCTCAGCACTCCCCTACCGGAGGTTGCTCTGATCATGGTGCGTCGGCCGCGAAACCGCAACCTGCAATAAGCCTTCTTCTCGCCTTCCGTGTCCTTTTCGAGCCCGCCCCGGACGACGATGCCGGTCGACCGGCGGCGAGGTCGCGAGGCGAGCGGCGGCTCGGCGGGCGTCGCCCGCGATTTCGGGCGGAAAGGTGATCCTCGGTTCAGATGGTCCGGGGGCGGATCTCGACCGCATCGTCACGCGCTCCGAGGGTCGCGCTCCAGCAGCCCCACATTCTTGTGCGATCAACGATAAATCTCTTACAAGACAATTCGATTCGCCCGTCGGCGTTGACTTTCCCACATGCTTGTTCTATTTGCCCTACGAGATCTCGCATTGCAAAAAGATTCTGCGCGCGAGTGGCGCATGCCCTGTCGAGGCGCCCCCGTTCGAGGGTCGTCGCAGGCGGGCGCCTCCAAGCGCGGCAGTCACGGAAACGAATGACCTTCACCACCCTCGGACTGTCCGACAAAGTCCTCACGGCCGTCGAAGCGGCCGGCTATACCACCCCGACCCCGATCCAGGAAAAGGCGATCCCGATCGTCCTGGAGATGAAGGACGTCTGCGGCATCGCCCAGACCGGTACGGGCAAGACCGCCGCCTTCGTGTTGCCGATGTTGACCCGGCTCGAGAACGGCCGGGCCCGGGCGCGCATGCCGCGCACCCTGATTCTCGAACCGACGCGCGAACTCGCCGCGCAGGTCGAGGAGAACTTCGTCAAGTACGGCATCAACCACAAGCTCAACGTCGCCCTGCTGATCGGCGGCGTCTCCTTCGACGAACAGTTGAAGAAGCTCGATCGCGGCGTCGACGTGTTGATCGCCACGCCCGGGCGCCTGCTCGATCTCTTCGGCCGCGGCCGCCTGCTGATGTCGGGCGTCGAGATCCTGGTGATCGACGAGGCCGACCGCATGCTCGACATGGGGTTCATCCCCGACATCGAGAAGATCTGCAAGATGATCCCGCCGTCGCGGCAGACGCTGATGTTCTCGGCGACCATGCCGCCGGAGATCCAGCGCCTCGCCGACCTGTTCCTGCGTAATCCCGTCCGCATCGAAGCGACCAAGCCGGCCTCGGTGACCAAGACGGTGACGCAGAACCTGGTCGCCTCGGGCCGCGAGCCGCACGACAAGCGCAACGTGCTGCGCGACCTCATCCGCGCGGCCGAGGATCTGAAGAACGCCATCATCTTCTGCAACCGCAAGCGCGACGTGCAAGTGGTGTTCCGCAGCCTGGAGAAGCACGGCTTCTCGGTCGGCGCGCTCCATGGCGACATGGATCAGCGGGCGCGGACCGCGATGCTCGAGGGCTTCCGCGGCAACAAGCTGACGCTGCTCGTCGCATCGGACGTCGCGGCGCGTGGTCTCGACATCCCCGACGTCAGCCACGTCTTCAACTACGACGTCCCCGTCCATGCCGAGGACTACGTCCATCGCATCGGCCGCACCGGTCGCGCCGGACGCTCGGGTGTGGCGATCTCGATCGCCACCGATCTCGACGTCAAGCATCTCTCCGCGATCGAGAAGCTGATCGGCGAGCCGATCGCCTGGTCGGGTCCGCACGTCTCCGAATTGCCGCACGAGGATCACCCCGCCCGCCACGAACGCGGCGGACGCGGTGAACGCTCCGAGCGGGGCGGACGCTCCGAACGGGGTGGACGCTCCGAGCGCGGCGGCGACCGTGGCCGTGGCGGCCGTGGCCGCGACACGGGCGTGGAGACCGAGGCCAGGCCCGCCCGGGCCGCGCGCCCGCCGCGCCCCGAACAGGCCGCCGAAGCCGAGACCCGCGACGTGGCGGCACCGGAGCGGACCCAGTCCGCGCGGCCGCCGCGCGACGCTCGTCCGGCGCGAGCCGGCGGCAACGGCGCTCCGGCGCGATCCGGCGGCAATGGCCCGGTACGATCCGGCGGCGATCTCGCGCCGGTGCGCGCCGGTGATCGCCTCGCGCCGCGGCCGCGCCGTGACGATGACCGCGACGACGCGCCGACCGTCGGTCTCGGCGATCATGTTCCGGCATTTCTGCTGCGCCCGGTCCGTACCACCAAAAGTGTGAGCTGACCTCCGCGACAATCTCAAGTCACTGAAACATTGGGTAAAATTGCCACAGCGGCGTCACCTCGTGACGCCGCTGTTCGTTTCGTGACGGCGATTCATGACGAGAATGCCGGTTTTTTGGATACAAACCAGACATCGGACAGATCGGCGTCACGCCCCTTTACCTTAGGTTAAATTATTGCTGACACTTTGGAAGTTAAGCCGAAGGGAGATCGGCTGTGCCATGCGCCTCGGCGCGCGACGCGACATGTGGGGACGGCGACATGAGCGAACGGGACGACTTCAAGCGCACCATCGTCTACGGCGAGAACGCCGTCGGGCATCTGCGCAAGAATGAAATCCCCGCCTATCCGCGCAATTACGAGCTCTGGTACACCTACTCCGCCGGGTTCAATCACGCTCTCAACAAGTCGATCAACGACATCATCCGTCAGCGCGGTAAGATCACGCCGGCCGAAGTCAACAAGATCTACGATCAGTACATCGCGCCGACGCGGATCGGCGAGCGGATCGACGAGGTCGGCGGGCGATTGAGCGAAGAGATCAACGGCGTCGCCGGCATGTTGGCGACCCAGATGGCCTCGACCTCGACCTATTCGACTTCGCTCGGCGAAGCCCGCGCCGCCCTCACCGGCGCCACCGAATCGGGGGCCGTGGAGACCATCGTCCAAGGCCTGATCGAAGCGACGCACGATACCGAACAGATCAACCGCGAACTCGAGCACCAACTATCCGAATCGCGCCGGCAGATATCCGAGTTGCAGGAGAGCCTGGAGGCGATCCGCTACGAGAGTCTGGTCGACGATCTGACGACGCTCGCCAACCGCAAGCATTTCGAGCAGTCGCTCGATCGTCTGATCGCCGAAGCGCAGCAGACCGAGGTTCCCTTCTCGCTGCTGTTCACCGACATCGACCACTTCAAGAAGTTCAACGACACCTTCGGTCATCAGACCGGCGACCAGGTGCTGCGCCTCGTCGGGCTGGCGGTGAAGCAGAACATCAAGGGGCAGGACATCGCCTGTCGTTACGGCGGCGAGGAATTCGCGGTCCTGTTGCCGCGCACCGACCTTCAGCATTCGGTGGTGGTGGCGGAGCACATCCGCGAAGCCGTCTTCTCCAAGGAACTGGTGAAGCGGTCGACGGGTGAGAACCTCGGCCGAATCACCATCTCGATCGGCGTCGCCGAATGGCGGCGCGGCGACACCGCCCAGTCGATCGTCGAGCGTGCCGACATCTGCCTCTACGCCGCCAAGCGGGGCGGGCGCAACCTGGTCAAGCACGAGGCCGAGGACGGCGTCTTCACCGGCCACAAGGTGGCGTGAACCCCTCCCTCCCCCCAAGAAAAAGGGCTCGAAACCAGCC